>NZ_JADQBY010000045.1 GCF_016278385.1 Methanolobus sp.
GAAAATGTTTTGTCTAATTAGAATGGAAGAGGTTGGGAGCTGATTAGATAACCTCCTCTAATATATATGTTCAAAAAGTAATATTTATATATGATGGGTGACTATATACATGTTTAGCCCGAAAACACCGATAAATATTATTAAAATGTGTATATTAATACAAGTGTTTAACCGGGTGAGAAACTTAAATGAGAGACAGGAGGTAAAATTATGAGAGACCCACAGAAAAATAGAAAGGTTGATTCCTTCAACGGCTGCCATGCAGTAGTCGGTGGAGTATCGGCAGATAAACTCGACGCCGAAGATATGGAGCTTTATCGCTTCATGGTTGGCGGAGTGCAGGCAAAATAGCCTGCAAAACCTATTTTTATATTCTTTGCATATTGGTTTGTATGTATGATGTTCTTACCATCAGGAAAGACTTTCCGGTATTAAACGAAGTTATATACCTGGATAATGCAGCTACAACACAGACTCCTGTACAGGCTGTATCTGCAATGCTAGATTATTTTTACAAATATGCAGCTAACCATGGTCGTGGTGCCCACAGACTTGCAAGGGAAACAACAAACCGCTATGAAGATGCAAGGGAAACGGTTGCATCATTTTTTAATATGGGTGTTGAAAAAACCATCTTCACAAAAAACGCAACCGAAAGTATCAATATCGTTTCCAGTGGCTTTCCCTGGCAACAAGGTGATCATGTTATAGTTACGCTTGTGGAGCATCACTCTAATTTGCTTCCATGGGTGCGTTTAAAAGAATCCGGTATTGATGTCACAGTTGTTAAACCTGATATTAAGGGCGTTGTAGATCCGGATGATATCAGTTCATCCATCAACGACCGGACACGACTTATAGCAGTGAACCATGTTTCCAATGTATTCGGCTCTATTCAGGATATTGGCGGGATAATTAACATAGCAAGGAAGAATGGTGTGAAGGTGCTGGTAGATGGTTCTCAGTCTGCCGGAAACATGCCACTAAGTATAAAGTCACTAGATCCTGATTTTTTTGTATGCCCTGGGCATAAGGGTTTACTTGGGCCCCAGGGGACTGGTGTGTTATACATAAAAGAGCCCGAAATCATTGAACCCTTATTCCTTGGTGGTGGAATGGTAAGCTCTGTAACCGATGACAGTTTTAAAATGGAACTCAGTCCTACAAAGTTTGAAGCAGGAACTCCCAACATTCCTGGTGTAATAGGCCTTGGACGTGCTGTGGAATATGTGAGTGAGATTGGTGTTGAGTCCATAGAAAAACATGAGGTCTCTCTTGCAAAGGAAACTGCCTTGCTTCTTGCTGAGCTGGATGGTGTTGAGGTCTATGGTCCAAAAGACCGGGCTGCAGTAGTATCTTTCAATGTAGTTGGGATGAATGCTCATGATGTAGCTATGATACTTGACCAGACACGTAGTATCTGTGTGAGAAGTGGTTATCATTGTGCAATGCCCAGTATCAATCACTTGGGCGTCAATGGCACTGTAAGAGCATCTTTTGCTTTGTACAACACTGAAGAAGAGGTTGAAACCCTGGTTAAAACAGTTTCAGAAATAACTTCACTTGTTTAGTTGGTTCAATATGGTTTGCTTTCATATATAGGATAAAAAGTGGGATAAAAGCAAAAAGTTATTATGCGTCGATAATTATATTAGTGTTGCAAGCTGACCACTTGCAGTACATGTTGGTTCCTGATCAGTTAATATTAGCTATATTTATAATTAAGGATCAG
The DNA here is from genome assembly GCF_016278385.1 of Methanolobus sp. Taxonomy (GTDB): domain Archaea; phylum Halobacteriota; class Methanosarcinia; order Methanosarcinales; family Methanosarcinaceae; genus Methanolobus. The sequence goes on from NZ_JADQBY010000045.1 coordinate 1,733, forward strand.
CAACAATCATTAAAAAGTGGTAAACGGGGAATTAAAAGTGAGCAAGGATGTGCTTCTGTGGGATGAGACTCTTTTTAGCAATGGAGAGATACTTGAGTTTGACTACCTGCCGGAGTATTTCGCACACAGGGATTCCCAGATGCAGGCACTTCGTTTTAGTCTGAAGCCTGCTTTGAGGGGTATGCGCCCGGTTAACTGCCTTGTGAAAGGCCCTCCCGGGACCGGGAAGACCACTGCAGTTATAAAGGTATTCAATGAGATGAAAGAATACACTGACAATGTTGTCTTTGTAAAGGTCAATTGTCAGATGGACTCCACAAGATTTGCTGTCGTTTCAAGGATATATGAGCAGCTTGTGCACATCAATCCGCCAACATCAGGTGTGGCATTCAGGAGGCTTTTTGAAAAGGTTATAAAGTATCTGCTGGATGCGAACAAGACTCTTGTGGTTGCACTTGATGATATCAATTATCTTTTTCCGGAAGGACATGCTGATGAGGTGATGTATTCTCTGTTAAGGGCACATGAGCAATATCCCGGGGCCAAAATTTCTGTAATAGCGATAATAAGTGATGTGGGAATTCCTTACAGTTTTGATCCCCGGGTTGGTTCTGTATTTTTGCCTGAGGAGGTTGCATTCCCTCGATATGAGCTAAGTGAAATTGCTGATATAATTGACAACCGTGCAAAACATGCTTTCTATCAGGATGTGGTATCTGATGAAGCAAAGGATAAGGTTGTTTCTTATGTGGGTAGGACTGGGGACTTGAGGATTGGAATTGATCTTCTGAAACGGTCTGGCCTTAATGCTGAGAGAAGAGCAAGCAGGATTATTTCTGTTGAAGATGTTGACAAAGCATATGAGGCTTCAAGACTGCTGCATCTATGCCGTAATATTAAATCACTTTCTGATCATGAAAAAACATTACTTGGAATGATTGCAAAGGATAACAGTCTGCAGACTGGTGAGCTCTATAAATCGTTCCATGAAATCACCGGACTTGGGTATACCCGGTTTTATGAAATCATTGAAAAAATGTATGCTTCAAGACTCATTGATGCGGATTTTTCTGGTAAGGGTACGCGTGGGAGAACTCGATATGTAGCTCCTGTCTATGACTCAAAAGACATACTCAAATGTCTTGAGTAATCTCATTTTAAACTTAATCACAGAAATCATATTCAAAAAAAAGCAGTTTTGCGCAGAGTTCAGAAGAACCTGCGCAAATGAGTTTGTGTTTATATTTTATTATTTTTGGATATTTACATATCCATGCCGCCCATCATTCCTGGTGGCATGCCGCCTGGAACCATGTCTTCTGCGGAAGGTCCTGCGGATCCCTGTCTGGATGCGATAATATCATCGATCCTGAGAATCATGACTGCGGATTCAGCAGCTGCGTTGATTGCCTGGGTCTTTACTCTAAGTGGCTCAACTACGCCTGCTTTCCACATGTCGATTACCTTTCCTTCGTAGACGTTCAGGCCTGCTGTCTTCATGCCCTTCTCGTGGTGTGCACGAAGTTCCATGAGCATGTCGATTGGGTCAAGACCAGCGTTTTCAGCAAGGGTTCTTGGAATTACTTCAAGAGCTTCTGCGAATGCCTTAACTGCAAGCTGTTCTCTTCCGCTGAGGGTTGCTGCGTATTCCTGAAGTCTGAGTGCAACTTCAACTTCCGGAGATCCGCCGCCAGCTACAAGCTTCTCATCTTCGATTGCTACACCAACTACTCTGAGTGAGTCGTTGAGTGCTCTCTCAATGTTGTCGATAACGTGCTCTGTTCCGCCACGGAGGAGGATTGAGACTGCCTTTGGATTGACACATCCTGTGACGAAGGTCATTGGGTCGCCGCCAATCTTCTTCTCTTCAACGAGTTCTGCCTTACCCATGTCAGCATCTGTTATCTCATCAACGTTTGTGATAAGTTTTGCACCGGTTGCTCTTGCAAGTTTCTGCATGTCACTCTTCTTGACACGCCTGATTGCGAAGACGCCTGCCTTTGCAAGGTAGTGCTGTGCCATGTCATCGATTCCCTTCTGACAGAATACGACATTTGCGCCGCTGTTGACTACTTTCTCAACAAGGTCCTTGATCATTTTCTCTTCCTGGTCAAGGAAAGACTGAAGCTGCTCAGGTGAGGTGATTGATATCTCAGCATCTACTTCTGTGTCTTTAAGCTCGATTGCCGTGTTGATAAGTGCGATCTTTGCGTTGGCTACTTTCTTTGGCATGTTAGTGTGGACACGTTCCTTGTCAATGATCATCCCTGTAATAAGCTCGGATTCCTCGATACGTGCTCCGACCTTCTTCTCGATCTTGATGTTGTCCATGTCTACCTTGCCATCTTCATCAACAATGCTTATAATAGCATCAACTGAGATGTTTGCAAGGACTTCCTTTGTTGCCTCTGCACCCTTTCCAGTCATTGCTGTACCGGAAATATTTAACAGCATTTCTCTGTCATTTATGGTAACGGACCTTGCGAGTGCTTTAATTATCTCTCCAGCTTTCTGTGAAGCCATTCTGTAACCGGATGCGATGATTGTTGGGTGTACATCCTGCTCAATAAGCTCTTCTGCCTTCTTGAGAAGCTCACCAGCAATTACAGCAGCTGTGGTTGTTCCGTCACCGACCTCATCGTCCTGGGTCTTGGCTACTTCCACGATCATCTTTGCTGCAGGGTGCTCAATGTCCATTTCTTTAAGAATGGTTGCACCGTCGTTTGTGATGACTACATCTCCGAGACTGTCTACAAGCATCTTGTCCATTCCTTTTGGTCCAAGTGTTGTTCTAACAGCTTCAGCGACTGCTTTAGCAGCCATGATGTTGTTGCTCTGTGCGTCTCTGCCTCTGGTTCTCTGGCTTCCTTCTCTTAATATGAAAATTGGCTGTCCTGCCATCTGTCCTGCCATAATTGTCTATCCTCCTATGTGTATGAAATTAGAATGATATTTGTTTTAGGTCGTTTTTTAATGTTTGTAGTTCTATATAAGCGTATCGGATATGCGCAAAGAAATAATGAACTCCGATCAAACTAAAAAAACAAATATAATTGCAAGAAAAAGAATAAAAAGTGTTAATGATAAGTGAGCTAACTCACTTTACAAGTGCTTTTGGAGATCTGCGAAGGAATCTTCTCTTAGCACCTGATGATGAAAATCTCTGTGCTGGTCCTGGGTGTGCTTTCCCTGCTTTTGATTTCTGAACCTTAATTGCTCTGCCGTTACGTCCTTTTACTTTTACCCATTCAATGCTGCCTGTCTTGCCCATGATAAATCCTCTTGATAATATTAATTGTAATTTTTAAGTTTAACCTAGATATATAATTCTAGTCGTGAGTTTACTTCTAGACGTAATGCTCATTATTAAAGGTTGCGGAAAATCGGACCAAAATTGCTTTTAGAAAGCAGAGATTATGGCAGTTATTATATTAGGAGTTGATCGAGGTTACTTCACCAATTGAGAAACAGCTTAAAGCATTAAACGATGAGCTTAAGTGTGTACAGGATTACCCAATGGATAAATTGCTGTCCATAATACAGGAAGTTGGTTTTGAATGTGATTTTTGCGGACGCTGCTGCACCCGGGAATTCAATGATCATGTTTTCCTTCTCACCGCTGATTCAATCAGAATAAAGGACTTGTCTGCGGATTCTCTGGAACCCGCTCCTTATTATGAGTTATGCGACCAATATGGGCACTTTTATGTTTCCGGTTATGCACTCAAAATAAAAGAAGATGGTTCATGTACCTTCCTTAATGGTAATAGATGTTCTATCTATGAACAGCGTCCTCTGATATGCAGTCTCTTTCCTTACATGCTGCATCGCGAACCAGATGAGGATGGCAATGTTGACTGGAGGCAGATAGGTGGAATAGGTCTGCATGGGTGTTATCACACAGAAATCAGCGATGATGAGTCTAAAGAGATTGCCCTACAGATAAAATCCTATGAAACAGGATTTCTTATGCAGGTAATAGAATTCTTCAAAAAGACAGAAGATCATTTCACAAGAAACGGTCTCAAACATGTGCAGAGTGTTTATGACAGGGAAATGAGGAAGTTCAACAAAGGTGAGGAAATTACAGTCTTTGTTTTATTCAATGGTGACTTCATTGAGCATAAGGTCAAAAAATGATTACTCGTTTAAGCTGAAAAAATGATGTATTCGGCAGAAAGGAAAACTGAATCTTCCGTTGATCTGTCTTGTTGCATTCTTTTCAATGTCATCCGAGGCTTTGCATGCCCCTGTACTTCCGTTTATGGTTGAACCGCTGAACCCATCCCGTGAAGCTCTTGGTCTTGTACTTGAAATGTACACTTTCTCCACAGTTCTCTTCATAATCGTTGTGAGTTTTATCACTAACCGTGTGGGCCGCAAGAATATTCTTGCCCCTTGCCTGCTCTTAAACGGAGTTGCCGGTGTTGCATGTTACTTCTCAACAGATATGACAACACTTCTGGCTTTTAGTTTCGTCCAAGGTATTGGAATAGCAGGAATGTTGCCCATTGCCATGACAATGGTAGGGAAACTCTACACAGGTCTTGACAGGGTCAATGCCATGGGGACGATGAGCATGATCACTGGTATCGGAGCAGTGTCTGCACCGCTGATTGGTGGTATACTTGCTTCCTATGCATGGAATGTACCATTTCTCTTCTATGGTCTCAGCATTCAGCTTGCTATTATCGTTGCTTTTGCACTTCCAGAAACGAATTCTCATGAGAACAGAAGCAAAGACAAACAGTCTATAATAAAAGCTCTTGCAGAATTCAGGATACTTAATACTATTATACTTAGTTTTTCCATTTTCTTCCTGCTTTATACAATGGTCATCTACGTTCTGTTCATACTCAAGGACAATTATGGTTTCACTTCAATTCAGGCGGGACTTGCACTTGGGGTCGAAGGCATAGCAATGGCAGGTATCTCTTCTCGTGCACGGTCGTTTTCAGCAAGGTTCGGGAAACGAAAGCTGTTAATGGCAGGATTTGGCATGACAGGACTATCTCTGGGCGGTCTCATATTCGCTTCCTCTCTTAATCAGATACTAGCTCTGCTACTCGTATTCGGTGCAGGTTTCGGGATGGTGCAGCCCCAGCTTAACACTCTTGCAACCCAGGTAGCTCCGCCTGGGATGATGGGAGGCATAGTATCAGTGTTTAATATCATGAAATACGCAGGACAAACCGCAGCCCCACTTTTGCTTGCGGTTGTATTGTTCCATAGCGATATACAGATAGTCTTTGCTACATCATGCAAGTTTGCATTTGTGGTTGCATTTTCAACATATTCCTCCAAGGATATCTATGAGAGGCTGGATGGATGATATTCATTCCCATGAACCCGTAACTTTTCCTTCCAACGCCATTTTTCCCATTACTTTCCTGTAACGGTTACTGACGGGTGAAGTCGTGACATTTGCATAAGGTGTATCCGGAAGTGGTGTAAGATAATGTGAATGAACATGACCGCCCTTTTTGCATATCCACTGAATGAGTTCAAGACTCATTTCTTGTTCTTCTTCCGTCTCATCAGGAAATCCTACCATGAAATCCACAATCGGGGTGATTCCATGATTAAAACAGAGTTCAATGCTTCGAACAACGTCATCAACCGTGTGTCCTCTCAGGATACTTCTGAGAATCCGGTCACTTCCGGACTGTGCACCCAGGCTCAATTTGGTATTGGTGCAGTATTTTGTGATAAGTTCCAGCGACTCGTCAGTGACGAATTCCGGCCTGACTTCGGAAGGGAAGGTTCCATAATATATCTCTTTTCCATCAATACGGTGCAGGGTGGAAAGCAATTTCTCAACCTTGTCAAGCCTTGGATGGATGCCGTCACTTCCGTATGCAAGGGCATTGGATGAAGTGAATCTAAGATCATTGTAATGTTTTGCAAAACTGACTATTGAATCAATACTTCTATGCCTAACCTTCCCTCCAAATAGTCGAGGTGTCTGGCAATACTTGCACCTGAAAGGGCATCCTCTGCTTATCTCAAGGGGTGACCTAAGGATATTTGGGTCAAAGCATGGATACTTATCAAGGTCAACGGGGTCTCTTTTGTCAGTGAGAGTGGTTTTGCCATTAGCGTCCTTATAGGCTATTCCCTTTACCTGGGAAACATCTTTGCCCGAAATTATAGTATCTATTAGTTCAGGTAACGTTTCTTCTCCTTCTCCAACAACCACGTAGTCAAAAAACTCTAATGTTTCCTCGGTAGCACCAGATGGATGCGGTCCGCCTGCTATATAAATAGAATCAGTACTTGCCTTATTTACTTCCCGAAAGATAGATTCAGCCTGTCTGGTGGCAAAGCTGTATATCATTATTCCATCATGGGGTTCTTTGGCCTGTAAAGCACCTGGAACAAGGGGAGCAAGCGCCGCAAGGCTGTATGCATTCTTCTTATTCCAGCGAAAAGAGACATCCATGAATTTCAATCTCAAATTGTGTTAATCTCTACAAAGGAATCTGAGCTGTTCACGATTACTCTGTCACCGTTCTTTAAAATCTCAAACGGATCTGTTTCCAGCCTGTCCACAAGAGGGATTTCTGATATTATGGCTCCCACTGCCACAATAGGTTCTGATTCAAGATTTATCATTGCAGCAGGTGCAACATTGTTCTTGAAAAGTTGATAAATGACATATGAGCCTACAGTAGAACCTTTTCCATGTGGGAATACAAGGACCTTTCCGGCAATGGACTGTCCGTAGAGCTCGTGCTGGGGTTCAACGACCTCCCCTGTCTCAGGGTCAATGTTACCAAGGAATGATATTGCATCGTGTGTCAGGAGTACTTCGCCTTTTGCAACGCCTCTGGAAATGGTTCTGCAACTAATCTTCATCGATGACACCTGCCTCTTTGATACAGTCCTCTATACTCGCATACTTCGCGGCTACTTTACACATGCTTGGTACGTAGGCAAGCGCCTTTCCTGAATTCACAGTTATGGACACGTACTTGTTCGTGGCAGGCGATACCACCATACAGGTGTCACACACGACCTTTGCACCGCTTTTCTCGATCCTCTGCACAAGGTCAGGATAACGTTCTGCAACTTCCCTTGCAGTGCAGACCCACATTTCTTTTTGAAGTTTCTTTCCGTCAACGAGTAGTGCTATCTTTTCCAGTTCTTCAGGGGAGCAGTGTGGACATCCTACAGTTACTATTTCACTTGACAGTATGTCTCTGTTAGTTTCATAAACCTCGTCTATCTGTCCTCTTTCAACAGGAATGATCTCATCAGGTTTAGTGAATTTGTTTCTGGCAGCCTCAGGCGTGATACCTTCTATATGATAGAGTGCCACAGCCCCAGATGCTGCAAGTGCTGCACCGAGAGATTTCATCTCATCTTTTGAAGGTTCGTTCTTCATATAAAATATGGGCACCCTACTTCCCACAGTTTTTCCGATAACGTAACCAAGGGCGCCGTAATCAGATCCTGAAAGATTGCAATCGACTTCCACGGCAATTACAGGTTCCCTCATCTCATCGAGATGGTATCCGTAATTTGCAGTTTTTCCCACAAGCGCAGCGGAGAGGGCTGAAGGTCCGCCTTCACGGTTTGTCCTTGCACCTATCACAGAGTTTGCATAGGATACTGCTGAGGACTCGCTCCATGCGATATGGTCATCCAGTTTAACGTCAAACCCTTCAAGATAATAAGGTGTGCATGTACATTTTGTCTGGATCCCAAGTTTTGAATAAGCTTCTATGATATCTTGTTGTTTCTTTGCAAAAACCGGGTCGATACCCATCTCTTTCCATCTTGTAATGTCCATTCCGGCAGGGTTGAGTATTGAAGGTATCTTCACTTTTCCCTCAAGGTCGGAGACCCATTCAAGACCTGCGTCTCCCATTGTCTTATATGATACTCCTGCTATCTGGGCGCTCTTTACAGGTATGAGTCTGTCAGCACCGTAGATATCTCCCAGTGCAACAAGGATCTCTATTGCTTTCTGGAGACTACGACCGTATTCTCCTTCAAGGGTCTTTTCTTCTTCTGCTGTAAGATACATTTTATCCCACTGTTTCCTTAAGGTTATTCCGGCATTTTTGCACGTTCGAAGTTCTGAGCTTCTTTTAGCACCTTAGTTGCATCAATACCCATTTTGGTCGTGGTTCCATCAGGTGCTCCTCTAGGGTCGAGTGAACTTCCTCTCACGTTTGGTATTATCATCACGTCCATGTCACCCTTAACCCTGGTAGCAATGGCAAATTCAACGTCATTTAGGTCGAAGATATCTATGTCCTCATCGACCACGACCACGTGCTTCAGGCTGGTGTGTGCTGCAAAGGCTGCCATGATGGCATTCTTACCGTCACCTTCGGTTTGTTTTTCGATCTGCACCACTGCATGCAGATAGCAGCAGCCACCTTCTGTGAGCACCACGTTCTTTACGGTGGTGACTTCGCTCACAGCGTTGAATATCCTTGGTTCGTAGGGAACGCCCATCATCAAAAGGTGTTCTGGTCCTGCAGGAAGTATTCCATGGTAAATAGGGTCTTTACGATGCAGTATTCTGGTTATATGTATGACAGGTTCCTGTCTCACAAGGTCGTAGGTGCCTGTGATGTCTACAAATGGTCCTTCATCCACTCTTTCCTTCGGGTCGATGTAACCTTCAAGAACTATCTCTGCATGCGGCACTTTTATACCGTTGCTGCATTCGAAGAGTTCCACAGGTTTACCACGAAGCGCAGCAGCATAGTGGAATTCCTTTCCTGCAGGTACGCGTGTTGTGGATGCGAAGGTTACTGTTGGCTCAGCACCAATTACGATTGCTATAGGGAGTTTTTCTCCTTTGTCTGATGCTTTCTTGTGCATTACATAGCTGTGCCTCGGAGCTACAAGACGTGCGGCAAGTCGTGTTTTGTCCACAACAAGAAGCCTGTGGATAGCTGCATTCATCACGCCTTCGTATTCTGTGACGACAACCCCCGCTGTGATGTAAGGTCCAGCATCTTTCTCGAAATGTGTCATTATAGGCAGTTTGGTAAGGTCCACCTCATCCTCGATGACTTCCATGGTAGGTGAATGCTCAACGACAACGACCTCACCATCAGGAGATACTTCCGAGAGTCTCTTGATAATCTTGTCCTTGTCCACACCGAACATTGTTGCAAGTTCATCCCTTGAACCGAGCACGTTCATGATGGCCTTGTTGCCGTCGATGTCATGGAACAGCACCGTTCCGGGTGTTTTCTTTGCAATACGTGGTGCCTCGAACACCTTTGAAACAGGCTCTGTGATCTCAACAAGTTTCCCGTTCTTCCTGAGCTGGTCGATAAATTCCCTCATGGTATCATCCGTGTAAAAGTTGTAATATATTTGTAATCTCATTTTTGGGCTAGAATATGAGCCAATTATATTTGAATACATATACTAAAAACGATTTGTGCTAATCTCTGCTTTAATCTAGTTTGAACAATACATTCTCCAATTTCTAGTTAATAGTGATTATTTCTTACGAAATTTATTTTTTATTTATCGAAACAGATAAACTACAAGTGACATATATGATAAAACTCAAAAGAGAACTTTTAATTATGAAGGTATATTTGTGTATGAAAATCATTCAACATTTGAGATTTCTCACGATGGCTCAACTAAAATATGGAGATACATAGATTTTACTAAATTCGTATCTATGCTGGATAAAAAATCCCTCTTCTTTTGCAGATCTGATAGACTATCAGATTCTTTTGAAGGGTCGACTACAAAAGCCAATATCAAATCTAGGCAAGAGATGTTTCGTCAACATGAGGATTACATCGATGACATATTGCAAAGACATAGCGAATCCTGTAGAGAATATCGTAATAAAGTCAATGTTAACTGCTGGCACATTAATAATTATGAATCAGCAGCAATGTGGAAATTATATCTAAAAAGCAATGAAGGTATTGCAATCCAGACAACAATCAATCGATTAAAAGAGAGTTTCAAAAATACTTCCAAACCTGTTTTTATTGGAGAAGTAAAATACATCGATTACGACAACGATCATATTCCTGAAAATAATATTATTTACTCTTATTTACATAAAAGAAAAAGTTTTGAATATGAACAAGAGCTAAGAGTGATTTATCCCTTCATGGATCTAGTTGGGCCTGATGAGAATGGGGTATTATTTTCTTATGCCAAAATAGATGAGATGGGATATTATATAGAAGTGGATCTAGATATCCTCATTGATAAAATATTTGTATCACCTGTAGCTCCTGAATGGTTTTGTGATTTAGTAAAATCTATTCTAGAAATGTATCATATAAATAAAGAAGTTGTGCGTTCTAATTTAGCGAAAGACCCCATTTATTAATAATTCCGGTGTAAAATAAAACCTTGCTTAACTCTAGAACTAATGTATGCTTTCTTCTTTTTTATTCACTAACAAAATCAAGCTTCTAATCTTTTATTGCTAGTATTGGTTTTACAAGATTTACAGCTTCATCCCAAGTTTGACAGTTTTCACTTTTAGTTAAAGAGAATGTCTTCTTTCTCGACCA
>NZ_JADQBY010000051.1 GCF_016278385.1 Methanolobus sp.
GGTGGTAAATGTAGTCGAATAAATTTCCATTGTTCATCAGAAAGTTCCCTGAATTTTCCATTAATATCCCCATAATAAAATTCGAAGAAGTAGTATTTATAGTTTTGATATAGATTCTCTCCCTAATTATTCCCAACGTTGTATTCCCTGAAAATATTCATACATTATCTGTAAAAAAAGTAAAGAAAGTATAAAATATCGGTTGCCTGAATATCAGGCAAGATTTACGATATCTTCAACTTCTTTCTTGTTCAATACTTTACTAAGGTCAAGAAGTATCAGAAGGCGATCATCCAGTTTACCTACACCTGTGATATAATCCTTACTTACATTGGACATGACCAGTTCAGGTGCTGGATCAATGTTTGAAGCAGGGATCCTCAATACTTCATTTACAGAATCAACGATCATACCCACAACATTGTCACCAATCTCAACGACAATTATGCGCGAATGCTCATCTATATCCTTGGATCGAAGATTAAAGCGCTTATCAAGATTTAGAACCACAATTATCTTACCACGAAGATTGATAACACCCTCTACATATTCTGGAGATTGTGGGATTTGCGTGATCTCAGGCATCCTTATGATCTCCTGAACCTTCATAATCCCTACTCCGAATTCCTCTCCACCAAGCTGGAAAACCACCATTTGTAAAAGTTCATCGGTAGAACTTGTTTCAGATATTAAATCATCTGTCATATTGTATCACATCCCATTAAACAAGAGCATGCTCTACTTTTTTAGTTGATTTTATTTTTCCTGAATTGTCAGTCTGTCCACCTGACGTAAACGTAGAATCCAGTATAAACCTGTCAACGACTACTTTCATTTCACCCGCGAGGCTTGCGAGATCCTCTGATGATCTTGAAAGTTCCTGTATTGTAGCACTCTGTTCCTCAACAGCAGCAGATGCTTCTTCAGTTCCTGAAGCGGATTCCTCGGAAATAGCACTGACCTCTTCTACTGAAGAAGTTACTTCTTCAATGGAAGCAGACTGTTCCTGTGCAGCAGCAGCAATCTCCTGTACCATATTTGCTATCTGGCTACCGGCACCTACTACCTTTTCAATAACATCAGCTGCTTCATTGAGGGCGTTTGAACCTGTTTCCACTTCAATGGAACCTTGTTGCATGGACGTAACTGCATTACGCGTACCCTCCTGGATCTCTGCGATAAGCGTTGCAATCTGTTTTGCAGCATTACCTGAATCTTCGGCAAGTTTTCTCACCTCATCTGCCACAACAGCAAATCCACGACCATGCTCACCTGCACGCGCGGCTTCAATTGCTGCATTGAGTGCAAGAAGGTTAGTCTGATCTGCAATATTTGTGATAAGGCTCACAATTTCACCAATCTGCTTGGATTTGCCATCAAGTTCCATTATAACACCAGAAGACTCGGCAGATGCATTCTTAATGGAATCCATCTTGTCGAGAAGATCTTTGGCAATTGAACCAAGATTATTTATTAGTTCATTTGAATCCTTTGTATTTTCTGCTGCCTTCTGTGAATTTGTGGCAACTTCCTGTACAGTAAGGGTCATGTCAATCATGGCACGTGAGACTTCTTCTGTCTTTGCAGCTTGACTCTGAGCACCTCTTGAAATCTCTGATATCGTATCAGCTATCTGGTAGGATGAAGATGACATCTGTTCGACGGATGCTGACATTTCTTCAGCCGCTGATGCAACGTTCCTTGAGCTATCGTGTACCATTGAAACTACATTGTTCAATGATCTTCTGGTGTTCTCAATACCACCTGTCAGAACTTTGAACTCACCAACACCCTGAACCTTACCAGGCCTGCTAAGGTCATTGTTGGACATAGCTTCAAGAACATCGGATGAATCTGCAATAATTGCCTGCAGGTTCTCTCCAAAATTGTCAAGTGAATCAGAGAATACCTTAAAATCACCTTTTCTTGTGAAGCTGAACCTCGCATCAAGACTACCTTCGGAATAATCATTAACAATGCGCATTGACTCATTCAGCGGGGTCACAAGTGCATCTATAGCCTGGTTGACAGTGTTAATAGCATCATTAAAGCGTCCTTCGTAGATGGAATCATCAGCCCTGTAGTCAAGGTTTCCGGCTTCTGCAGCGTTACCAAGCTTAATGAATTCATCAACTATTCCTTCTATGTTACTCATCATTGAGATATAACATGGAATAAGCTCATCATTCTCTGAGCGCTTGCCAATTTTCTTGAATTTTTCAAGATCACTCAGGTCGCCTGAAGCAATCTTCTTGTTCGCATCCACCATTGCCAGTATGCGGCTCCGAACTTCATTGACAGCGTAGGCATTCTGCTCAAATATACCGCTATATTGACCCTCTACAGCAGTAGTATGGTCGTTAACAGCTATTTTATGGAGAACATCATTACATTCATTGAGTGGTTGTTCAATCGCATCAAGAAGAGTGTTCAAACCATTGACAATTTTCCTGAACTCACCACCATGACGAACAGTATCTACACGCAAGTCAACATGGCCACAAGTGCCTGCTTCCGCCATGCTTGCCGAATCCTCGACAAGAGCATTGATGGCATCTATGCACTGGTTGAGATTTTTCTTAATCTCGTTGAAGTCACCATAATATTCCTCTGTAATCTTCTCAGGTATGTCACCTTTTGAAATACGTTCAACATATTCCGCAGCGAAATTGAGTGGGTGTATTACTGCATCAAGAGTCTTATTTACGGCTGTCACTATCTCATGGTTATTACCCGTGAACTTATCTGCGTCAGCTCTTACCTCCAGCTGACCTTTTACAGCTGCTTCTGCAAGATTCAGGAGGTCTTCGGTAATGCCAGTCTCAGTAGTAATGTCAAGCACATACTCAAGCCCGCCTATAACATTGCCTTTCCCGTCTTGCAGAGCAGCACCTGTATAGCGGATTGGGAGATGACACGATGGCAGGTTCGCAACTGTGTCTGCAGTACAAACCTGACCTGTCTTCATGGCTTTTACCACCTGACAGTTTTCTGTATTACAGTGCGGAGTCTTAAATAGATCAAAACATTTCTTGCCGACACAAGTATCCGGAGTGCTTCCAAGCACAGCAGCTCCTGCAGAGTTTATGAAGCTGATGGATAAATTCGTATCCATTGTTACGACCGGTGTTGGAATATTGTTAAGAATTGTAGCCATGAAGTCTGCAGACTCTTTCCACTTAGCAGCTTCATCAAGAAAAGAATTAAGAGTTTTGCACAATTCGTTATTGCTACCACACGAATTAGCATCTAATCTAGTTTCCAGCATACCACTGTTTATACTTTCAAAGACGGCAGATACTTCTTTGTTAAATTTGTTGTTTATTCCAAACATTATAAAATCTCCACACTGTTAACGGCGTTATCATTCATCTAATAAACCACCTTATCATATATAAATATATATTTAAAATTTATATTAATTATATGTATGTTAATCCGGAGAGTTGCGTTTATGTAATAATTATTGAAGGTAACAGAATGATTCTGTAGAAATCCTTCATAGGTATTATCAAGCACAAACGAACACTTATGACCCATCCCATATTGCGTTGAGTCACTGCTGAACACTTATTGAACATGTTACACAAATACTATGATATATACATGCATCCGAGTCATCTATGATTTTGAACTTGCTAATAATATGCTTTCTTCAAAGCCGGAAAATAGGCTTACAAAAAATAAAATTTGAAAAAAGCCATCATTGTCTCATTTAAAGATCTTCGTTATAAAAAGCAAAACAGCAGCTATTACGACCACGACAAAAATAAGACACATCGGGCTAACTAGTAGTCGTATTGCAATAGCAAACAAAGCAAGTATGTTATTTAGAATAGCAAGCACTATTAAGAAGATTAACGCTATGATGAGAATATCTTTTAGGTCCACAGAAACCTCACCCATACAAAATATAGAAAATCAGGAACTCATGAGCGAGTCTTTTTCGGTTAAAAGATATCGACGCTGAGGAAGAGAGCGCAACGAGCAACTTAATGCTCACACCTTCACTGTAGTACAATATAGGACAGGTTGGATATGAAGTTTTGGACTTCATAGCAAAATTATTCAGGTGGTTGGTATGGGCTCACCGCTATAATACCGTACACCTTACCAAAGTATTTGGGATAAGTATACTATTAATAGTTTTCTACTTTGTTTTAGCCAAATATTCGTTGATGCCGAGGTAATTTTCATTTTCGAGTAACTCGTTTCTAACTGTGTCTAAACCCTCTATATGTTCAATAATATTTATATAAGATGCCATTTGTGTTTTTATATACATCATAATATATTCCACTCGCGTCTTCATTTTATGAGAACTGGTGCCAACATGACAAATCTTCTGCGTATTCAACATGATGTTGCTGTTATCGTAAGTTCAACAAACAGCCTTCATGAAAAGTTAAGTCTGGTTCTTGACAATCTGTTACAACTTGATACAATTGACTCTGGAGTAATCCATTTTGTTGAGGGAGATGCAAAGGATCTTGAATTTGTTGCATGCAAGGGATTTTTACCAAAATTCGAACAGTATTTAAGGGAAGTAAAACAACCAGTTCATTTTATGGGACCCGCGATGTCAGGGAAGTCCTCACTTATCAAAGGTGATGAAATATCATCTTTATATCCATATGATATCCATGATTCAGAGAAATTAAGTGCCATGTTGTTGCTCCCTATGGAGTACAATGACAAAGTGATAGCTGTAATGAGTGTTTGTTCTCATTCGACAGAAGAAATTCCAGAACAAGTCGTGACAGTACTAGAACTTATTGTTGCACACCTAGAAAGCGCAATTGGTCGCAGTAAGGTTGAATTGGAATTAAGTGCCTTTATGAATTTTGGTACGATCCATTCCAAAATTTCCTCTCTTTTCATGTGCATGAAGCCTGAAGACACGGATACATCAATAAACAAAGCCTTGGAAATGATTGGTCAATTGACAGGAGTTGAAAAGGTCGGAGTTTTTATGTTCTCCGATGATTACCTGTATATCAAGGAAACTCACGTGTGGAATGCAGAGGGTATTGATCCTGATATTAATCATTTTGATAATTTCAATATAGCTGATCACCACTGGTGGAGAAAAGAACTGTTAACCGGAAAAACATTTTACATTCGCAATCTTGATGATCTTCTCCCCGAAGCATTTCTTGAAAAAAGAACATTGACGAAATCAAATATAAATTCATTAGTAAGTGTGCCAATGGAATATCGCGGGAAAATCCTGGGTAATCTGTGTTTGGTTTCTCCATGTATCGGTAAAAAGATAGATGGGTATTTGGGACTTCTGAAGTTGATGGGAGAGGTTTTTGCAAATGCAATTGAGCACGCCCGTAAAGACGCTGAGATCAAAGAAAGAGAAAACAGATACAAGAGAATATTTAAAGAGATCCATGATATTTATTTTGAAACACAAATGGATGGGACTATACTAACTCTCAGTCCTTCCATAAAACACTATCTCGAGTTTGAGCCTGAAGAATTAATTGGTCATTCTATGGAGGCACTATATACCGTACCTAGTGAACGAAAGAGAGTGATTGAAACTTTGAAAGTATCAGGAGATTTGAATAATCACACTGTGCTTCTTAGAAGCAAAAGTGGTAATTTAATCTATATGTCAGTAAATGCTCATCTGGTTTATGGAGTTGATGGAATACCTGAAAGAATTGCAGGCATTGCCAGGGATGTTACAGAGATCAAGAAAATAGAAAAGATGCTTATAGAAGCAAAACTGTTGCTTGAAAATGCATCAAAAACACGAAGTGAATTCCTCTCCATGATAAATCATGAACTACGTACTCCTTTGAGCCATGTTGTAGGATTCTCTGATGTGCTTATAGAAGGAAATCTTGGGCCTCTTACACCCATTCAAGTAAAAAGTGTAAAATCCATCAAGCATGCGGGTTCTAAATTGTTCGATCTGTTAACTTCTTTAAATCAGATTGCTGAAATAGAAGGAGGAAGAATGGAACTTGAAATCACTGAGTTCTCTTTATTATCCCTGTTGTCTGATGTTCAAAAAATCACATCTCCCATGGCTATTAAAAAGGATGTCGACCTTGAATTCAATCACATTGACTCGTCGAATGACAGTATGATCTGCGACAGGTCCAAACTCCATACCATATTGCTCAATCTTATAAGCAACGCTATTAAGTTCACTCCATCTAGTGGAGAAGTGACTGTAGAGCTCATGCAGGATGCGAACAAAGATCTTCATATTAGCGTTAATGATACCGGAATTGGAATATCGGAAGATGATCAGAAAGTACTTTTTAAACCATTTGTCCAACTAGAGCCTGTATTGGATCGTAGACATGGTGGTGCAGGCCTTGGTCTTGCTCTAGCAAAGGAGTTTGTTGAGATCCAGGGTGGGAAGATATGGTTGACCAGTGAGGTCGGTAAAGGGAGTACGTTTGAATTCATGATACCTGGAAATCTCAAGACAAAGGATGATCCGAATTAGAGATCTACTTCATTATGTCCTACACAAAATACAAATGCTGCCTATCTGGACAATACATATCCATCTCTATCTTCAGCTGTTGGATGATGTCACAGCAATATCTGGCCAGGATGCCAAACTTGTCTTTGAGAATCTTACAGAGCTCATTGGTGGATATTCCATTGTAGAGATGATCACTCAGCACCATCATAACCTCATGTGCAAGTTCTTCTTCACTTACAGTATCTGTAATTTCAGCATCTGTCACTGTGAATGTTGAACGCTGCTTTTTTATCTCTTCGACCACGCGTAACCTGATGTTGTGATAATTACTGTCTCCACAGACAGGGCATTGTGTTTTTATATACATGTGTTTTCACCCATCTTCCACATCTGTTTGGATTAAAGAGATATATAGGTATATTTCTTTCGATTGATTAGAATCCATATTTTAATAGGCTCAAAAGAGTTAATAATGTTTATGTGGATTATACATATACAATGGAAATCTTTGCAGAATCTAAGTTTAGTCAATTGTTGATATTCATCGCAATCTATGTTGCGCTAATGATCCTTGATATGTTGTACTCTATATGTGTTAATAAACTTTTTTAACGTATGCAAAAAGTTCTATTTTAATTTTGGAAATAACATCGTGTAATTCCAGAAGAAATATATATTAAACCACATGATAGTAAAAGGAAGTTGGATGGCACCGAAGTGAGTTTTTTTGCACCCCCGCTTAACCAACTACCATCATCCGCTATCCAACTCCAGGTATTACTGACCAGCTATTAGAAAGGTTGAAGACGTAGAAATGATATTTGAGTCGTTTTGCCTAAAAAAGTAATAATAAATATTTAATTTAGCCTTCTTCAAGGCTTGCTATGTCTTTCTCTTTGCTGAAAAGGTATTCTTTAAGCTCCTTTGCAAAATTATCATCATTCTGCCTGATCCATTCGAGAAGCATAGCTGCATGTTCTTTCTCTTCATTTGCGTTGTGCACTAATATTTTCTTCAGGTTCTCGTCAGTGCAGGCATCTGCTCTCTGGGTGTACCAGTCAACTGCTTCCAGCTCTTCTTTCAGAGAATCAATTGCACGAGTCATGTTTTGAGTCTTTTCCGATAACTTATTTCTTTCTTCATGAATCATATTATCACTTGCATAATGTGGATTTCTTATAGTATATGTCTTTTGGAAGAAAATGGGATTCTCTAAAGGTACTCTCCATTACATGAAGAAGAATGCTGAAGCGGATAAGCCTTTTAGTTTGAATACACATATTAAGTAAAGATTAGAAATGTGGGAAGCTTAGTATAAGAGTCCTATCTAAAAATACCTTTGACAGAATCTACAATCTTTGAAATCCCTTTTTTCTGTGATTTTGGCTTTGCATGTGGGGTGTTTTTTTCTTTTGTTTTAGGTTTTGCTTGTGTTGTTCTTTTTTGTGCTGGGTTTGGTTCAGCCTCTTTCTTTATTTTCTCTATTGGCTCAGCAATTCCTTTTTTATCACTACAAATCAGGCATTCTAATTCATAGTAATCAAAATAATTATCTTTCCGTATGAATCGCTTTACATAATTATGCGTGCAGTTTTTTTTCTTTTCTTCACTCTCGTTTTCTTGACATCTTTTGCAAATATTCGTTAAAACGAAATCATTCTTATTTTTATAGAATGATTTAATGCAAGAAGGACAAAATGTGCCACCACAAGTAGAACAGATCAATGACTCTCGCTTCTCAACAAATACTTCAACAGTTTCATCTATTACCAAGCCTTTCTCTATTTTTGATATAGTCTGGGTTTCCTTGACTTGCTTAATCTCAATCTCTTTTCCACAATATTCACAAAACGAACTCGATTTATGGGTTACACGTTGTATAGAGTCTTTTGTATTTATCTCCAAATTGTTATTTCTTTTAGTAATATTCACTTTATGACTTCGGTTTGTATAATCTCTGTCAGCTAAACCCATTCTCCCTCACCAACTTCTATCTTAAATATACAAAAACTCCATGCCTTCTGAAAGATCTATATTCACTAAAAGCTCCCAAGAGCATTAAACAAATACCTGCTATCCAAAATATATTTGAGCTTGTAGCATCAGAAAAAGCCATTGCAAAAGTTCCACTACTAAATATTATGAAACCAAAAAACATTGTTACAATACCTATTAAACGCAAACCCCAACAATATAAATCGTTTTCCAAATTAAATGAATCTATTATTTTAGCTAGAAGCCAAGTAGAAGCTAAAATTACATACAGAAGTACAAAAAATATAAGTGTATCAAACATTTTGCCTATAGCTGAGTTGTATACAATATGTCCTGAAAAAACGACAATTGAAACTGCGAATAGAATCTGTTCAGTTATTTTTTTATTCTTTCGAATAATTCGATAGTTAAGTAACCAATACTTAAAGCCTGTCCATATTGCAATTAGAATTAATATTGTAGTAACTACTTGAGTAATATCTGAGAAATTGAAACTATTTTGGAAGTCAGAAATGAAAGACATAATTTGATTTTGAAAGGATTGATCAGATGAAAAAGCAGATTCATTATCTGCATTCAATATGATAATTGCCAATATACTTAAGATTGGAATAATTTTGAAATAGGGTTTATATTTTCGATTATTCAAATACTTTGATAACTTGTATTTCAAAGTCATATTATTAAACTCTCCATTAATATAATACCATATGCAAAAAATTAACTATAAACCTTTTGTTTTTGGTTATATATAAAAAATCTATTTTAAAAAAACTAACAAAACACTTGCATAATTTGATAACAGTTCCGTTTTTTACACTTACCTATTACCCTTTTCTAAAGTGCGAAGGGTGCGATTCGAACCAATTTTACTCGATTATGTGCTCAACTATAATTGGCTTATCGTCTTTTGAAGTAGTTAAGGGTGATTTGTGAGCAGCTGTCTTCTCTTTCTGCTCACGCTTATACATTAGGCAAGTATACTAATTATCATTTAGACTTTCCATTCGCTCAACGGCTGCTTTAATCACATCTGCCAGCTTGTAGATATCATTCAGTTCTTCAATGGGTGTTTTTACTTCTTTGCGTTCATCATCAAGGATACCTACATATTTCTGAGAAGAATTAAATCGAAGTCTACATATTGGTTTTCGATTGTTATCATCTAAAAGAATCCCACAATAGCTTTTAGTATCTCTCATAATAATCCGTTCAGGCGAGATAGTTTCACGGAGAATTGCTTTGACGATATGATACCCTTCGATTTCTTCTTCAGTAGTGACTATTCCATCATCAACAGGTTCTATGTCATCATCTATTTCGACAGAGTCTACAGTATCCCTGTCTGACATTGCAATCTTTAACCTTTCATTGATACGGTCGTTAATAAACTGGTTAAATGCATTTTTGGTGATTGCTGTAAACTGGTCACGCTTATTGGGTGTGATCCGGCCAGTATATACCTGATTAGCAAAGAACTTAACAAACTCATCAGATGGTTTGTTCATTTCTTTTAAAAGTATCTGTTTAATTTCCTTAGTATATTTTAATTCATTTGCAACCGATTCAAGTTCACAAATATCAAAACGTTCTTTTTTAAAGCGCTTCAACTCCTCTACCTGTTCATCTTTGAGATTGAGAAGGTCTATTTCCAGGAAAGGTTTGTCATCCATTTTGTTGGCATCTTCTAGATCTGAAAAGAATCGATATGTTGTACCATTGGTTAGAATACCCACTTTCGCAGAAGTAACATTGAAGTATCTAAATAATTGTGATGCGTGGTTGGTGTTTAAGTCTGATCCGATCGGTTTGCACTCTATTAATATGATAGGCTCGTTGTCTTTGATGATTGCATAATCTACTTTTTCGCCTTTCTTGGTGCCATGATCTGCAGTAAATTCCGGAATTACTTCCGTAGGGTCAAAAACATTGTAGCCAAGAATATTAATCATTGGCATAACAAGTGCGTTTTTTGTCGCTTCTTCAGTCTGGATGCTGTCTTTCAGGGCAGGCACCTTAGCAGCCAACGCTTTTACATGATCGATAAAGTCCATATTCATACACCTTTTGATTCTAGTCTATTGATTCCATTTTTGATTTATTTTCTACATACAAATTATATATTCACACTGTTAATAATGCCAAAAAAATTACTCGATTATGTGCTCAACAACAATCGGCTTGTCGTCTTTTGAAGTAGTTAAGGGTGATTTGTGAGCAGTCATGCCGTGTTCACGCTTGTAATTTCCAATAAACTCCGCTAAGGCAATACTGACAAGATCGGACATACTCCCAAAGTTGCCCGAATCCACGAGTGCGTCCGCTTGCTCTTTTATATAGGGACTAACACTTGCCGTTATTAACGGTTTGTTTCTTTTTACCATCTAATGATACTATTGCAATAACAGTATAAATACAACATTGCAACAATAGTTATGCAATAGACTAACAATAGCAAAAAGAATAAATACAATACAGCTCTTTTTTTTATGTGTATAACAA
>NZ_JADQBY010000033.1 GCF_016278385.1 Methanolobus sp.
ACGCCTTTCATCTCCCCATCTTACGAAAGGAGACTTCTCGGCTTACAAGTTAAAAAAGACAATACATCCCATTAGCTTAATATGCAACCGATAATAGAAGGTCTTGAACAAACAGATTTTCATAAGCAGTAATTGTTAAGCAATTTTTTTGTATTCTTCGATATATTCTTATTAGTTTTTTTTACGCGCAGAAATGGGGAGAAACTTCCCCGTCATGCATCAAACAGGAAGCATAACCCTATGAATCCAGCTTGTTCAATAAATCTTCAATCACCGGCTTGGCTTCAGGTATTCCTTCTTTTACACTAAGCCAGACAACTTCAAGGTTTACACCAAAATAAGCATGTATTAATTTGTCCCGAATACCTGCCAGATCTTTCCATGGAACTGATGAATATATTTGCTTTATTTCATCAGGGATGTTCTTTGCTGCTTCGCCAATTATTTCCAGGGCCCGTATTACAGCATACTGAGTTTTGACATCTTCGATGAAATCATCAAAGGTACACTCACTGATAAAAGTTTCAGCTGCCTCCATGGCATTATATATGTCCTGTACATAGTCTCTTACATCACGAATGCAGATCCCTCAAATGGCTTCAACTTCTTTAAGTATGTATTTACCTATGTTTGGTTTCAATGCATCTTTCATGACAAGGTCCACTTTGATTCCCAGGGAATCGGAAAGATAGTTCTCCAGGTGAACAAATCTAAAAATAGTAGGTGCCCTGCTAAACTGCACCAGTACATCGAGATCGCTTTTTGGAGTGTCCTCTCCTCGTACATAGGAACCGAATAATCCAATGTAACTGACGTTATATTCCTCTTTCAACTGCGGCAACATTTCATGAAGCTGTTGTCTGTATTTTTCAACATTGGTTTTATATGGCATGTTCATCTTAAAAAAAGGTCTTTTTGAAGTATATGTTATTTTCATATGTATAAGTTGTTTGCCCTGTGTTGATGAAAGTACAAAAATGTGGTTTCCATACGAGCTTTGCATCCAATGATGAAAAACGAAGTATTGAAGGAAATGGTAGCGGTATGAGAATGTCATTTTTGTTGTAGATTATAATCTCGTGTGGGATACATTGGAAGAAAAATTACCCGAGCTCAAAAAAAGACTTGAATTACTGCAGATAGAAGTTAAAAAGGTCTTATTTACCTATTGTTAGTTTCATATGTATAATTGTTTGTCCTGTCTGGAGAAACTAATGAGATTTATCATGACCTTTTTAGTTTTGTTGATCAGGGTTTGGAAAATACTAAAAGACGATTAAATTCCTTCATGAACGTGATGGAACTAGACCAGAAGATATGTATAGAGCTCATATTCTCCTTTTTTTAACTTAATATTAATTTTTTTTGCCCTTCTGGAATATTCTGGACTCATCCTGAAATTCTTCCCTTTGTTGACACGCGAATTGATCGGGAAACCCACTTTCCATCGCATATCGTAATAATCAACTCTTTTTAAGAGACGAGAGCTCAACTTATACTTGATCTGCGGTCTTCCCCTCTGGCCTTTCTTTCGAGGAATCTCCTTTTTTAGTATAAGATATCCTTGCCTTCTGCTCTTTGCTTCTTCATAATAGCGGGAATAACGGTGAAGTATCTTATATGCGGCACTTGATGTTACCTTATGTTTTTTGTTTGGATTCTGATTGACAAGCTCAGTAAGTTCACCAACGGTCAAGTATTTATTTCCATTATCCCTCATCGTTTGAAATAACAAGAATTTCGAAGCTCCCACAGTACCTCGATAGTAGCAATACTTACATAGAGGGTGTTCTGGATATTCTTTATCAAAACCGCATGAAGGGCATTTATTTTCCATACTACAATGGCACTTGTTATTTTTTTTACTACTTAGTGCACTACAGCGATACTGCCCCTTGCTTGCAAGGGCAGTTGTAGTGGGAGTGAGAGCGTTATGCTTGAGTGGGGGGAGAAGGCTCAAACATAGATTAATTTGAAGTTTATTCTAAAGACGGTAACCTTTTGCTCAAGTCCTGATGAATCCTTAAGTTACAAAGAACATAAAAGATACTGCTGGATAGGACATGGCTATAATATAAAAATTTAATATATAAATATTTATTGGATTTAATCAGTGGTGTTGGAACGTGCCGCCTTTGGTGGAGTGCTTGCCATGATTCAGGAACTATCATTTGTAGAGTTCATGTATAGGTATGAACAGACTACCACTGCCAGACACGGAGAAAAGTTATCTTTTATACAAGAATAAATCCTTAAATAGTTAGTCTTACATAAAAGACTACTATGGCTAAAAAGTCGGCTTTCAAACAGATCATTAAAGAATTTCATGAAAAGGAACTTCCTGAAACATACAGCCGTGATTTAAAGATAGTCGATACCAGAAAAATAGTAAGCCTTATTGGTTCAAGAAGAAGCGGGAAAACGTTCTATTTCTATGAATTAATGAAAGGTATCAGGCAAAATGCTGATAATTCACAAATTCTCTATATCAATTTTGAGGACGACAGGATAATGCCTCTTGAACTCAATGATCTTAATTCTGTCATTGAGGCTTATTTTGAACTTTATCCGGAAAACACGGATAAAACTCTGTATTTCTTTTTTGATGAGATACAGAATATATCAGGATGGGAAATATTTGTCAGAAGAATCCATGATACCATGGATTCAAGGATATTTGTGACAGGATCAAGTTCCAAACTGCTGAGCCAGGAGATCGCAACAAGCCTGCGTGGAAGAACAATACCATTTTACCTTTACCCACTGAGTTTCAGGGAGTATCTTCATTTTAAAGGAATTGCTCTTGAGAAAGACTGGGAATATGGAAAAAAGAAGTATCTTGTTAAAAAAGCGTTCGGCGAATATCTGAGATGGGGAGGTTTTCCAGAAATCGTACTGGAAGATGAGACACTAAGACAGGCAATACTCAGGAACTATTATGAGATGTTCATCTACAGGGACCTTGTAGAAAGGTTTTCTATCAGGAATACAAGCCTGCTGAAAGGTCTGGCTTCTTATCTGCTTACTAACATCAGTAACCTTTTCAGTGTGAATTCGTACTATAAGACAATCAAAGAAAGTACACATGTCAGCAAGGAAACACTTGCTGAGTACATTTCATATCTGGAAGATATAAATCTTGTCTGGCAGGTTCCATTCTTTAGCCCTTCCCTGAAAAGCCAGCAGGTAAACCCACGTAAGATATACTGTATAGATCCGGGTCTTCGGGGAGCTGTGGCTTTCCAGTTCTCAAAGGATACCGGAAGACTGGCTGAGAATATCACTTTCATCGAACTTAAAAGAAGGAACTACGACGTTTATTACTGGAAGGATAAAAAAGAAGTGGATTTCATTGCCAGGAGTGATGATGGTAGACTCCGGGCCATAAACGTCTCATACACTAATGATATCGACCCAAGGGAAACAGAAGGTCTGCACGATTTTGCTAAACTTAACGATGCTGAACTGATCCTTCTTACGGAGGATATTGAAAAAGAAGAGGATGGGATCAATTTTATTCCCTTGTGGAAATGGTTACTGAGGTGAAGAGAAAAACGTTGCTGTACCTTACAGAAATGATCGATGTTTTTTCTAATTAAAAATTCATGGATTGTGCCGCCTACGGCGGGACGGTTATCCCGTCATCCTATTATCCTCCCCTCCATCAGCCTGTCCATTATAAGTTTCATGCACCAGAACCCCCGCTAATCCCAACATGACCCTCCACGAGTATATATAACTCTACAAATTATCCTTCTACTAATTTCACAAAACTTAAATATGTTCACTGGGTTTAATGTACCCATAGAAGTACAAATATACAGGCATTTGTGGAGTGTCTGAACAGGAACGTTTTGGGTTGATTAAAAATGGTGGTATTTGGTAATCTTTCTGGTTCTAATATACCGGTTACTGGTGGAGCTGAGTTTATAGGCAGTCATGTAGTTGACAGGTTTATTGAGATGGAAAATGAAGTTACAATTTTTGATAATATGAGTTTGGGAAAGATGGAGTTTGTAGAACTGTCTAACTTTGGTACACCTATGCTATTGAATCTTACATTAAAATCACAAAAAATCACTAATTGAGGATTTATTATGAACAACGGAAATAATACTGTTTTTTCAATCAGTCCTTCAGGAGAGGAATTCCCTCTTCCACAAAATAAAGAGTATGATGCGGAATTCAACAGAATTGAGAATCTGTTAGCTTGACATCGGCGGTCATGTTGGTGGCAAAGGTTAGAACTTCCTGGCCTACGCGGCGATATTTGGGTACATCTACGCTGTGGCCTTTGAGGAATCTTGCGCCGTTTACTATGTCGGCTTGTTGCCAGAGGATCGGCTCAACTATTTGAGGGATCTCATCGGGGCAGTGCTGGCCGTCAGCATCCAGGGTTACGAGAATGTCTATCTTATTGAGCTGGGCCCAGCGGAAGGCTGTGCGAAGAGCTGTGCCTTTGCCGGAGTTTTGCTCGTGGCAAATGACCGTGGCTCCCATGAGTTCTGCTATCTGGGCTGTGCTGTCGGCACTGCCGTCGTCTATGACAAGGACCTCGTCCACGTGCTGCTTAGCCCGGGCGATAACACTGCCTATGGCTATCTCCTCATTGAATGCGGGAATTGCAGCTGCTATTGTCATGTTGTACCAATCACCAACCATTTGATCGCTTTGTTCTGCGCGCATCGATGCAGAGAAAAACCAGAACCGAGCACATATATGAAAAGTATATAAGAGAAATATATATACTTGTTACAGTGAAAAGATACGTGATTACATATAAAAGTTCCTAATTTATACGCCAAATCTATTTATAATAAACATGAAATATAACAATTTTTAAATTTTTACAATCAATTCGTATGTACACGAATATTTATATGAGAAAATATGAGAATTAGAATAAACATTGTAAAGCATATGAAACATTTGCCGGGAAAAAATATAATGTCAGCTATATACAGGAAGGAAGAAGAAATCCCTGTAGGGATCACACTGAAGTTCCTTTAAGTATCCTGTTTTATATGTATATTATACAAGTATTTCCTTACGCTGCATAGCAACAGGTTGAGCGGGAAAGGGAACCGGGGAAATTGACGGGGAAAGAGCAGCAAAGACACGATATGCACCACAGTAGGAACCTCCGCCGTGTTCAACGCAGGTTTTAGCTGTGGAGCTGGCTTTATCGCAATTGTCATAGTATTTACATTTCATTATATGCCTCCGATATAAAACCCGATACGTCATGTATAGGGATATTATAGAATGTAATGTCACATTTAGCAACAGTATACATTTTAATATTATATTTATTAATAATATATTGTTTAAAGTTATAGTATAAAAGGTTTATCTAAAAAAAATACACATCATCTCACGGCTTTTAGACAGTAGAAATATCCCGACGCATGCGGCACGATCCAAGATTATTAAAATAGAAGAAATGCATCACCTGCAAAAAGCAAATCAGGAAATGGGAACCGCAGAAGAAGCACACCATCTACAAAAAAATATTATTTGCCAGATAAGCTCATCACCCTGCTAATATCCCCCAGGTCAAAGAGCAATACATTTTTCTCATTTGCAACTGACTTTGCCTTTGGAGTAAAACCTGATCTTGAGATTACAGCAAAGTATTCTTTTCGTTCCCTGTTATACCATTTAACGTGTTCTGCTTTATCCATGAGTTGCACTATAACGTCAGGCCCGACATTCTGTTTCTGCCATTTGCATTCACAGAACAGTATTTGCTTAGTGTCTGAATTTATCGACACCAGATCTATCTCATATGTATTCTTTCCAGGCTCTCCTTTGAATTTACCCCACTGCTTCCCGATCTTCTCAAAAGTAAAAGGAAGACTGCCACACCTATTCATTTCCAGCAGGAACTGCTTACTTATATCCTCAAAAACAGAAGCTGTAAAAGTGTCCAGCTCATTTTTGATCTTTTCCAATACTCGTTCATAGTTCCCTATCTCAAGTTCGGAGAGGCGAGGATACACAAAACGGAACCAGAATCTAAAAAATTTGTCATTGACCAGATAGATTGCTTTCCTTGATGACTCTTTATCGCAAACAGGACTCTCTTTTTTTATAAGATCAAGGTCATTTATCAGAATACTTAGATAATAATCGACAGAAGTGCTTTTAATCCCGGAATGCTCCGCAATCTCTGAAGACCTCGAACTCCCGGAAGCTATATTTTTTAGTATATTGAAATAGGTATTACTTTCCCTAAGTTCAGTCTTGAGCAAGACCTCAGGTTCGCTGTACAGCACACTTGTCCTTGAAAGAAGTTTCCTGATATTATCCTGCAATATATCCGATTCCACCTCTTCAAGATACTTTGGCGTACCCCCATAGATAGCGTAGATGTACACTTTCATCTCCACAGGCATATCAGGGAACCAATCTGCCAGTGCAGCAAAGCTAAAAGCATCAAAAGGCATCTGCCCCGTCCTCCTGCCAAATAATGGCGAAGCATACTCGAATATCTGATGCATCATGCCTATGGAAGAACCCGACACCACCAGGAATAACTTAGATTCAGTTGCTGACCTGTCGATGTGCTTCTGTAAATATGAATAAACACTGTTATTAATCCGTGAGAAACGCTGGAACTCATCAAAAACAACAACAACCTGCTCTTTAAGAGAGTACAGAAACAAACCCTCAAATATATCATCCCATGAAGGTGATCCCAAAAAACTAATCCCCAGTTTTTCATGAAAACTCTTAGCTACTTCCATCCTGACATCCTGATCATTAAGCTCAGGAACAAGCACATAACAATATCTCGTTTTTCCTTTCAGGAACTCTTCAAGAAAGCGCGTCTTTCCAAGCCTACGCCTTCCGATAACTGAAATAAATCTGAAATCACCTTTTAAGAACTCACCCTCTATATATTCGAGTTCATTTTTACGGTTTACGAATTCAAACTTTATTGTCATAACAATAATTGTGTACACAATAATATTTAAAATTTACCAGGACAGATCCACGACACCAATTGCAAAAACATAGACTGAAATAAAACCATCCTGCCCAAGGCGGCACATTCCAAAACCATTAGAATAGAAGAAGTGTCATTGACTAAAAAAAAGAATTTTCCAAAAACCAGCTTCATTCAATGGGCTCATACCGAAACCCGAACCCCAGGTCCTTCAGTGCAAGCAAAGCCATGAACATCACTGCGAAGATGAAGAACACTGAAACAAAGCAGGCGAAATTATAGTAAAAGAAATCCACACCTGAAAGTCTGACGTTCATAAAGACAAATATGCTCATCGGTTCATTGTACACCGGATAAAGATAAGTCAGACCGCCTTCAGCAATATCATCCAGAAGCAAATGAGACAGAAAAGCCGCCTCTGCAAATATACCCAGAGACATTGCCTTTGAACTGTCCCTGTACACAAGGTAGCCCAGCATCATTGCAAGCACAAATGCCACAATACCAAAGAGCAGTGAATGAGTTGGTATCATCCATATTCTTGTGTGCTGCATACTGCCATTGAGTATATAGTTCCATACAGCCGGAACATCAGGAAATAGTGAACCCACACTACCAACAAAGAACAGCAAACTTAAGTGTTTCACATCCTTCAGGCCGATCTCCTTGCGAAAACCGCTTCCAACAATTGCAAATATCCCCACCAGAGAGATGCAGAATATAAAAAATGAAAGATGAAACATTGGATAAGGCATATTCGTATTATATACAAGATTATTATATAAACCTGATGAATACATTTCAGATGGTATCAAAAGCAATAAATCAATTTAAACAGTAATATCATCCCACATGTTTATCATCGGCCATATAGGCGTAACCTTGGGGATACTCATAATTCTGAAAAAACACCCCTTCTTTTCAAAATTATACACCGGTCTGCCAATGGTCGCTTTTGGCGCCATGCTTCCTGATATTATTGACAAACCCATTGGCGAAGGTATCTTTGCAGATTACTTCAGCAACGGAAGGATCTACGGCCACACACTACTATTCTGCTTGCTGGTACTTATGGCTGCAGTATATTATTACAAAAGAAAAGATGACAATCGCATACTTGTCATTCCTGCAGCCACCTTCCTGCATCTTGTAGAAGACAGGATGTGGACAGCCCCACAAACATTGTTCTGGCCACTTATGGGCTGGCAATTTCCGCAAGGCTATAGTTCTTCCGGTTTACTCGACTATTTCCTTCGGATCTTAAGGAATACATATACTCTGGAGAGCAGTTACTCTTTTCTCTCTGAAATATTAGGGGTCTTGATACTGGCCTTCATTGGGATGCGATACCTGCAACAAAGATCAAAGCAAAAACAATAACAAGACAATATGAACCGGGACCATCAAATTAGAATACAGGAAACCATGAGATTATTTGATAATCTCTTTTAGATAGCTTCTTCTTCTTCTTCTTCTCGAAACTCTAATAAGTAATTGAGCCATAATAAAAATGCAGGGTGCTTTTATGGAAAATGAAAAGAGTTCCAGAAAACCGGTTTTTCCGATGTTTCCTGTAATACTATTAGTTACCGGTATATTGTGGTTGATAAATGACCTGCACATATTAACAATTGATATTCCGTGGTTTCCCATAGTTCTAATAATACTTGGAATTGGATGGATCATAGACTTCTATAAAGGAAAGTAAAATATATCTTTAAATTTAATAACATAGGGTGTAGAATTTGGTCCTATCCATAGTGATTCTGGTTCTTAGTCTTGTGGGATTCGCAGTTATCCACAGCTTGCTGGCAAGCCTGCCGTTCAAACGTTCCATCAGGCGATCTTTAGGTTCCAGAGCAGACAAATTATACATGCCAGTCTACAATCTCATTGCAGTGATAACTCTAATACCATTAGTTTATCTGCTCTATAAAAATCCAGGCCCGTTTCTCTACATCGTACCGTCTCCATGGCGCTGGTTAATGATAGCCGGACAGGTGATTGCTGCCATTGTTGGTCCCAGGGCTTTGCTTGATGCACCACATCGATTCAGGCTGCATTCACAGCTATCTGCACCAAATACTCCAGAAGCAGGTCACCTGGAGATCCATGGTGTTTACCGGTGGATAAGGGATCCCTTCCTGTTCTCGGGACTTGTTTTGATGTGGCTCACCCCTTTTATGACAACTAATCTGCTCATCATATACATCCTGACTACCATATATCTGGTCATGGGCTCTCTTCATTGGGAAAGCAGGCTAGTGGCACAATTTGGTGATGAGTACCGGGAGTATCAAAAAAAGGTTTACAGGATAATTCCCGGATTGAAAAGTTATGAAAAATAACAATCTGAATTATCTTGAGTGCCGCGGCTTAAAAATTCGATAATAATTTAAGTCCAATTTTACTAATTGCCTTATTTTATTAAATTCAATATTACTTTTTATACATATTGTATATGTTCATTTTTTACTGAAATTGTTTTTCAAAAAACCAGTGCATGCCTATTTATATTATGAATATAATAAATATAATAGAATATATTCTCCCATCGTACACTTCCATAATTACTAATATATTATTATGAAAATTACGCCCAAATAAATATGTTTGTTTTATAAATTCGATACCTTTTTATATCATAGCACAAATGAATATTATTATTCAAGTAAGGGTAATTAAAGCCCAGGATGATACAACAAACGAAGGAGTTTTAGAAAAATGAGACAACTATTACTATTTTTAGTCCTGTTTTCACTTTTTATAGGTGTAGCAGCGGCAGATACCATCACAGTTGGATTTTCAGGAGACAATCCTGACTATGTATGTGACGGATATAATGACGACGTGCAAATCAATGCTGCTTTGGCTAAAGTAGCTGGAACAGGTGGAACAGTCTATCTGAAATCAGGTACTTATATCATCGGTGAAACAATTAAAATAGGCGACAGTAGTACCCTTACTGGCGACTCTGACGCTGTTGTCAAGCTAAAGAACAATGCAAGATGGGACATATATGAGCCATTGATAAAAAATGCGGGTTCCAAAGGTAACATCAAAATACATGGTTTTGAAGTCGATGGTAACTTTCAAAATAATAATGAACATTATCGTGGTGAAGGTTCCTATTATATTTTGATATATATGTCATCTGTCGACAATGTTGAAGTATATGACATGAAACTGCATAACAATGCGTTTGATCTGATGCGCTTCGCAAAATGTACTGATGTATCTATCCATGACAATATAG
>NZ_JADQBY010000018.1 GCF_016278385.1 Methanolobus sp.
TTAAATTCAAAATATTAGTGCATAACCTTGACAGGTATGTCAAGGTTATGCTTGTCGTCAAAATGAGGTTTTCTACAGAGCCGAAAATGGAAGTCTTTTTATGCGGTCCTTGAGAACATAATCAGTAGCTCCTGCTTTCATACACGTTACTGCAGTTTCCTCATTCAGAGAACCGGTTAAAATTATAAAAGGTATGCTATCATCGAAATCAAGCAGTATCTTTAGTGCCTGCATACCATCGAATACGGGAAGACTATAGTCCGATATCACAATATCAGGAGAAAACTCTTCGAGCTGTTTTGAAAACTCCTCTATTGTTTCTACCCTCATGGATTCAAATTCTATATCCTGCTTGAAAAGTGCCCTTTCTGCCAACTCTGTATCAGATGGAATATCCTCAACAAACAAAATGCGCAGACCAGAATCTTTTACCATTGTATTTTGTCCTCTAGCAACTTTTGAATTCATTCATAAGCAACCAGTAGAAACCAATCTTGTTAATAGCTTCCACAAAATTATCAAAATCAACTGGTTTTACTATGTAACTGTTCACACCCAGACGATAGCTTTCCACAATATCACATTCCTGCTTTGAAGAAGTCAGCATAACAACCGGAATGGATTTTGTATTCATATCACTTTTTATTACTTTCAGGACTTCCAGACCATCTACCTTCGGAAGCTTCAGATCAAGAAGGATCAAACGAGGATGAGAGTTTATATCTCTGCCCTCATATTCCCCACGACAGTATATGAAATCAAGGGCCTTTTCACCATCCTCAAGGACAACTATACTGTTTGCAATGTTGTTCTTTTTCAAAGCCCTGAGAGCCAGTTCCACGTCATTTAGATTGTCTTCCACAAGTAATATTTCAACTTCATTCTCCGCACACATGCTCTTCCTCCTTTAATGGTAATGAAAAATAAAATGTAGCACCTTCGCCAAGCTTCCCTTCCGCCCATATCTTGCCACCATGCCTGTGAACAATACGCTGGACAATGGCAAGTCCCACGCCTGTTCCCTCAAATTCTTTTTCATTATGCAGGCGCTGGAAGATTCCAAAGAGTTTTTTGCTATACTTTGGATCAAAGCCCACACCATTATCCTTTATATAGTAGACATTCATACCGTTTTCAGCATATGCATCCACCTCGATTTTGCTATCTTCCCCTTTCATACTAAATTTTATAGCATTTGAAAGAAGATTTATCCATAACTGCCTGATTAAAGTAGAATCTGCACAAATATGCGGCAGATCAGCAACTGTAAATACGAAATTATTTTCCTCTTTGTACATCACAAGATCAATGAATATTGACCTAACCATAGAAGTCATATCAATCTCAACACAATTCATCTCATTCTTTCCAATCCTCGAAAGAGAGAGCAGATCTGTAATGAGTTTATCCATCTTTTTTGTGTTTGTCCTGATAATTTCAAAAAGGCGTTTGGCCTCATCATCAAAAACACTTTCATAGTCTTCTGTAAGGATCCGTGAAAAACCATCAATTGCACGTAGAGGAGCACGCAGGTCATGGGATACAGAATATGTAAAAGCTTCTAGTTCCTTGTTAGCTGCTTCTAGCTGAGAGGTACGCTCAATGACACGTTGCTCAAGTTCAGCATTAAGTTTGCGAATCTTTTCTTCAGCCTTTTTGAGTTCAGTTATATCCTGTATTGAACCGGTCAACTTCACAACCTTACCATTCTCAATTACAGGTTGACCAAGTGACCGTACCCATTTACGAACACCCTTTGCTGAAACAATTTCTAGTTCAAGGTCGTAAGGCATTCCATTATCGATGGCATTTCGGAAGGCTTTCTCGATAGTATGGCGGGAAGCAGGAAGATAGAAGTTCATACAGAATTCTACATTCGGATCAATATCCGGATCAACGTCATGAATCCGAGCCATCTCAGGTGTCCATGTACTCTTGCCGGAAGAGATATCAATATCCCAACCACCAATATGAGCAATACTGCTTACTTCATTGAGAGAAACTGTACGTTGTCGTACTTTGGATTTGAGAGAGCCGTAATGATTAAGGAGAATATAGACAAGTAGCGATAGTAGAAGTACAATTACAAATCCACCTTTTTGAAAGATACTTAATGGTTCCTTAATGGAAGCCGACCAACCAGCAGCAGGAACAGCAGCAAGTTCCAGGCTGCCTTCTGGCAGACCTATGTTGTAGGTCCTTGGTCCAATCTCAAAAGTATCACGAGAACCAACAAACATCTGACCGGAACTTGCACGTAAAGCAATATTCATATTTTCAGGAGTATCATACAATCCGGCATTCCTCAGCAAAGGCTGCATGTCAATGGCTATGACAGCAATACCCCATAGTGAATCCTCAATGTAAATAGCCTGCATGGCTACCAGAACAGTACCGCCTTCTTGAAGATCATATGGCCCGCTTATTGTTATTTGGCGCGTCTGAATGGCTCTCTGCACATCAGCACGAACCTTGAATCCTTCATTATTGATAAGATAATCATAACTATTTCCCATAAAAGACATATTATCGGAACCAGGATAGACATACACCTCATTAGATGTTGGAAACAGTTGTATGGAATAGATACTATGTGCACCGGAATACAAACCAAAAGCAAATAAATCAAAATCATTATATAAATGGTATTTCGAAGGGTTTTCCTGGACAAAAGTATCCACCCCTTCAAGATAAGTAATATCCTGACTTATGTGGTTTGTCAATGTATTTCCATAAGAGAACAATTGCATTTCAACCTGTGACTGCTGTTCTGCCATCAGATTATCCTGATATATAATACTGAATTGCCATAAAATCAACGTCAATATTGCAAAAGTTATCACTGCACCTAAAAATGCCATATAATTCTGCTTACCATAAGGCAAAATGTCCAGTGTCTGCCGAGGTCCAACATCCATCCCTAAATAACACTCCTGGAAAGCTTTTTGCGTTATACCCTTAACTTGAGACCATTAACCATGAGAAAAATGCCAATTAATATAATTCTGGAATTTATCTATGCTTTAGAATAACTCAAGTACTGAATATACAAACATCTGCCGTCCTTTCATCCGATATTAGAAATATTAAATCTCAATGAAAATTGATTTAGGAGATAGTATAAATAGATATCGGATTTATTGAAATGACCTTAAGAGGATATCTAATTAGCTCCAAAGCCATCATTTTCTAATTAGACAGTTCTACAGCCAATTGAGTGCAACACCCGAAAATAGCATCAATATTTGCCGCAAACACAGGTTTTTAAAGAGAACAGATAAATAAAGTAAGTAGAAGTACAAGTTACATCATTTTGCTTTCCTCATGCCGAGGTGACAGAGTGGCTAATGTGACCGCCTGCAGAGCGGTTTTTCGGGAGTTCGAATCTTCCCCTCGGCATCCTACCCATAAAGGAGTTTTACTGTGGCATTAAAAGTATACAATACATTGACAAGGGACATGGAGGATTTTGTCCCCTTCCAAGGGAAAAAAGTGAATATGTACGTTTGCGGTCCCACCGTATATGACCACTGCCACCTGGGACATGCCAGAAGCTACGTTTCTTTTGATGTGATAAGACGATATCTTATCTATAGAGGATATGATGTTAACTACACCTCCAATATAACTGATGTGGATGACAAGGTAATAAACCGGGCAAAAGAAATAGGAGAAGACCCTTTTATCCTGTCCCGTAAGTTCACGGAGTCATTCATAGAGGATATGGAAACTCTCGCGGTGTTGCCCCCGGATACCCGTCCAAAAGTCACGGAACACATTACCGAGATTATCCAAACCGTGGAAACACTGATAGAAAACAGTGCTGCTTACGTAACTCCTAAAGGCAATGTCTACTATGACCTCACAAGGTCCGAAGGTAGGATAGGCATACTGAGCCACCAGACCGTAGAAGGACTTCTTGAAGGCTCAGGAAACAGAGTCGAAGTAGAATACGATAAAAGATATCAGCTTGATTTCGTCCTCTGGAAATCTGCTCCAGAAGGCGAACCCGGATGGAATAGTCCATGGGGGTGGGGCCGCCCGGGCTGGCATATAGAGTGCTCCGTAATGTCAATGAAGTATAGTTCAGGACAACTTGACATTCACGGTGGCGGTATGGATCTGATCTTCCCACACCATGAAGCTGAAATACACCAGTCAGAAAGCTGCAGTGGAAAGCATCCGTTCAGTAAGTACTGGATGCACAACGGCTTCCTTACAATTGACAGAGAGAAAATGTCAAAGTCCCTTGGCAATTTCTTCACCATTAAAGAGGTTCTCGACAAATTTTCCCCCGGAACTATCAGATTCTTCATAGTCTATACACACTACAGGAGTACTATCGATTTCAGCGAGGAGACTCTGGAAGAAGCTGGCAAGGCAAGGAAGAGATTGTTGAATACGATCTCGAACGTAAAGCATGACATGAAGGAAGCCCATGAAGAGAGAAATGATTGCGGACTTACGGAATTGGTAACTGAGACCAGAGAGGCATTTATCAATTCAATGGATGATGATTTCAACACAAGAGAAGCGATTGGAAGTCTTTTTGTGTTCTCCCGTAAAGTAAATTCCATTATTTCCAGCGAAAAGCCCGGTCGTGGAGCACTTGAAAACGTACTGAGGTTCTTTTCAGAGATTAACGACGTACTTGGCATATTTGCTGAAGATGAAAGCAATGCTTCAGAAAATATGAACAATGGCCTGTCGGAGGAAAATATTATGGAAATAATAAGACTTCGGGAAAAGGCCCGTAAAGAGAAGGACTGGGCAAAAGCCGATTCCATTCGGGATGAGCTTAAAGAGAAAGGGATTGTGATCGAAGATGGGAAAGATGGAGTCAGATGGAAACGGATGTAAGACTTAAAAGAAAACCATAAGTTACAGAATCATATCACAAACAGTTAATCAGCCATATATTTTGACTTTTTACATGAACTGTAGTGATTTAACCGCCCTTTTTTCAGGAGAATCTCATTTTCCATAAATTTGATGTGGCGGATAATATCCGCGTACGCTTGAGATGTTTCATGCATCTTGAATTCCCGGGATATTTTTAATAACAGTGACAGGTTTTCAAGTAGTTCGGTCGATTCTATCAGAACCATTTTTTCAATACTATGTGAGATAATTTCATTTTAATTTGTATCAATCTTAAATTAACAGATAGAGAGGTGCTTTAGTACATCTCCAAAAACTCCCCTCTGTACTTAGAACGGCCTTCGTGTAAATAATGCAGTAATCTTATTCACAGCATCTCCTGAATTCTCTGCATAAATGTCGGCGCCGATTCTGTCAGCCCACTCCTGAGTTACAGGTGCACCACCAACCATCGTTATGACGTTGTGCCTGAAACCTGCTTCATTGAGTTGCTCCTCTATACGCATCTGATTAATCATCGTAATGGTCATGAGTGCTGACGAGGCTACTATATCTGCATTAACTTCCCTTGCCTTTTCTACATAGCTCTCGATGGGCACATCGCTTCCAAGATCAACTACATTATATCCTGCGATCCTGAGCGCTGTTGCAACAATATCCTTTCCTATGGAATGGATATCACCTTCAATTGTACCTATAACAACTGTGCCTCTTGATTTGGTTTGAGCACCCATCTGTTCCATTTCAGGTAAAAGTATTTTAATTGCTGCCTGCATTGCATCGACTGCTGCAATAACATGTGGAAGGAACAATGTACCTGCTGCAAACTGTTCACCCACAATTGCCATTGCCACTGTGAAGCCTTCCTCAATGAGCTCTGCAGGATCAATGCCTGCAGCAAGAGCATCGCTAGCAACCTTTTTTGCTGCATCATCATCAAATTCCATGACAGCTGCTTTTGCCTTGGCAATAATTTCTTGCTTTTTGAGCATTGGAATTTCCTTTTTACTTTAGTCCTGCAACCTTCTAATGAAGATGAATGTAAAAGTAATCAATAAAATTACTACAAAGATAAGCCATATAACATAAACCGAATACAATGTGTTTATTGCATTTGAATGCAGAAAAGATTAAGTAATATACAATTTTCTTTGCAATATTACAGTGCGCTTGTAATAATGCAGTTGGATTCTGTGCAGTGCCGATGAAAATGCTATTGTATGAGCAAATGATATGTTTGAATATTACAAAGGTATCTCAAAGCCATTGTTTGAAAAATAACACAGTTATACCCAAACTGCAAAGATAGTAACCGTTCTTGAGGGAAATCTACTGTCAGGATGAAGTTGTCAAACACAAATATGTCTTGCAATAGTATATATGCATAAATGCACATATATGCAAATATATGCAAGGGAATAAAGCAAAGTTCTTCAAAGCCCTGGGTGACAAAACACGACTTACTATCGTAGGATGCCTATTAAAGCAGGACCACTGTGCATGTGACTTCTCTACTACAACAGGAAAGGACCAGACTACCGTATCCCGACATCTGAAGATACTCTGTGAAGCAGGCATCCTGAGATATAAAAAGGATGGAAGATACGTAATTTACAGCATAAAGGATGATAAGATGAAAGAAACACTTGAGAAATGCGGAGTTGAAAAAGTTGATTCATGCTGTCCAGGAAGCGTAATGGATGCGAATACTAAGAAGAGTATCGTGAAAAATGGCTATACTAAGATTGCATTGGGTGTTGCACAATGTGGGTGTTGTGGAGACTTTACGAACGAAGAGCATGCAACGTCAATAGGATATTCACCTGAAGAAACGCAGTCATTCTCTGAAGCAAACCTGGGACTTGGATGCGGAAATCCTACGGCACTTGGCGAGATAAAAGAAGGCGATACTGTTGTTGACCTGGGTTCCGGGGCAGGATTTGACAGTTTCCTGGCTGTTAGGAAAGTAGGCAATCGCGGAAAAGTCATCGGCGTGGATATGACAGACGAAATGCTTGCAAAGGCCAGGAATAATGCTGAAAAGTATGGATATGAAAATGTAGAGTTCAGGAAAGGAGATATAGAAGACCTACCCGTGGAAAGCGATTCTATTGATGTTATCATAAGCAATTGCGTTATAAATCTGACACCTGACAAACCCCGGGTATTCAGGGAAGCATACAGAGTACTCAGAAAGGGTGGCAGGATGTTCATATCTGATATGGTCCTGTTGAAAGATCTCACGGAAGAGGAGAGGAATAATGAGGAACTCATCTGTGCCTGTGTTGGAGGAGCTTTACTAAAAGATGACTACCTGAACAAAATAAAGGAAGCAGGATTCTCAATCAAAATAATAGAAGAAGATACTGACATCAGTGAAAGACAATATTCAGGATACCCGATTGAAAGCCTTAAACTGGAACTGATAAAAACGGATGTATGAACAGTGAAGAATAAACAGATCACCGTTCTAGAAATCACAGCCGGTTTAATCGCATGTCCAGCCTGCAAAAAAATCGGAACTCCTGTAAAGAATATCACGGTAAGGCACATAGTCAAAAAAGAGCAGATGGAAAGAGTTGGAAAAGGAGACTATCATCTGTGCATGGACTCGGAGTGTGATGTTGCTTACTATGATGAGAAAGGTACGCTTTTTGATAAAATTGACATCAAAGTTCCATTATGGTTCAAAATAGATGCAAGTCCTAAATATGCATGTTACTGCAGTCACATAACAGAAAATGATGTTACCAAGGCGGTCCTTGAACACGGAATGCATGATATGGGAACCATAAGGAAATTCTATGACAAGGATGGAAAATGTCAGTGCAAAGTGAAAAACCCAACCGGTAACTGCTGCACAAAAGCATTCAACGAAGCCATCAGCAAAGGTCTCGAGTCAAAGAACAGTTAAAGGGCATGGATTTCCATGCCTCAAACTTCCTTTTCATTAAAGATTATTCTGGTCAGGTGTTACCCCATAGTAGTCTGTTCTTGCCTTGCCCCAGATACACCCATTCTTGCCCATTATTTTCAATTCAAGATTCTGTAATGCTTTGCATATGCCATTTCCAGCTCTTGCCCCATTACATATAACACAGTATTTTTCACAAAAGACCGGCGGTTTGTCTTTTTTAACCATAAATCATCTGTGATAATAAGATGGCTCTTATATTCTTCAATCAGAACGGCAAATATGACTATGAAGAACTTTTCAGTGCCGATGAAAATGCTATTGGCTGGGCAAGTGATCTTTTTGAATATTACAAAGGTATCTCAAAGCCTTTGTTTGAAAAATAATGCTATTGATAGATCACCAACAAAACCTAAAACAGGAATATGAAAATATCAATCAATATCCGTTTTTGATACGCTTTTAAGACGGTTTACACCATCTATATCATCAATTACATCAGCAACAGCTTCAGGAACAAGAGATCTCCAGTCCTCATCATTCAACATACGCCTTCTGGCCTCACTACCTGAGTAACCTTCCCTCTGATACATTGGGGGTTGTTCCACAGGAATGCCGGCTTCTTTGAAAAGACGCACAACAAGCGGATTATTAGAATAAACAACATCAAATGGTGGTGTCATAGAAATAATATGAGAGACCCACACAGCATTTCTTTGCAGGTCTTCCAGAGGTATGGCGTAATGTTTCACATTAGCATCTTCGAGAGAATGCCTGATCATCATTACGCGTTCACCTGCGGTAAATGGATTCTTAGGTTCGTGGCTTTTCTGCGCACTGCCTATACCAATTACTACCTCATCAACATCCCGGGCAATATTTTGTATGATGGAATAATGTCCGAGATGAAATGGTTGAAAGCGTCCGATGTAGAACGCTCTTTGCATGTGCATATTTGATAACCATCAGTGAATGCCACATTCATCGAATGTGAACTTCTCACACACTTCCAAGTAGTGTCCTGAGTTGTTATCGTGTTTCATTTTAGCAAGTTTCTGGATCAGGTCCATTCCTGGCTTTGGATCTACCATGAGTTCGACCTTGTCTTTGACGAGTTCAAACATCTGTTTGCCTACGTCTGTGCGTATGAGCACACAGTTCCAGCCATCCGGAGTACCGACTGAACCGAGTGAGATATCAGCGGATACTGAAGTATAGTCACAGCAGTGATGACATGGATTTCTTGCGTAATGAGCAACTTCAGGAATTTTCACACTGTGGGCTTCCCCATCTTTAGTGTAGTTCCAGAATTTACCCTTACCGAAGTCCATCTTTACGACATCGTCAAGGTTAAGTCCCATTACTTCAGGAACGATCTTCTCAGTCATAATATCATGATGGAAACTTTCCATGCATAAAAGACCAAGGATCACAACGATCTTATCACTTGCATTCTCAACAATAAGACGTGCACCATGTGCCTGACAAGGTACACCAATAACACCTATTTTGTCATATTTCTCGAAAGGTTCCTTGAGAGCTGAAAGAACTGAATCATAGGTATACTTTGTACCTGTCGTCCTGTCAACATCTTCCGGTTTGGTCATAACTATAAGCTCAGTACCCCATTTATCATCCTTAGCGATACCAACAATACAGTCTACCGTGCCGGTTTCCAGCAAAGCTTTTGCCAATATAGATGTGACACCACCATCCTGACCTTGGATAGTGCTCTTTGCTCCAAAGAACTCTTTTACATTTGCAAATTCATCTTCTACATATCCATCGATCACAGGACATAATCTTCCGCATGTAAGACATCCTTCACATACATCAGGTGCTGCTCCTTGGACATAGAATTCTAAATTATCAGGGTCACGGACTTCTGCACGCTTGTTCATAACAATAGCGCCAGCAGGGCATGTTGATACACATGCCCCACAAGCAGTACAGACGTCGTGCTCAATGACCTCTAATATTTTTGGATGGGCCATTAATTGCCTCCGACGTTCTTTTATTAGTTACCAATGATTTCTTTGCCGATGAGCTTGATAGCCTTCTCTTTGTCAGGTCCGATTGGGGAACCTGCAACGATCTGGGTTACACCGATGTCAAGCAGGTCATTGATCCTTGCTTTACAGTCGTCTGGTGTTCCGCAGATTGAGAATGCTTCCATCATGTCAGTTGTAACCATGCCGCCCATGAGCGCACCAAAGTCGCCCTTTGCGATTGCTCCACCGATGTCAGCCTTTACTGCTACATCGAT
Organism: Methanolobus sp.; assembly: GCF_016278385.1. Lineage (GTDB taxonomy): Archaea > Halobacteriota > Methanosarcinia > Methanosarcinales > Methanosarcinaceae > Methanolobus. The sequence goes on from NZ_JADQBY010000018.1 coordinate 10,062, forward strand.
TCCGTGGCGCTCAAGTACCATGTCAGGTGAACCTGCAACAATAAATGCAACTACGATCTGTGCTGCCTTTGATGCCTTTGCTGCGTCCTTGTCGATTGAGAAGCATGCATATGCTGCTACGTCAACTTCCTTAGGGTCACGGCCTGCCTTTGCTGCACCTGCTGCAATCTGCTTAACAGCTACTTCGAAGTCTTTTGGGTGTGATGCGTTGATAAGTACACCGTCTGCTACCTCTCCTGAGAGTTCAAGCATCTTTGGACCCTGTGCACCTATGTATATAGGCACATTGCCAGCCTTGAATGCCATCTTTGCACCGTTGAACTTAACCATTTCACCATCCAGGTTTACCTTCTCTCCTGCGATGAAACCACGGATAGCTGCAATGCTTTCCTTTGTTGTGGTGAGTGGCTTGTCCCATGATATGCCCATTGCATCAAAGGTTGCCTTGTCTCCAGGACCAAGACCGAGGATTGCACGGCCGCCTGATATCTCGTTGAGGGAAGCAATGCTTGATGCTGTGATAGCAGCGTTTCTTGTGTAGGGATTTGTGACACCTGTTCCGAGCTTAATGCTGTTTGTGCTCATTGCAAGCACGGATAAGGTTGAGTATACATCACGGTTGTTGTAGTGGTCGGTAATCCATACATTGTCAAAGCCCTGCTGTTCAGCAAGCTTTGCGTAGTGAGCGATTTTCAGTACTGGGTCACTTGGTACAAATTCTATTCCAAAAGTCATTTGAATCCTCCTCTAAAGAGTGTTGTTACTCAGGTATCTATACATATTTAAAACTTTGTTGGTTTGATTCTGGCAAAACATGTGAAAATGATGAGCAAATAACAAGCCAAAAGTAGATAGAGAAGTACGAATAATTAAACTAGAGTCATCATTATATAGAACTGCAGGATATTAACACTCTTCAAAAAACAGATATGTATTTACCGTTACAGATATATCCAGTAAATGTCAGAAGAAATATTGTTCATATTTGTAGGAGGTGACAATGTCAAGGGAGTTATTGAGTCATTGCCTTAAACGAGCATTTGCCTATCTGCAAGAATATGAATATATGGGAATAGCTTGTGAACAAACTAAATTTTGAATAGAGTGACCATCATGAAATGCTATGAATGTTCAAAAAATGATAAAGATAGCGATACTTTGGCTATCTGTATAATTTGTGGGAGAGGTGTTTGCAAGGAACACCTTGTCAGAGAAGAAACACCCGTATGGGAAGGGGAATACAGCATCAAACTGAAGTGCGGCATGGGAGTTGCCTGCGATTACAAAGATGTCCAGCACTGGAAGAAAATCCTCTGCATGCCTTGCCATAAGGCATTGGTGGAGAATTATTAGGTGATATCATGATGAAATGCTATGACTGTATGGAAGAAGGAAAAGACGCAGAAGCAACATGCGTCTGTATCGCTTGCGGAAAAGGGCTTTGCACTGACCACACGAAGGAACTCGAACTTCCGGTATCAGTCGGACAGCCACCACATGTCGAAAGGCTTTCAAATGGATTGCCAAGGATTCTGTGCCACTACTGTTTTGGCCAGACCATTGAAGACGGATTTGACTGATTATAATTGATTACGTAAAAATAGGAGGATAAATTATGTGCGGAGAAAATAAAGGAAAAGGATGTGGCGGACATAGAGAGATTATTGATGATATGTCCAATAAATTAGGATTCACGCCACAAATACTGGAAACGCTTGGAGAACTTGAACCTGAGTTCCTACATAAATACAACATGTGCAACAACAAGATACTCAGTGACGGAGCACTACCTGCTAAAACAAAGATACTGATGGCTCTTGCAGTAGTTGCATCAAAGCAATGTGAGCGTTGTGTTGCGTCACAAATGAAGAGTGCACTGAAGAACGGGGCAACAAAAGAAGAGATAATGGAGACAATGGATGTCATTTTCATCACATCCGGCGCTCCTGCGGTTGCTGCATGCAGAGATGCACTGAAGCTTCTCAAATAAAAATATTCGTTGGAGGAGCCACCTGGCTCCTTTGAACAAATCTAATCGGTTCATATTGTTCATATTATACTACTGAGAGGGGAGGAGATGAAGGAGAGAGTTGTAAAGGGGAGCCTGTTTTTCATAGTAGCTGTCGTTTTAGTATCTTTGTTCAGTGGCTTTGCAGTTGCAACAGAGGCTACACAATTCGGAGAATATTCTGCTGATGGTTTTACATATGAAAGCAGATGCCGACAATGCCATGCCATCATTTACGGGGAATGGGAAGGTACAATGCACTTCAATGCATATCTGGACCCTTTCTATCTGGAAGAAGTAAAAGTTGCAAGTGCTGACACTGAAGGGCTGGTAGACGAATTCTGCTCCCGATGCCACACCCCCATAGGCGTTGTGTCAGGCGAAATACCACCCATAGATGGCTCAGAAATGAGTGACATATCAAAGCTTGGAGTGCAATGTGATTTCTGCCATGTAGTATCTGGAAGTAACGGAACAGGCAATGCGCCATTCACAGTAACTCCGGGAGATACAAAATGGGGACCTTTCGATGACTCAAAGTCTGCCTATCATGACTCAGAGTACCTTGAACTCTATACCCAGTCCGAATATTGTGGCATGTGCCATGAAGTTATACATCCTGTTAACGGACTTGTCATAGACGATACTTACCCAACATGGAAAAACAGTCAGTACGCTGAGGACAACGTGATATGTCAGGATTGCCATATGACAGAAGGCATCACAGAATTCAAGGCAAACCCCGGACGTGCAGGATCAGGTGCACCCAAAAGAGAACACATTTCATCCCATGATATTGTAGGTGCAAACGCATTCATCCCTGTAATGTTCGGTGCTGAAAACGTTGCAGATATGGCCATTGAAAGACTTCAAAATGCTGCTACACTGGAGATAACTGTACCTGAGATTGCAGCCAGTGGTGAAGAGGTCACCATCGAGGCAGCGATCACAAATTCAGGAGCAGGGCACAATATACCAACCGGTGTTTCCGAGATCAGGCAAATATGGCTTGAAGTAATGGTCACTGACAGCGAAGGTGAAGAGCTCTACAGTGCCGGAACCCTTGATACTAATGGGAACATAGAATCTGCAAAGATAATATACAATAATGTTCTGGGTGACAATAGCGGGAATGCCACAGATAGTTTCTGGCTTGCCGACAGGGTACTGGAAGACAACCGTATAGGACCAAAAGAGACAGTAATAGAAGAACACACATTCATCCTTCCCGACGATATTGTTTATCCACTTAAAGTGGAAACAAACCTCAATTACAGATCAGCTCCTCAGTATACGATCGACCACCTGTTTGGTGAGGGAATGTATGAGGTACCTGTGATAAGTATGAATGAAGCGTCCAATACAATATATGACCCCGCCATGCCTCCGGAAGATAGAAAGGAATCAACGCCAGGTTTTAGCATATTTGCAGCTTGTATGGCTTTTATACTAATGATGTACATATTCAAATGAAAATAATCGGAGGAACTAATAATGCCACCAAAAGTAGACAAGAATAAATGTGAAGGAATTGGCGCATGTGCAGAATCATGCCCTACTGATGTTATAGATATTGAAGCAGACGAGAACGGAAACCTCAAATCCGTAATTGCAAGGCCAGATGACTGTGTAGAATGTGGCAACTGCATTGATGCCTGTCCCACAGAATCAATAACCTTAGATTAAAAACAAAAAGGAGTGCCATAATGTCCGATGACACATGCATTAGATTACTGGGAATCTCAGGCAGCCCCCGGAAGAAATCCACAGACTATGTTATCAATGAAGCCCTGAGATACGCACAGGAGAAATACGGTGCAGAAATAGAGTACTTTTCCGCCAGTGGCAAGAATATGAAGTTCTGCATCCACTGCGATTACTGTGTCCGAAAAAAGGAAGGATGCATTCACAAGGATGACCTTGTGGACCTCTATGATAAAATGCTCTGGGCTGATGCATGGATAATTGGCACTCCGGTATATCAAGGTACATTGAGTGCCCAGACAAAAACAATAATGGACAGGTGTCGCGCAGTCGTTGCTCGTGACCCAAAAGCCTTTATGAACAAAGTCGGTGCCGCAGCTGCAGTTGGCGGGGACAGGATAGGCGGACAGGAGCCAGCCATACAGAATATTTTGAACTTCTATATCATCAGTGAGATGATACCCGTTGCAGGCGGTTCTTTTGGATCGAACCTTGGTGGAACATTCTGGTCAAAGGACAAGGGTGCTGAAGGTGTTGCTGAAGATTCGGAAGGAATCAGAAGTCTTCACAGGACCGTCAACAAACTGATGAAGACTGCCACCGCAATGAAGACTCTCAAATAGAGGTGCAAAGTTGAAATTCGAAGAACCTGTGATCGAGATTATCAAAAGAGCATACAATGTGAAAAGTTTCAGGTTCAAAAAACCAGAGGCTTTTGATTACAAAGCCGGTCAGTACATCACAGTGACGCTTAATTCAAATGGGAAGAAGCTTAGCAAGGCGTTCACCCTTTCAAGCAGCCCTACGGAAAAAGACCATATTGAATTTACAAAGAAACTTACAGGACATGAGTATTCCAATATATTGGATGTCATTAAAGTCGGAGATAATGCACTTATAAGTGGTCCCTTCGGAAAAATGACATTTGAAGGTGAATACGAAAAAATAGCACTCCTAGGCGGTGGAATCGGGATTACTCCTATGATTAGTATCTGTAAGTATTCCACTGACATGAAGCTGAGTACAGATATCATGTTGATATGCAGCGACAAGACAGAACAGGACATGATATTTGCGGAAGAGCTTGAAGAGATGAAAAGGCAAAACCCGAATCTTGCCGTATTCAATACGCTCACAAGAGCTTCAGAAAACTGGACAGGATGCAGAGAACGCATATGTGACAGCCTAATCCTGAGAGAACTGCCCGATTATGCCGAGAGGGTATTCTATGTCTGCGGACCACCACCTATGGTGGATTCTATGATGGAAATGCTCCATAATATGAAAATACCTGACAGCATGATACACAAGGAATCATTGATAGGATATTGAAGCAAGTTTAAGGAATTAGCGGAGAGGAGGCATTAATAATCATGAAGAGGATAGCATGGGGAATTACAGGGTCAGGAGACTTGATCAAAGAAACGTATGATGTAATGGTCGATATCAAGAATAAGAGCAATATTGAGATAATGGTCTTTCTGTCAAAGGAAGGTGAAACCGTTATGAAATGGTATCACATGTGGAATGATATACAGAAGGATTTCCCTAATTTCAAGACAGAAGGTGGACCAAATTCACCATTTCTTGCAGGGCCGCTGCAGGTTGGATATTACGATGCCCTTATTATCGCCCCTACAACATCAAACACTGTAGCCAAGATAGTATACGGGATATCTGATTCCCTTGTCGCAAATGTTGTTGCACAGACCGCAAAAGGAAGCACACCCATCTATATCCTTCCAGTGGACAGAGAAAGAGGCACTGTGGAAACAACGTCTCCGGAAGGCCGTGTAATGGTACTGAAAATGCGTGAGGTGGATGTAACCAATACGGAAAAACTTGCGCAGATGGAGAATATAACAGTAATCAACAGTCCTGATGCCATCTACGATATTCTTGGAATCAGTAAGGATTAGAAGAATGTATAGCCTTCCCGGAGATAGATGTCAGGCAACTTGCCAATAACATCATCCAGTATTCTGACAGACCTAAATGTGGCATAGGCTGCAATAAAACTGTCCAGGCCATCTCCATCCTTATTGTCTATTATTTTTTTCCGGATCTCGTCAGTAACGGTTATTCCTTTATGTAGCATTTCATCAAGGATATATTCCCTTGTATTCTTCTCTTTTTCCGACTTGCCCTTATAGGTGATGTATAAGTCTTCACTCTTCAGTGTTGATGCCGGACATATTTCCATAAGCCATGGTTTATCTTCCTGTGGTTCCTGAATTGGAAGTGCACATACCTTTTTAGATGTCACAAGGGGATGCACAACATCACGAATTCCGTAGTATGTCTGCTTGTATACCCAGAGATTATAGATGCTAAATGGGGCTTTAACCTCGACATCAGTAAGACGCTTAAGTTCAGTATTCCCCCCGGCAATCTGCATTGCCCTTCGAAATTCGTCCGCAGAGTGATATTCATGAGGAAAATCAGATACAAAAGAATACCAGTCCTTCCCGGACATCAGTTGCTGGGGAAGACTGAAAGGGAAATCCATCCCGAAAACAGAGTTCTTGTTTGAAATTATCAGTTCTCGCAAAGCAGAAAGACAAACATCACGTCCCTTTAACTTACCCGGAACAAGGTCGTATGCCGGATAGCATTTGAGAAGGATAAGTTTTCCCCTTTCTGCAACGCCCTCACTTATCCAGATCTTGCGACCTGCATCTTTTGCACCACTGAAATCAACACCATATATCTTGCGTTTCCTTCCAGTGGCGGCAAATGTCATGTATAATTCCGATTCAGTTATCCCGCAGACCCCTGATGAACTCGTCTGTCATCATGTAGGCCTCATCATCTGTGAACTGCTTTGGCGGATGCTTCATGAAATAGGATGATGGAGAGTGCAGGATACCGCCTACACCTCTTTCAAGGGCAAGCTTGCAGCATCTTATGGCGTCAATGACCACTCCTGCGGAGTTAGGGGAATCCTCCACCGAGAGGCGAAGCTCTATATTCATTGGAACATCACCAAAGAGCTTTCCTTCCATTCTCAGGAAGCAGACCTTGTTATCATTCTGCCATGGAACATAGTCGCTTGGACCAACGTGGATGTTATCATCATCCATCCTCTGACCAACTACGGATTGAACAGCTTCTGTTTTAGATTCTTTCTTTGAAGCAAGCCTGTTCCTGTTAAGCATGTTAAGGAAATCAGTGTTACCTCCGGTATTGAGCTGATAGGTCCTCTCCAGTTTCACACCGCGTTTGCGGAAGAGATCTACAAGGGTCCTGTGGGTGATTGTAGCCCCAAGCTGGGCTTTTACATCATCACCAATGATCGGAATACCTTTCTCCTCGAACTTCGCTGCCCATTCAGGGTTGCTCACGATAAAAACAGGCATGTTGTTAATGTATGCAACTCCTGCCTCAAGGGCACACTCAGCATAGAAACGGACGGCTTCTTCAGAACCCACCGGGAGATAGTTAAGTAATATCTCTGCTCCTGAGTCCTTTAATTCTTTCACTACCTGTTCTTTATCAGCTTCTTTTTCAGTGGAAGGAATAAATCTCCTGTTATCACTGTAATTTACCATATGTTCGGAAACACCGTCAAGAATATGCCCCATTTTGACAATTACACCGGTTTTTGGAAGCTCAGGGCAGAATACTGCCGTGCAGTTGGGTGGCGCAAAAATAGCCTCAGATACATCCCTACCAACTTTCCTTTCATCAATGTCAAATGCAGCAACTACTTCAATATCAAATGGCCTGTAGCCACCAATATCCCAGTGCATAAGGCCGATAGCATCGTTTTCTTCTTTGTTTTTGTAATACTCAATGCCTTGAATAAGAGAGCTTGCACAATTGCCAATACCTGCAATTGCGATCTTGATTTTGTCCATTCAACTACCTCTATAAAAGTGATTTTTGAAAGTAAATGACATATAAAATATAACCAGATTAATGTATTGTTACAAATAAAAAGTTTTCTAAATAGAGAGGTGTTGCCAACTTTTTTCAGAGATACTATGGCCGACAGATGAAACTAAGCTCGAAAGGTATATTAAGCCAGAATTAGATAGGATTTGATACAGTGGGTTTTGCCTTCGTTCGAGTATCGAGCATTGGCGCTTTAAGTTTAATAGTTAACATATTGCTCTAAGGGAGATTTTGAAATGAAAGATATACTACATGAGATTGCAGAAGAACTGGATCAACTAAAATCAATGGACCAGGCAATTGGTCTGGCAATAGAACTTGAAGAAGAGGGAATGGAGTATTACAGCGAAAAGGCATCTGTAATGAAGAACGAGACTGCCAGCAAACTATACGTTTTCCTTGCAGGTGAGGAAAAAAAGCATGCTGAATACCTGAAGCAATTCAGGGAAAGCAAGCATATTCCTGAAGTAGAATTTAGTTTTCCGAAATTCAAGGCATCTTTCACAGAAGAGTTCTCCGATGAAAAACTCGAAGAGATAGGCATCCTTCTTGCAGCCCTGAGGTTCGAACACAAAAGCGAGTATTTCTATATCGAGCTTGCAGATAGAGCAGATAACGATGAGCAGCGCGTGTTCTTTGAAAAGATAGCTGCCGCGGAGAGGGGACACTACCAGATAATTGATGAATTGCTTGGTGCAGCAACTGAGTTCAGGATGCAGACATAAGGACAGGAGAGAGATTTTAAATGGATGATTACAAACCACTCGAACTGACCAAAGGAATATACTGGGTAGGCGTGGTTGACTGGAACCTGCGCGACTTCCATGGATACGAAACCCCAAAAGGTGGAAGTTATAACGCATACCTTGTGGTCGATGAGAAAATTGCACTTATAGACACTGTAAAAGCGCCATTTGCAGGAGAAATGCTTAAGCGTATAAGCCAGATAGTCGATCCAGCAAAAATTGACTATGTTATTTCCAACCATGTCGAAATGGACCATTCCAGTTCCATATCAACTATCATGGACATCGCACCCAACGCAAAGTTGTTTGCATCATCCAAAGGACAAACTGGGCTTTCCGAGTACTACAAAGAGGAAGGCTTTGACAAATGGGACCTTGAGGTTGTTAAGACAGGAGATGAACTGAGCCTTGGAAAAAAGACTTTGATGTTCATAGAGGCCACAATGCTACACTGGCCTGACAGCATGCAGACCTATGTGAAAGAAGACAGGATACTATTTTCAAATGATGCTTTCGGACAACATTTAGCAACTTCAAAGCGCTTTGATGACGAGGTTGATGATGTAATGGAAGACGCGGGCATATATTATGCCAATATCCTGCTGCCATTCGGGTCGCAGGTACTCAAATATGTTGAAAAACTGAAAGAGCTGGAAGTCAATCCTGAGATAATAGCTCCGGCACATGGGATCATCTGGAGAAAGAACGTATCAAGAATAATCGAGGAATATGGAAAGTGGGCAACAGGACATTCTCTGCCCAAGCTGGTTGTCATCTATGACACCATGTGGGGAAGCACCGAGAAAATGGCAATGGAACTCGTTGAAGGAGCAAGGGCATCGGGCGTGGAAGTGCGCCTGAGACACCTGCGCAAGAACGATTGGAGTCTGACCATGAAAGAACTGATGGATGCATCGGTTGTTGCAATTGGCTCACCCACAATGAACAATGGAATGTTCTTTACAATATCCGGTTTCCTCACTTACATGAAAGGACTGCACCCAAAAGGTAAGAAGTACTTCCTGTTCGGTTCTTATGGATGGGGTGGCGGAGCAGTCAAAGGAATGGAAAAAGAACTGGAAAGCGGAAAATTCGAACTTGCCATGAAAAGTATGCAGGTAAAATTCAGACCTTATGAAGAAGATAAGAAAGCTTGCAGAGAGATAGGGTACAAGCTTGGTGAAATGGCAAAAGAGAATGCAAACTCTTAAATTAATGAAAATGAATGTTCAAATGAAATAACGAGAGTGTTACAATGAGATTCGAAAATGACCTGGAAGCTGAATTCTACGAAATGTCCAAAAAAAATGCAGAAACAACCGGTTACAAGCTCAACACTGACTGGGATGTTATCACAACTGCTGTAAAAGGTATTTGCAACAACAAGAAAGAATATGGAGAATGGTACTGCTTCTGCCAGAAGAGGACCGAAGATAAAGAGCAGGACAAAAAGATAATCTGCCCTTGTGCTGCAAGAGTAAGAGATATTGAAATGCGCGGCGCATGCAAGTGCGGACTTTACATAAAGTAAACATAAATATCCTTAATTTTAACCTTTGAAACTGGAGTTGCAAATACTCCATAACATTCTTTTTTCCATATACAATATCCTATCCATATGATCGAAAAGGAAGAGGAAAACCTGGATAAAGCAGAAGATGGAAAGAACATAGAAGATACCCCAAGAGACAGGGTCAGGTTGTCTGACATTTGTGCTGATGTTAAGATCAGCCAGATAATGTCAAAAGAAACTACTGTTGTAAAGGACACTGAGCCTATCGAAGCCATCGTAGAACTCATGACAACGACACCGTACCACAGTTTTCCTGTTCTTAATTCCGATGATGAACTGGTGGGTGTTATTGGTCAGGACAATATACTTGAATTACTTTTTTTTGAAAGAAGTCATCGAAATCATTACACTCATTTGATGGCGATAAAAGCATTGAGTGAAGAGGCAGCCACCCTTATGGTCCACCATCCCGTCACCATATCCCACGATGCCACCCTCTGTGAAGCTGCAGATCTCATGATAAAACACCATATTGATCGCATGTGTGTCGTTGATGACAAGAAACTGGTGGGTGTCATTTCAAAATCGGACCTGATCAAAAAGATATACGAGTTGCGGGGCTAATGATCAATGGATGCTCTTCTCCAGATAATGGTCATACTGTTTCTGGCAAGAGTACTCAGTGAACTCAGTGAAAGATCCGGACTGCCCGGTATAATCGGAGAGATAGGAGCCGGATTTATCTTTGCCCTTGCCTTCAGACCGGATGACATTGAAACTTTCGCATTCTTTGCAGAACTTGGAGCCATATTCCTGCTGTTTACCGCAGGCTACAAAGAAGTCCACATAAAAGAACTGAAAGCCGCATCAGCAAGCGCACTTATTCCTACAATATCACAGATATGTGTAGCATTTGGTTTTGGATTCATTCTTGGGGAGATGTTTGGTTTTGGTTTTACAGAGAGTCTTTTCATGGCGGTTGCCTTCAGCCCCACAAGCATAAGTGTTGTTGTAAAAACATTGATTGATACTGATTACCTTTCAAGCAAACCTGGTTCAATGATGCTCACATCTGCAATATTCGATGATATCATAGGTATATTCCTGCTGTCCCTTGTGGTCTCTATTGCAACACTCAACCAATTCCCTTCAGGCATTCACATACTTGGAATCTTAGGAGAAATACTGACATTTATATTCATCATGGGCTTTTTGGGATGGAAAATTCTTCCACGCCTCTTTGAGTATATACAAAAAATGCACACAAAAGAATCACTGTTCTCCTTTGTGATACTCATTGCACTGTTCTCTGCATACCTGTCAGAAAGATTCGGACTCCATGCTGTGATTGGTGCTTTTTTCGGTGGTGTGATTCTTTCAGATCTTCCAATTGCAAAGATAGAGGCCGTACAGAAAAAGGTAAGTGGCATTGCATATGGATTTTTCACTCCTCTTTTCTTTGCTTTCATCGGACTTTCGGTAGAGACCGAAGTATTGTTCACTGCAGGCACCTTTGCCACCCTTGTTATCATACTTGCCCTTTCGGGAAAACTTATCGGAGGATTTATTGGTACAAAACTGGTGGGTTTCAGTTCCATGGATAGCCTGATATTCGGAATAGGCATGATGCCGCGCGCAGGAGTGGAGCTTGTGGTCATTGCCATCGGTAAGGAACTTGGGATAATTAGCAATGAAGTCTTTTCCGCCATTGTACTGATGGTTGTTGTGTCTATCATTGTATCTCCCATATTACTGGAAATGTCTATCAGGTACAAAGAGAGAGGAGTTACAGTATCCAAATAGAAAATATCCAGGACAACAATTACTTAAATTAATGAATGAGATTATTTATTGGACCAGATAATTAATTGATATTATCATCCGAAACCGGAGGGGTTACTATCAGTCAGAATACAGAATTTAGCAGGTTTGGCAATAATGACAGAAAGGAAGACAGCCTGAAAGAAGACAGCAATCATGATAATGTGTGCGATACCGAATTAATTGACGTACAGAAAAAGATGGAACTTCGCATTAAAGCACTTGAAGGACTTGTGAACAATACCAGAGTAATAGCATTTCTTCGCAGCCCGAAGGAAAATGCACCGGTGGAATTCATTTCCGAGGGAATAGGATCTTTCGGTTACAAAGTAGATGATTTCACTTCAGGCAAAGTAATATTCAAAGACCTTATCCACCCGGATGATTTTGACCGTGTACACCTTGAACTCACAGAAAATGCGCTGGAAGGTGCAAGTGAGTTCAGACAGACATACAGGATCATAACCAAAAAAGGCCATGTAAGGATTGTAGAGGAAAGAACTGCCATCATGAGAAATGAAAATGGAAAGGTCATCTATTATCAGGGAGTTCTGGAAGATATAACCGATAAGCAATAGCGTGAAAACTGGCAGGTGTCATCATATCCCGCATCTTTGCAATTAGTGAAACATTCTACGACATTCTTTTCAATAAGGGTAAGCCGGTTTCTGCCTTGCCGGGAGGAGCTATGCTCAATAGTTCCATCTCACTTGGGCGCACAGGTGTTCCGGTTTCATTCATCAGTGAGTTTGCCCGTGATAATGTTGGAAATATAATAAAAGAATTCCTCAAAGAGAACAACGTATCAACAGAGTATCTTCACCTGTATGAAGGAAACTCACCGCTTTCACTTGCTTTTTTAAACGACAGGAACGATGCAACGTATGAGTTCTACGCAGACTTTCCTCAAGAGCGTCTCATGATAAGCATTCCATGCTTTGATCCGGACGATGTTGTAATGTTCGGATCCATACTGGCTGTGACAAAGGAAGCCAGAACCATACTTGAAGACCTACTCAATTCTGCAAAGAATGACGGTTCCACCATTCTTTACGACCCGAATTTCCGATTATCACAGCTTCCATTCCTTGAAAATATAAAACCCCTCATATCCGAAAACATAGCATATTCAGACATTGTAAGAGCCTCTGATGAAGATATGAGGATGATACATGGGTGCAGGAACTCAGATGAAGCATATGATTTTATCAGGATGAATGGCTGCAAATTCCTGATATATACTTCCAGTTCCGATGGTGTATACCTGAAGACACCTTCTTTTTCAAAATACTACAAAGTCCCTGTTATAGAAACAGTTAGCACCGTTGGAGCAGGTGACAGTTTCAATGCGGGCATTGCTTACATGTTTTATTCAAGGAAGATCAGAGATATAGACAGTGTTCCGGAACAGTTGTGGGATGAAATAATCTGGAAGGCCATTGAATTTGCATCAAAGGTCTGCATGAGCACTGAGAATTATATATCCAATGATTTTGCCAGCGGATTAAAAAAGATATAAGACCAATACTGATAATTCAATTATATTGACAAAGTGGACTGGGAGAACGTACTCGTGGGAATCGAAGAAATATTCATAGACCTTGAAAGCTCCAAAACAGGACTTTCCAACCAAGAAGCCATTGAAAGGTTACAGAAATACGGAAAGAACGAGCTTGAGGAGAAGGAAAGAACAACGGCATTGAAGGTATTTGCCGGACAATTTGTGAACCTAATCGTCTGGGTGCTCGTGGCTGCGGCTGTTATTTCCCTGATAGTCGATGAGATCATTGATTTCTGGGTGATAATGTTCACAATTGCTGTTGTTATAGTACTTGGTTTCATTCAGGAATACAGAGCCGAAAAGGCAATGGAAGCCCTCAAAAGTATAGTACAGCCCGAAACAACCGTCATCCGGGACAGGAAACTTCGAAAAATACTCACAACTGAGGTAGTCCCCGGAGACGTGCTGGTTTTGGAAACCGGAGACAAGGTCCCTGCAGATGCTGTCCTTTTTGATACTATTGCCCTGAGACTGGATGAATCTGCCCTGACCGGGGAAAGTGTTCCAGTCGGAAAAACAGAGAAAGAGAGTATCTTTGCCGGTACCCAGTTAGTACATGGAAAATGTAAGGCACTGGTCACAGCTACCGGAATGCAGACAAAGATCGGGCAGATTGCCAGTCTCATACAGACAAAAAGCGAGGATACACCCCTGCAGGTGAAGATAACAAAATTGTCCCTGACACTTGCAATACTCGCAATACTTGCCTCTGCAATCACTTTTGTAATGGGTCTTGCCATCGGAGCACCATTTGGCGATATGCTTTTAATCTCCCTTGCACTTGCCGTGGCAGCAGTGCCTGAAGGATTGCCGCTAACACTTACGATAACCCTTGCCTATGGTATGAAAAAAATGGCAGGACACAACGCCATTATCAGAAAGATGCTTGCGGTTGAGACACTTGGCTCCACAACAGTCATATGTACTGATAAAACAGGCACCCTTACCAAGAATGAGATGACCGTGGAAAAGATATTTGTCAGCGGAAACGCGCTTGAGCTGACAGGGGCAGGGTACGTGCCAAAAGGAGATTTTCAGAAAAGAGGTGACAGGGTTGATGTGACAGAAGAAGAGACATCCATAAAACTTCTGAAAGCTATTGCGCTGTGCAATAATTCTGCCATCGAGAAAAGACAGGATAAATGGGAAGTTATCGGAGACCCTACAGAAATAGCACTTACTGTTGCCGCTGCAAAAGCAGACCTGTGGAAGGATGAACTGGAAAAAGACTATGATATGGCCGAGGAGATAGTTTTCACTTCAGAGAGGAAACTCATGACAACCATCCACAGCAACGGAAGCGGAACGATCTCATTCACAAAAGGAGCACCGGAGTTTGTTCTCCCAAAATGTAGCAGCATTGAAAAGAACGGGCAATTGTACACAATTACCCAAATGGACAGGGAAACGATACTTGAAAAGAACCTTGAATTTGCAAGTTCAGCTTATCGTGTTCTTGCAGTTGCATGCAAAGAAGTTCAAGGGCATAAACTTGATGGAGAATTTGAAAATGATATGACTTTCCTCGGGCTTGTTGCCATGATAGACCCCCCACGTGAAGAAGTAAAAGATGCAGTGGAAATGTGTAGAAAAGCCGGCATTCAGGTCATCATGATAACCGGAGATAACCAGGAGACTGCAAAAGCCATCGGCAGAAGTATCGGACTCTTTACAGACAAACATGGATGTGGAGTATATAACGATGAGAAACTTCAGCGCATAGCAGCTGACTGTGCAGTGACCGGAGATGAACTCAACGAACTGAGTGATGAAGAATTCTCAATTATAGTTGAGGACATCAATGTGTATGCCAGAACAATGCCGGAACAGAAACTCAGGATTGTTGATGCACTACAGAAAAAAGGACATATCGTTGCCATGACAGGTGACGGGGTCAATGACGCACCAGCACTTAAAAAAGCGGATATCGGCATTGCCATGGGAATAAAGGGCACTGATGTTGCAAAAGAATCCAGTGTCATGATACTTCAGGATGATAATTTTGCCACCATTGTGGAGGCTATCAAGGGCGGACGAACAATCTATAACAACATAGAAAAATTCATAACATACCTCATATCAAGGAACTTAACCCTGGTAATTCTCATCATGGCAGGTATTGGTATACTTGGTTTTGACCTCATACCCCTGCTGGCATTGCAGATACTTTTCATCAATATGTTCAATGAGATTATGCCTGCTATCTCACTGGGACTGGACCCTGCAGCAGACGGGATCATGAAAAAACCGCCCCGTGACCCTAATGATAATTTTCTGAAAAAAAGAAATCTGCTTCTGGTCATCACTCTGGCATTCATTATGGGGATAGCATCTTTCCTCGTCTTTGCACTGAGTAACCCCGCAAGCGACACGGTCATGGCAAGGACACTCACGTTTGCAACCGTAGTCAGCATGATACTTTTCATACCACTGGCGTTCAGGTCACTTGAGCGTTCTGTGTTGAGTATAGGGATTTTCACTAACAAGTTAATGATAGCAGGTGTCACTGCTACTTTCTTTGCCACCATGTCAGTCATGTATATTCCCCGCCTGAACGAAGCATTCGGGTTACTGCCACTATCTCCCGGAGAATGGATTATGCCTATAGGAGTTGCTTTCATTACTTTCCTCTGTGCAGAGGGACTAAAATACATCACAAGGAGTGTAAAAATCACATGATAGCTGAAAACAGGAACATAAT
The DNA here is from genome assembly GCF_016278385.1 of Methanolobus sp. Taxonomy (GTDB): domain Archaea; phylum Halobacteriota; class Methanosarcinia; order Methanosarcinales; family Methanosarcinaceae; genus Methanolobus. The sequence continues at coordinate 26,013 of NZ_JADQBY010000018.1, forward strand.
GTTCATACTTCTTGGAATGCTTGCGGTCATAGCTCTCATTGCCATAGCAATGAATGGTACCCAGGATACTCAAGAAGAGGTCATAATACCTGAAGAGATACTTGACTGTGATTACTGCACCTTCAATTACAGAACACTTTTTACACTTGCATATACGTACCTGCAGCCGGATGGGAACAGAGTGGTGGAGGGTAAACTTGACATTCAAAATGCAGAGCACATCGAAGTCGAGCTTGAAGGTGAACCTGAATGGGTGCTTGCCGCACCTTCTGATAAAGGGAGCATATGGGCTGTCGTGATGGATGATGGAGCAGTACAGGCATTTGATTTTTCTGATGGAAAACTGGAAGCGACAAACATAAGTCCTTCAAGAATTCATGCAGACAGCCCTCCAGTACTTATGATCAAAGATAATGAGCCATTCATACTTGCGCCGGGAATCTGGAATGAGTCACTATTAAGTCATCCGATAATCCTTGCAAGTTCAGGAAGAACGGTGTTCATTGACAATACAGGCGACCTTGTGTTCCGGGTAAATGAAAAGGAATTTGCACGCTTTGAAGTCAATGCCCTTCCTGATGCCCGGCTGCTGATCGATGAGAACGAAAGAATACTTTTACTCACAGGTCCCACTGAAGAATACGGACACGGTGCTCTGGGAGATAGTATAGAGGCTTCAAGCATCACAATTGTAGATACTGCAGGTGTGCCTAACATCAGCAAAGTAATCGATATCCCAGGGGGAGATGTCGTCGAGGGAATTGCACCGATATGGACTGACCTGAACAATGACGGAGATAGGGAGATCATCGTAACTTTGAGCAATTCAAAAGAAGGAGCGAGACTTGTTGTGTTCGATGAGGAAGGGAATATCGTTGCAGATGGACCGGACACAGGAACCGGATACAAATGGAGGCATCAGGTAGCTATTGCACCACTTGGACCTGATGGGGAAAACGAGATCGTTGATGTGCTTACACCACATATTGGAGGAATTGTTGAATTCTACCGATGGGAAGGTGATGAACTTAAAGTGGTAACAAGTCTTGCGGGATATAGTTCGCATCTTGCCGGTTCACGGAATCTGGATATGGCACTCGCTGGTGACTTTGATGAGGATGAAGATCTGGAGGTGCTTGTACCTTTGCAGAACCATCTGGAATTGGCTGTTCTGGAACACACAAATGATAGAGTAAAAGTAGTAGCCGACATAGAGCTTACAGGTAGCCTCAGCACCAATATTGCAGCGATGAACTATGAGAACGAAAAATTTGCCATAGGGATTGGAACTAGCAATGATGTCCTTCATATATGGTATTGAACGAATAATGGTAAGAAGGGTCTAAATCAACATCATGTCCCTGCAAAGTTCTCTCAAAATACATTATTTTACGCGGATGATATAAAAATATAATATATGAGTATAATTTGCAGGTGATGATAATGGCATTAGTCACATGGTCCGATAAATTCAGCATGCAAATAAAAGAGATAGATGACCAGCATAAAGTACTGGTCAGAATGATCAATGAACTTCACGACGCAATGAAACAGGCAAAGGGCAAGGAAGCTTCTATAAAAATAATCGACAAAATGGCAGAATACATGCAATTCCACTTTTCAACTGAAGAAAAGTACATGCAGCGTTTTGCATATCCGGATTACATGGCACACAAGCAAGAACACGTGAAGTTCGTGGAACAGGGGGTCCAGTTCAGACAGGACTTCGATGCCGGGAAAGCAGGTCTCAGCTATGATGTTATGAACTTCCTTATGGACTGGCTTGTCAATCACATACAGGAATCAGACAAGAAATATGCACCACCTTTCATTGAAAATGGCGTAAATTAAGCTTTTTTCTATTCATATTCCAAAACCTATTAATCATTTTAGCTGGTAACTATCAGCAGATGAAAATACAGGAAACTGAAAAAAAGCAGGAACCTTATATCATTCCGAATGCTACAACCCTTAAAGTTCATTCTGCAATGAATGAAAATGTTGACCATCTGGTATCTCTTTTTAAAGTGCTTTCTGATCCTGTAAGGATACATATTCTTAAAGCTCTTCAGATCAATGAGCTGTGTGTCTGCGTGTTGGTGGAAATTACCGATTACAAGCATTCCGCACTTTCATACCACCTGAAGTTACTCAAAGATGCAGACCTCATAGATTCCAGACGGGACAAGAATTTCCAGATATATTATCTCACAGAACCCGGGGGAAAAATGTTGAGGAACATCGAATCCTCATTCAAAAAAGATATCGGAATTAAATAAGAGTTATATTTTTTCTGTTGGAAGAGCTGTATTGAGTTTGACGTAATTGACACCTTTGAGTGCCATTGTCCTTTCAGCAACCGCTTTTACTTCTTCCCCTTCGCCATCCAGTATGATGACTTCCAGACAGTTGTCATGGTCGAGATGGATGTGGACGGAAGACTTAATAATATGAGAGTAATCATGCTGTATTTCAGTGAGAGCACTTGAAAGGCCACGTTTTGTATGGTCATATATCAACGTAATAGTACCTACACGCCTGCCTTTTACATCACTCATCCATTCATAATGGGTTATATAATTCCTGATGGAATCCCTAATACCCTCTGAACGGGAAGAATATCCCCTCTGTTCAATGATCGAGTCAAATTTGGTAAGAAGATTTTCGGGAAGTGAAACCCCAATACGCATAAGTTCCTGTTCCATATGATTCACCTATAATAATCAATTTTGTGTTATAATAACATTAAGTATGTAGTAATAATACATTAATGATACATAAATTAAGACATAAATAATTATAGAACATCCGGTATAAAGATAATCAAACAATATCAAAGACTAAAGGACGATGTAAATGAAAAAAGAAGAATTATACTCAGGAAAAGCAAAAACCATCTACAAGACAAATGACCCAAAAAAACTCATCTCAGAGTTCAGGGACAGTCTTACAGCATTTGATGGAAAAAAGAAGAGTGAAGCAAAGAACAAAGGATATTACAATGCCCAGATATCTAAAAAGATCTTTGAAATGCTTGAAGAGGAAGGGATTCCTACACACTATATAGAAATGGTGTCTGACACAGAGATGCTTGTGAAGGCTGTTGAAATAATACTGATAGAAGTAATTCCACGTAACATTGCTGCTGGTTCCATCACACGCAAATACCCAATAAAAGAGGGTACAGTATTCAAAACCCCTGTACTTGTAATGGACTACAAGAGCGATGAACACGGAGACCCGATGATGAACGAAGATATAGCTGTTGCAATGGGAATTGCCACCTATGAAGAGATTGCACAAATCCGTTCAATGGCACTTAAGATCAATGATATACTTGTAAAATATCTTGATAAAAAGGGATTCTTGCTTCCTGATTTCAAACTTGAGTTTGGAAGGGTTGATGGCAAGATCGTTGTGGCTGATGAAATTTCATGCGACACATGCAGATTCTGGGACAAGAGCACAGGCCAGTCAATGGACAAAGATATTTTCCGTTTTGACAAGGGAGATCTTTCAAAGACATATGAAGAAGTTGCAAAGCGTATTGTACCTGAAATATTTGAATAACTACGTGTTTTTATCGTAATGAGGGCATATGATGGAAGATTACGATGTAATAGTTGTGGGTGCAGGTATAAGCGGACTTTTGTCCGCACTCACCCTTTCCAAACATGGAAATAAAGTACTGGTACTTGAAAAAAGCAAATTTGTAGGCGGCAACTGTAACAGCTACATGGTTGATGGTTTCCAGGTGGACACAGGTGCCCACGCGATCACGCATCTTGAAGTCGGGCCTCTGCGCAGGCTAATGGATACCTATTTTGATTACATTCCGGTCTTTGAGGATTACGGAAGCTACTATGTAAGAACTGAAGAGAATTTTATGAAAGTTCCTTCCAATATCAAGGAATTTGTCACTTTCGATGTCCTCCCCCGTAAGGATAGGATTATTATAACACAGGCTATCACAAAAGCACTCACACTTTCCACATTCGGAACAGACCTGTCCAAACAGTCAGTCTATGAATTCATGCCAAGCAACCTGTCGGCAGACACCTATGATTTTATAGATACAATCTGCCACTTTCTTTCTGGCAAGGATATGAAACAGACATCTGCCCAGAGAATACTTGCAGGCAGTAGTTTTGTTCGTGACAGTGTACCGGAAGAACAGCTTGAAACCATTATGAAATCTAATGAAAAGATGGCTGTAGAACCGGTTCCACGGACGATACTTCCTCCAAACCTCCATGCTTCATTATATATGAGACTCAACAGAGTATCCAATCCTTTTACATCCCTTGGAAGACTGGCATCTAACAAAGTCAGCTACTCCCAAGGTTACCCGAGGAAAGGCTTAAAAGCCCTTCTTAATGCCCTTTTGTCTTCACTTCCAAAAAGTGTGGAAATTAAGACGGGATGCGAAGTAAAGAAAATACTGACAGAAAAAGGCAAGATAACCGGAGTAGAAGCCGATGAGGTATACAATGCCAGCAAGGTTATTTATACAGGATTTGTAACTGAGCTGCCATCCATGATAGAAAGTCTCCCAAACTCTTACAACCAGGATCTAAAAGGTGTCGTGCATAGCAAGAGCCTGACTGTGTGGACAGGACTGGATCATGTTATGGAAGAATTCAATTATATTGGTTCTGAAATATGGTTTAAGGATTCACCTTACTGGGCCATGCCCATCAGCAATTATGATGCCTCGCTGGCGCCAAAAGGAAAACAGCTTGTTGGTTTCTCATTCATAATTGATGATGAGAAGAATGAGGATGAGCAGATAAAGAAAGCATACGAAACAATCTATCATGCAATCCCAGGAACAGAAGACCACATTGAAATGAAACACAACCAGATAACTATACCTGAAAAAGCCGCAGTTACAATAGACGGATTTTTCGCTGATGTGAGAACACCAATCAGTGGACTTTATGTAGCAGGGACAGATACTGACAAAAGAAGTATGGGAATAACCCGTGCAGCTTATTCAGTTATTGAATTGCTTAAAAAGATGAACGAAGACGGATGCCTTCACAGATAATATGAGAAGGAATTACCTTCTCAGGACCATTGTCCTTAACCTGTCTGCTGCATGCTCAGACTTGTCTGCGATATCACCAATGCCCCTTACAAGACGGGCAAGATGATACACACCAACTGCACCAATCTTATCTTCGTTCCTGAAGATCTGCTTCACCAGGTCTTTTTCAATAACATCGACCTGATGTTCCATTTCTTCTACTTTTGTAACGAATTGAAGAGTATCTTCAACATCCCTTTTGCTAAAAGAAGTTTCCAGCAGTTCACCAAGAGTGGAAACAAGTTCTTCATACATTTCAACCGTTGCAAGGGTTTTTGCCATGAGTTCCCTGAACCCATTACGAATCTCATCAGGACCTTCGAACTTTCTTAGAGTGAGCCAGAATGCCACATCCTGGGCATCATCTGATATGGAATCCTGAGGTTTGAGGAAATTTAGCAGGTCGTCGGTATGCACAGGAAGCATAATAGATGATGACAGCTCTGAACGGATGGTCTGCTTTATTACATCAGCTTCGTGTTCAATAACATCGATCTGACTGCTCAGTTCCTCTACTATCTCCATATTACCGTCACAGTATGCCATTATGGACTCATTGAGTTTCCTGACACAATCCCCTCCTTTGTTGGCATGCATCACCAGTGGTTTGAAAGGAGAACTTGCAAATATGTTCAACACAGAACGGATATACTCTTTCTTTATCAAAATCCAACCCCCATTAGTCCTGCAAATATAAGGGCAGATGTAAGTGCCGCTGCAGGCACAGTAACTACCCAGGAAACAACTATCTTTCCAATAACACTTAAATCAACCGCCGCAAGACCTCCAGCAAGGCCAACTCCTATAACTGAGCCCACAAGCGTGTGTGTGGTCGATATTGGCAGGGAACTGTAACTATGCAGGACCACCACAGAAGCTGTGGCAAATTCTGCTGAAAAACCTCTCGTTGGAGTAAGTTCGGTTATGCGGGTACCGATTGTCTCAATTACACGGTACCCCCAGGTAGCAAGTCCTATGACCATCCCAATACCTCCAAGAGCCATTACCCATAGAGGAATTGCAAGGCCTGCCATCTCAAGTGAATGCAATCCAGCATAAAGAGGACCTATAGCATTGGCAACATCGTTGGAACCATGTGCAAAGGCAATGTAACATGCAGTCATTGTCTGGAGAATGACAAATTTCTTCTCGACATTGTAAGGATCATCTGCCTTTTGAAGTATGAAATACCGGATAAGTGAAAATATAAGATAGGCAAACAGTGCACCAAGCAGTGGAGAGACCAACCAGCTACCCACTATTTTGCCAAGTACTGCCCATTTAATCTCCTCAAAACCTATAATCCCATAATATGCTGCCATCAACCCAAAACCAAGAACTGCACCGACTATTGAATGTGTTGTGGATACTGGGAGATTATAAAATGTGGCAAGCGTGATCCAGAAACCTGCCGCAAGGATAGCTGCAAGCATTCCGATGGCCACAAGATGCGGATCGACGAGACTGATAGAATCAACAGGAATAATTCCCTTTGCAATTGTGGATGTAACTCTTTTTCCAAAAAGTACGGCGCCTGCAAACTCAAAAAAACCTGCAATGATAATTACTTGTTTGATAGACAGTGCCCCACTGCCTACTGACGTTCCCATGGCATTTGCAAGATCATTGGCACCAATGTTCCATGCCATATACAGACCTGCTGCAATTAACAACAATACGAGAGGATCAAAAAGACTCATCGACAATATTCTCCACTATATAGATATAGTATGGCAAGGGGAAAACATAGTCATAAATGTGAGTACCATATACTATATAGTAATAAATAAACTATATATAAATAATTAGAAGAAAGAGTCCAATGTCTGCTGGAAGCGTACATCTGGCAATAAAGCTGCTTTTGGCATCCATTGAGAAGAAGAAGTATTCAGACGAGTTGAAATATCTACAAGTGCAAGGTCTACAGACTCAAACTTTTCAGGTTCACCTTCAAAGGCTTTCCTGACACCTTCCCTGACTACCCATACACCAAGAGGAGCCCAGTATTTAGGCCGGATCTCTCTTACCATGAATACAGTTGCCTGCCTACGAATGGAATGGAGATATTCAAGAGCACCAAGGCGAGCTGCATAGTAGCCGCCTGCAAGATTAGAATATTTATTTTTACCACCAAAGTCCTCATGGTCTGACTCTATCCAGGTGCTTCCGCCGGACCAAACAGTACGCGGCATCCATACTTCAATCAACTCGAATGAGAACATACGGGGAATAAGGACTATCTCAAAGTGATTCCCAAATACCCCTCCACTGAGGACTGTAACTTCACTTAGTTGCTGGTAGTCCCGTATTCCTTGCAGAAGATCCTTTCCAACCATGTCGTCAACTGCGGTTATGGACCAGCGGGTCGGGACAAGTTTTCTTTCTTGACCTAGAAGACCGATGGAAAGAAGACGGGATATATGTTCCGCAGGTATATTGCCACACCATAATTCGGATATTGCATCCTTCGCCAGCGCATCGTCATCATAAACCAGCGAATCCACTTTTTTTGGAACTTTGGGATTTTCAGTTATATCGAACTTTTTCAGGTCTCCGGATGGACCCATGGGAGTCAGAACATTGTCAAATTTGAGCTTGTTACTAATGGGCTTATTAAACCATGCCTCTGTATCAACAGGTGTTTTTGAAAGTGCCAGCTCCTGAGAACGTTCTATCAAAGGATTATCAGGAGAACGGGCTTTCTTTACATTGATACCAGTATTCGCCCTTACAAGCTGGGAACGGGAGGATATTATATCCTGTATACTCATCTTCAGCAGGGCTTTGGGATCTTCAAGCAACATTGCCTCATCGCCCTCAAGCTGAGGTGGTATCATAGGACCTGCCTTCACATCAGGATAATTGTATCTGCCTACAAATACCGATGGTGGAGATGCCCCGAAAATCGAAGTTTCACCTGAAGAATTAGGAATAACAGATTCAATAGACCTGAACTTTTCCAGTATAGGGCATCTTGGTCGCCCACAAAGACCTTTGCCCTTACATTTTATACAGAGATTGGAGGTCAATGATCTTCGTTGTCTCCACAAAGAATACAATAGCCGACTTCAGGTTCATTTTTATTAAGCCAGCCGGAACGCTGTACAAATTTACAGACATTACACATCCCAGCAACCTGTTCCCTGGTGGCCATTCCTTGAATCAGTTTGGCTGCAAAATCCTGTATCTCCTGCTGGGCATCTCCTGAGAAATCAACTTCTGCACCACGTTTATCATTAAGATATTGAGAAACAGCTGCCCTTGAAAGAGCCAGTATCTCGGCAACTTCCTGCTGGTTTTTTCCATGCTCAATAATCATACATCTCGCAAGCTCTGCACGTATAGCAGGCAGTACCCGCTGAACCATTATTTCACACGTTGTTTTCACAGGAAATCACCTTTTTAATTATCATTTGTTCTTTTTCTGGTAATCTTCGATTGCCAGTTTAAGGGCATCAAGGGCAAACCCTGAACACCTGTCCTTCCCTTCAGGAAGCCCATCTAATGCCGTAAGAATATCATCATTGCTCAATGAAAGAGCCTCTTCAACTGTTTTTCCCTTTGCAAGTCTTGTAACAGCACTTGAAGTGGAAATGGCAACAACACACCCGAATGTTTTGAATTTTACATCCTCAAGTATATTGTTTGTTACCTTGATAGAGATGTTAATTATATCCCCATCTACTGTACTTCCAATCTCACCCACACCATCAGCATTTTCTATAACACCCACGTTATGAGGATTGCTGAATTCCTCAATCACTTTCTTTGAATACAGACCTACTCCTCCTGTTTTATTGACTGGATAGCGGGGACATTTCCCTCAGCTTCAAGACTGTTTCCTTCAGACTCTCAACCACATAATCTATGTCTTCCATGGTGTTTTCCCTTCCAAGACTTATCCGCAGGGAACCATGTATGTAATCATCCTCTAAATTGAGAGAACTTAGCACATGGGATGCCTTCAAGGATTTAGACGAACATGCAGAACCAGTGGATACTGCAATGCCTTTCATATCCAGTAACATGAGCATGGATTCTCCTTCAACATACTTGAAACTTAAGTTTATGTTATTCGGTAGGCGCTGTACAGGATGCCCGTTCAGGCGAACATCGGGAATAATATCAAATATTCTACTTATAAGGGAGTCGCGCATTTCTTGCATGTGCTTAGAGTCAGCATTTAACCGTTGCTGAGCAAGGGACATGGCCTTAGCAAGGCCCACTATACCCGGGATATTCTCTGTTCCCGAACGCATACCATTTTCATGGTTTCCACCAAAAATAATTGGTTCAATAGCTGTACCCTTACGAATATACAACGCTCCAACACCTTTTGGACCATGGATCTTATGCGAAGATATTGAAAGCATATCGACGTCGAGCTCATCTACGTTAACAGGAATCTTTCCCACTGTCTGTACTGCATCGGTATGGAAATAAATATCATGCTTCTTTGCTATTTGTGCAATCTCCTTTATAGGCTGGATGGTACCTACTTCATTGTTTGCATGCATTATACTTATAAGAACCGTGTCCTTACGGACTGATTCTTCCAACTTCCGGATATCTACAATACCCTCTGTATCAACGGGGACATATGTCACTTCATGACCCATGCTTTCAAGGAAAGAGCATGTATTAAGTACTGCAGGATGCTCAATGACTGAAGTAATTATGTGCTTTTTGCTGGTATTATAAGGAATAACTCCCCTTATTGCAAGGTTATCGGATTCTGTTCCTCCTGAAGTGAAAATAATCTCTTCCGGCAGAGCGCCTATTGCCTCTGCAACCTGTTTGCGTGCCATTGAAAGAGCTTCAGCAGCCTCCCCGCCAAATGAATGCAGGCTGGAGGAATTGCCAAATATCTCAGTAAAATAAGGTATCATGGCATCCACCACAAGTTGATCCACTGGGGTGGTTGCACTATGGTCCATATAAATCTGCTTCATAGTAGTAGATATTAGAGAATACTTTCAATAAATAAATATCCTTCAACATGGAGATTATGAATAAAGCAGCATAAAATATTCTGCAAGAAAATGTGTGGACCACCCACACATACAAAAATCGAATTAATTTTTGATCTGATCTGGAGAAAATCCTTTTTCAATAAGAACGTCCTTCATACGGCTCAGGTGGTTGCCTTGCAATTCTACTGAATTACCCTTTACTGTACCACCGCATGCAAATTTAGACTTTAGGTAAGTTGAAAGTTCATGAAGATCAATTTCATGGGCATCAAGGCCATCTACAACCGTTACTTCCTTACCGTATCTTCGTCTGTTTACTTTTACAGTGATTCTTTGCTGCTCTTTTGCCACTTCTTCGCATATACAAAGCTCTCTTGGCAATCCGCATACCGAACACATTTCAGAACTCATCTTGTGGTATTTCCTCCGACATTATTATCTATTTTAAATACTCCATATGCATTTAACTAAAATAGATGAATAGAGTAGAACTTCGATGATATTAAAATCTAATGGTAAAGAGATAGCAACGGACGTTGATTTTGCCTGCAGCCTACTAATGCAAATCAAGGGGCTCATGTTCAGCAAGAGGATACATGATAACTATGCACTTGTATTCGTCATGAGAAAAAAGCAAAATGTGTCATTGCACATGCTCTTTGTCAATTTTCCCATTGATGCAATATACCTTGACGAAAACAAGAGAGTCATGAAGACATGCAGTCTTCGGTCATGGATAGGCAAATGTTCCTGCAAGGAAAAAGCAAAGTATATTATAGAAACATCCTACGGTAAAGCAGAGAAAATGGGAATCAAAACCGGAGACAAAATTGATTTTGAAAACCAATGCCAATAGCCTTAACTGTTTCAATGAACATGATATGGATATACCATAAACCGGTTCAAAGAAATGTTTATTACATTCCGGGTTCTTTAAAGCCCTGATAGAATCATCATATTATAATAATCTACTAACATGAGGCACATAAATGTTACCTGAAGAGGATTTAAAGATCATAACAGAGAAGATGGGAAGGGAGCCAAACCTTGTAGAGCAGGGTTGTTTCCTTAACCTGTGGAGTGAGCACTGCTCATACCGCTCAAGTGCACCACTGCTTAAGACATTCACAACTACCGGAGATAAGGTTATAATCGGTCCCGGAGATGACGCAGCAATCATCAGTTTTGGAAACGGATGGGTACTGGCAATTGGAATGGAGAGTCACAATCACCCATCATATGTAGACCCATATAATGGCTCAGCCACTGGTGTGGGAGGTATCGTGCGTGATATTATATCTATGGGAGCAAGGCCTATAGCACTCATGGATCCACTCTACTTTGGACCACTTAATAATCCCAAGAACCTCTATCTTTTCGAACACATCATCGAGGGAATTGCAGGATATGGAAACTGTATAGGAGTACCTGTAGTACGTGGTGAAGCATTCTTTGACAAATCATACAGTGGAAACCCTCTTGTAAATGTTGTGGCAGTAGGACTTGCACGTGAAAAAGACATTGTGACAGCCTGCGCACAAACTGCTGGCAACAAGCTAGTACTTATGGGTTCCACAACCGGAAGGGACGGACTTGGTGGTGCATCTTTCGCATCAAGGGACCTTTCAGAGGATTCCGAAGCAGAAGACAGACCAAGTATCCAGATAGGCGATCCTTTCACTGAAAAGCTAGTGATAGAAGCAACACTGGAAGCTATTGGAAAAGGATATGTGAAGTCATGCAGAGACCTTGGTGCAGCAGGACTTGCAGGTGCAAGTTCAGAAATGGCATCCAAAGGTGATCTTGGAATGAGGATCATTGCTGACAATGTTATCCTGCGTGAAACTGGCATGACACCTTATGAGATTCTTATTGCAGAATCACAGGAACGCATGCTCCTTGAAGTTGAACCGGAAAACGTAGATGCAGTACTGGATATTGCAAAGAAGTACGACCTCAACGGCAGCATGATAGGTGAACTTACAGACGTAATGAATTACACTGTTGAGTTCAAGGGAGAAGTTGTTGCTGACATACCGATCAAGGAATTAACAGAAGGTGCACCAACTTTCGAGCGTCCTTCAAAGGCTCCTGAATCACGCGATATAGGAGAGAAACCAGACATACCAGCTGACCTCAAACGGACAGTCATTAACTTGCTGTCATCCCACAATGTAGCCTCAAAGAGATGGATATACAGGCAATATGACCATGAAGTCCAGGTGCGTACAGTTACAAAGCCAGGAGATGACGCAGGAATACTGCGTATTGATGGAAATGAAGGAATAGCACTTTCCTGCGGATGTAACCCCAGACATACACTGCTTGACCCATACATTGGTGGAAAAGGAACTGTCATTGAGAACGCCATGAACCTTGCAGTAAAAGGTGCACGTGGAATCGCTATTGTAGATTGCCTGAACTTTGGGAACCCCGAAAGACCAGACATATACTGGCAGTTCAAGCATGCAATACTGGGACTTGGAGATGCAGCAAGAGACCTTACAATACCAGTAGTTGGCGGAAACGTATCTCTTTACAATGAGAGTGGCGAATTTAAGACAGCAATTGCCCCAACTCCATCCATTGGCCTTGTAGGGCACATTGAAGATGTCAGTATGGCACCTGCCGGAATATTCACAAATGAAGGCGATACCATAATCCTTGTAGGAACAACAGGTGACGAGTTAGGTGGTTCTGAATACTACAACATAATCGGAAAGGAAATGGATGGGAACGTTCCACAACCACCAGAGAATTACACGGTAATTATCGATACGCTCATAGACCTTGCGAAAAGTGGAAAGCTCACAGCATCACATGATGTATCACTTGGAGGAATTGCAGCTTCAATTTGTGAAATGTGTGAGAAATATGGCGCAGATATTGACCTGAGCAATATAGGAAATGACCTCCGTGCAGATGACATCCTGTTCTCTGAGTCCTATGCAAGGGCACTTTTAGTTACATCAGAGCCTGATGTTGTTGCAGAGATGCTTAAGGACATACCACACGCAGTAATAGGAAAAGTTGGCGGAAACGCATTGAACATACAAATTGGAAATTCAAAAATACAACTGTCCCTTGACGAAATAAAAGAAGCAAGAGACAGCCTTATGACATTGATGATGGAATAACATCATCAATTCATTACTTTTTTTGTTCACAATTGTTATAAAAGCAACTATTCGCTTTCCTTCAGCGCATCCTCGTAAAGTTTGTTGATATTTGTTGGAATAGGATTGTCCTTCAATAATTTAGCAAAATATGTGAGATTATTAACCATGTATCTCACTGTTTTGTTCGTGTAAAGATGCTTTTCCCCTCCTGCAGCAATATAACTTGGACCCGGACCGGCAGGACCTACCCAATAACTATCCACATTTGGCGGAACAGTACAGCCAAGATGAGTCAGATTAAATAAGGAATTTGCTGCAACATCATGCGCTCCATCCTCGTTACCTGTGATAATCACACCACCTACTTTGCCGTAAAGAGGGAACTGACCTGTTTTGGGGTCGCTTTCCTCATAAGTACCGTCAAGTCTCTCAAAAACCATCTGCGCTACAGAAGAACGGACACCAAACCATATAGGAGACCCTATTACAAGAATGTCACATGCTTTGACCTTTTCCAGGATCATTGGCCACTCGTCACCTTCGCCCTCATCTGATGAAACACCAAACATGACATTGTAATCTGTAACCCTCACAACTTCACTTTCAACACCAAGTTCCCCAAAAAGTCTTACAGCCTTATCAATAAGAACTCTGGTATTTGAAATATCAGGAGAACGTTTCAAAGTGCAGTTCAAAAATAATGCTTTTAGCCCCATAAAAAAACATGTGATGTAGTCACATAAATAGGTTTCCCAAAATATAAGTTAAAGAAAATTAAAGATCCACTAAAAGAACACAAAAGAGTTAGTAAGAATGGTCAATGACCATTCTCAGAAGAATTATTATTCTTTCTCTCCAAAAGCAAATTTACGCAATACTCTTGTGATTTTGATGTTTACAGTATCGCCGACCTGGGTCTGTGGTACAAAGATTACAAATCCTTCTACTCTAGCGATTCCATCTCCTTCTCTTGCGATATCTTCAATCGTTACTTCGTAGGTCTCTCCAACATCTACAGGAGCTGTTGATTCTCTGTCATTGTTATTAAACAAAATAATGCACGTCCTTTAATCGAAATTAAGACTAAATCCATACTGAAAAACGCCGTAGATAAAAAAATCCAATCAAACTGAGTCTCAGAATAGCATTAAATCTTACACCATAAGTATACACAACAGATATTTAAATCTTCTTGACAGGAATCATATAGGAAAGAATACCGGAGACCATATCTTATTTATTCTTTAGAATAAAATAGGTAGATATAAATTACACTTATACTATTGATTCAATGTAATTTTTGGGATGAAAATAATGGATGAAGTACAGATCAAAGTAGAAAAGGCACACCCTAATGACTTTGGGAGAGGGATCATACGCCTGGACCCAACCACACTATTGAGCCTGCAACTCTCACCTGGCGACATTGTCGAAATAGAAGGGAAGAGAAAAACTGCCGCTAAGGTATGGAGAGCTGAAAGACAGGACTGGGGACAGGGAATTGCCAGGATTGACGGTTTTATCAGGCAAAATGCGGGCGTTGGTATTGGCGAAAGAATAACCATCCGGAAAGCCGATGTTGTGACTGCAACCAAAGTTGTGCTGGCACCACCCGAAGGTGTCACTATGGAGTACGGAGACCATATAAGCGAGATAATCAAGCGCAATATTATGAAGCGTCCCCTTGTCGAAGGAGACATAATTCCTATTATAAGTTCAATGACACAACCCATGACATCACAGATGGGTGGAGGGCAGGCAATCCCCCTGGTAGCTGTTGAGACCGAGCCTGATGACGAAATTCTGATAATAGGAGAATTTACCGAAATCGAACTTCGCCAGAAGCCTGTCCGTGGCTATGATGGTGCAACCAGAGGTGTTACGTATGAAGATATCGGAGGCCTTGGAACTGAAATACAGCGAGTAAGGGAGATGATAGAACTTCCGTTAAAGCATCCTGAACTGTTCCAGAGACTTAACATCGAACCTCCAAAAGGAATCATACTTTACGGTCCACCAGGTACTGGAAAAACATTGATTGCAAAAGCTGTTGCAAATGAGTCCAGGGCAAACTTCCTCTACATTGCAGGTCCTGAAATAATGGGCAAGTATTACGGAGAAAGTGAAGAACGCATACGTAAAATCTTTGAAGATGCAGAAGAAGATGCCCCATCCATTGTGTTTATAGATGAGATCGATTCCATTGCACCAAAGAGAGAGAACGTTACAGGTGAGGTTGAGCGCAGGGTTGTCGCCCAGTTGCTCACAATGATGGACGGTCTTGAGGAAAGAGGACAGGTAGTAGTAATAGGTGCCACAAACCGTCTGGATGCAATTGACCCGGCACTTCGCAGGCCTGGAAGATTTGACAGGGAAATAGAGATAGGTGTCCCTGATACAGATGACCGTCTGGAGATAATGCAGATTCACACCAGAGGCGTTCCGCTTGCTGAAGACGTGGATGAGGAGTTTCTGGATTACATTGCAAAACATACACAGGCATTCGTAGGTGCAGATCTGCTTGCCCTTGTACAAGAAGCTGCAATGCGCTCCTTGAGGCGTGCTTTACCTGATATCAATCTTGAAGATGAGGACATACCACAGGAGATACTTGAGACTATTACAGTGTGCAAAGATGACTTTGAAAATGCACTCCGGGAAATAGAGCCTTCAGCAATGAGGGAAGTACTCGTAGAAGTCCCTAACGTGAGATGGGAGGATGTGGGAGGACTTGACAAGGTCAAACAGGAAATAAGGGAAGCTGTGGAATGGCCACTCACAAGACCGGAAAAATTCGTAGAAATGGGTATTAAACCACCGAAGGGTGTTTTGCTCTTTGGACCGCCAGGGACAGGTAAAACACTGATCGCACAGGCTGTTGCGAATGAGTCTAATGCAAATTTCATCAGTGTAAAAGGACCACAGATGCTTTCAAAATGGGTCGGAGAATCGGAGAAAGCTATCCGAGAGACATTCAAGAAGGCAAAACAGGTGGCTCCATGTATAGTTTTCTTTGATGAAATCGATTCCATTGCACCAATGAGAAGTGCTGCTTCGGAAGATTCTAAAGTATCCGAAAGAATTGTCAATCAGCTTTTGACTGAACTTGATGGCCTTGAACCGTTAAAAGAAATTATAGTTGTTGCCGCAACCAACCGTCCGGACATTATAGACCCAGCTCTTTTGAGATCCGGAAGGTTTGACAGGATGGTACTTGTTGGACAATCCACTTATTCAGGCAGAAAGGACATTTTCAGAATACATACTAAAAATATACCCCTTGATGATGATGTCACAATAGATGACCTTGCAGGCATAACTGAAGGTTTTGTAGGAGCTGACATCGAAGCAGTATGTAGAGAAGCTGTAATGCTTGCGTTGAGAGATGATTTCGATGTGCAAAAAGTTACTATGAAGTATTTCAAAGAAGCTCTGAACAAAGTAAGACCAACACTATCTGAGAACATGATGGAGTATTATGAAAGAATACAGGCACAGTTTAAGGGTGGCATCAAGAAAGAAGAAGCAAGTTCTTATATAGGATACAGATAAATATATGAAAAATTCAGATGTTATTATTATACAAAGGGGCGAATGAAAATGGCAAACGTCTTTGCAAAGAACCTTTCGAGCAAGCAGGTAATGGCAACAGATGGTACAGAGATAGGCATCCTGTTCAATATTGTAATGGATATCAAAACAGGAGACCTTATTGACCTGATAGTTAAACCAGACATGAGTCTTGACACTTCAAGATACAAGGTAGATGAACAGTACATATTATTACCCTTTGAATCTGTCAGGGCAATAAAAGACTATATAGTCGTTGACAAGAACATGGCACGAGGAATCGTTAGCGAGCCATTTAACCTGTAAATGACCAGACTGCAAGGGTACAGTCCATCTTTGCAGTCCTACTTTCTCTTTATATTATATTTAGATCATACCTCTTGATAGCAGGAAATCTATAGCCTCAACTGTACCATCACCATACGTCGCTTCGCTTACGTAGTCAGCAACATCTTTTAAAAAACCATCCGCGTTTCCCACTGCAATTGCAAAGCCTGCTTCTTCAAGCATTTCAAGATCATTGACTGAATCGCCAATGGCAACAAAATCGGATGTTTCAAGCCCCATCAATTCCGCCATTCTTAAAAGTCCTGTACCTTTGCTGATTTTCCTGCTTTTTATATGGATAGCAAAATGAGTATCAATAATCTCAACACCGGGAAAATGTGAATTTAGTAACCCACGGGCCTCATCAACATCAAAAGTATTCCTCAGGACAATTTCCGTAGTCCTGTGTACAGAATCAAGTTTTTCCATGTCATATTTGGTGGAAAGAAACTCATATGCTTCTTCACACTCATGAATAACATCTGAAACAATTGGCTCATTATCAAACCCATCAATTATGACGCCACCATTCTCAGCTATGATGTTACAACATACACCCACAAGTTTTGCTACAGCCTTGGCATAACAGAGGACGTTTCCTGTTGCTATCACCACAGGAATATCAAGCGAACGCAATTTTGCGGCTGCCCTGAGGCTAAGCTTGCGATCCATATGAGTGATAGTGCCATCGATGTCAATTACAAGAGCCTTGTATTTCATAAGCAATAGATGATAAGAGAGGGATAAAAGTGTTTTCAATGCTTTTCAATGCTTTTCAATGCCCTTATATTTTTAATTCCTTTGAGAAAAACTGCCAGGAACAGAACAATACCTGCAAATACCATTGAAAAATAAGTCATTCCCAACACTGTAGTACTTACTGAAGGGACAAGACAGGCAAAATTCACTGCCAGAACCAATAATAAAGAATATCTGGCGAGATCTTTTACAGAATATGAATTATCTGGTAATTCTACCAGACATATATCAGATATTTCAGATTTGGAGATCACTATCAAGGGAATAGCATAGAAGAGAAGTACTGAAATATACGGAGTGAGTGTAACCGGAATCCTCTCCGGCAGGAAAAGCACGAATGTTACGATATACAGGACAATCAAATAGATAACTATCAACCGGAGATACACTTTTTTGAAATGTAACGACATTATATCCCGGTCTTTTGAGACCCTGTATACTAAAAAGACAAGAAGCAAAGTACCTAAAACTGAAATATTTGCAGATATGAAATTAAAAGAATTTCCATTCGCAATGAAGGTACTAAACAGTAGAATGCATACAAAGAGAATAGATGAACTCTTGCGTGTTTTTCGCAAATAGTCTGCATGCCCGGGAAATATTTTCCCGGTAAGTACCTGGAAGACAAGGATTGGAACTATGAAAGACATAATCGGATGCCATAATAAAGAGAGAACTGAAAACTCAGCCAGCCCCACACCAAATATAGTACCAAGTCCGGGACCTGCAGAATCCATGTAACCTGCCCAGAGGACTTTAGTCACCCATGCCTCATACAGGGCAAAGATGATACCGAACAGATATAACTGATGAATGTTGGTCTTTTTGTATTCAATTGCAATCCATAAGAAAAATAGTACATGGAACAGGTAAAGCGGGAATATGATAAGGATACCCCATAAATCAAGAAACCACATGTTGGAAGCTCCTGAAAATATTTCTGCAAAGAGCATTGAGAGCAAACCTATCAGGAATAAGGGATAAAGTGGGTAAAATCTTTTCATGCTTTCTTAATATACACTATACACATATAAAACAATTAACAAAAAACAGGCAACCAAATTTTAAACTACCACAAATAAATAGAAAGAAGAGGAGAGAGAAAAATCTCCTTTCAGAAAGGCACTGATTGATTATCTATTATTATGGATCGCGAAGACCTGGTGTGGTTACAGAGATTATTGCTTCCCCATCAGGCAAATTAGGAGAATCTACAAGTTTAACAATCCTTTTGTCACCTTTGGATTTACGCAAATAGAGCCTGAAAGTTGATGTGTGTCCTACTATGTGACCTCCAATTGGTCTTGTAGGATCACCGAAGAAAGCATCTGGCTTGGACATGACCTGGTTTGTGACTACGACACATGCATTATAGAGATCACCACATTTTTGCAAGCCATGAAGATGTTTATTGAGTTTTTGTTGCCTGTCAGCAAGTGTGCCCCTGCCTATATACTCGGCCCTGAAATGAGCAGTAAGGGAATCAACAATAAAAAGCTTCACTGGCATATCAGTGTCTTTTAATTCATTAGCAAGCTCCATTGCCGAATCTACAAGGAGTATCTGGTGGTTGGAATTGTAAGCACGTGCTACATGTATATGCTTGAGAAACTCTTCAGAGTCGTATTCCTGACCATATATTTCGGACAGGCCATCTACCATCTGTTTTATCCTCTCAGGCCTGAAGGTGTTCTCAGTGTCAATAATAATGACAGAGCCACTAAGTCCGCCCTGTTCCCTTGGCAACTGCACATTTACAGCAAGCTGATGTGCAACCTGTGTTTTGCCAGAACCAAATTCACCATAGAGTTCAGTAATTGCCTGAGTGTCTATGCCACCGCCCATCATTTCATTGAATTCGATACAACCTGTGCTTAGCTTACCCACAAGTTTCCTGCGCTCTAACACGATATCACCCGTCTCAAAACCTCCTATATCAGCAGACTGGCGGGCTGCAAGGATTATCTTTGAAGCAGTAGATTCGCCTATTTCAGCTGCAGTTGCAAGTTCTGCCGGAGAGGAAACGGCAATTGCCTCAATCGTCGTAAATCCTGCGTCTTTCAATTTCTGCGCGGTTGCCGGACCAACATGATCCAGATCTTCCAATAACACTTCTGACATTTATCTTAACTCCTGGGTGCACATGTTTTCTTCTGGTGCACAGTTCGATTATCTAATTGATTTGTGAGTATATATACCTAAAGAGAGCAGGGTGAAAGTATTATTTATAACACAAGACTTATCATCGAAAGCACATATTAAGGAGCAATGGCCAGAGTAGTAGTAGGCGGAACATTCGAATGCCTCCATGACGGACACAAGAAACTTTTAAAAAAAGCATTTGAGCTTGCTGAAAATGGAGAAGTGGACATCGGCCTGACATCCGATGAGATGGCAAACAAACGTCCGCGTAATGTCCCAGACTATGAAACCCGAAAAGAGAGACTACTTGAATACATTGATAAGATAACAAAAGGTCAGGAATATACAATTATAGAACTCAATGACCCCTATGGAAAAACACTTGTCCAGAATTATGACTACATAGTGGTTTCTCCTGAGACATATCCTGTTGCATTAAAGATCAACAAACTCAGGAATGAGAAGAGTATGAAGGAGATAAAAGTTATCAAAGTAGAATATGTACTTGCAGATGATAAAAAGCCAATCTCATCAACCAGAATTGCCCGTGGGGAAATAGATATTCACGGACATTTAAAATTCCATCCCGAAACATAATTTTATAAACTATTTTTTACAACTAAGGTCCATGGGCAGAATATTCAACGATATGGACAATCAGATATTCAGTAAGCTTGCACCGGAACTTAGCGGAAATACTATGTCAAAGGCAGGACACAACTATCCTTTTATCCTTCGACCCCTGTCACACAAAATAGCTGAGGACGGAGAAGATTTCAGAAACAGAATGAACAAACTTGACATTGAAGAGATGGAATACCTTTTCCAGCTTGCCATGGAAGGGAAAGAAGACATCAGGTCACTTGAAGAGGATGATGTCGACACCTTCCTCGAGCTTGTTGAAGAGAAGCTTTCAACTGAAAAACTGAAGGAACTCAAGGCAAAACTCGGCATGGCATAATGAAACCTGAAAAACTGCTTTTTGGAACTGCAGGGACACCAAAAAACTCAAAAAAAAGAAACAGCATTTCAGGCATTGAAAGAGTTCATGAGCTTGAACTTGGCTGCATGGAACTGGAATTTGTCCGTGGGGTCAAAATGGGTGAAGCCACTGCAGGAGATGTTCACGAGAAGGCCAAAAAAGAAGTGATTTCCCTGAGTGTACACGCCCCATATTACATCAATCTCAACTCATCCGAGCCGGAAAAAGTAGATGCCAGCATCGAAAGGATATACACCTCTGCAAGAATAGGAAGCATTTGTGGTGCAAGGAACATCGTGTTCCATCCTGCATATTACCAGAAAGATGCTCCGGAAAAGGTTTATGGCAGAGTGTTCGAACTGCTGAAAATGCTTACTTCCCAACTGGAAGACGAGGGTATCGAAGTGATCCTTCGCCCGGAAACCACTGGCAAGGGAACACAATTCGGAAGCCTTAATGAGAATGTAAGGCTTGGCTGCGAAATAGATGATGTGCTCCCCTGTATTGATTTTGCTCACCTTCATGCGAGAAGCAACGGAGCAGAAAATAGCTATGAAGAGTTCGCTTCCACACTTGAACTGGTTGAGAATGAGCTTGGAAGGGAAGGACTTGATGATATGCATATGCATGTATCAGGAATTGAATATGGTGAAAAAGGAGAGAAAAATCATCTGAATCTTAATGATTCCGACCTTGAATACATCGAACTCATGAGAGCTTTGAAGGATTTTAAAGTAAAAGGCCTTTTGATATGTGAAAGTCCGGATAATGAAGGGGATGCTCTTCTTTTAAAAAGAACTTTTGAGAGCTTATAAATGATAAGCTCCCACCATTCTTAAATGTGCAGAGCAGGCACCACACGCTCCAGCAGAGGATGAAGCAATGTGAATAGACCTATAACGACAATAACCGACCCGCTTACAAGCGGAAGTTTGTTTATCTTTGTGCTGCTCACATAACTCTCAATAAAGCCTTTTCCTTTTACAAACACCACTGACAGTGACGTGATAGCTAGCGCCAGGCCAGCACTGAATATCAGTACATAGATAAGACCATTGTATACCTGATTATTTGCAATGCTGTAAAGCAATACTGCAAGTGCTGCAGGACATGGAATAAGTCCTGTGGAAAGCCCTATTGCAATTACACTTTTCTTCGTATCGATGGCATGTTCATGAGGACGATAGAATTTCCTTAATATCCATACCCCCACTACTATCAGAATTATTCCCCCAACCACACTCATTATATCATGAGTCATATCAACATTCAATATATCTACCAGATAGATGGATGCTACACCCAATGCTAGTACAACCACGACGTGAGACACAACTATTGTGAGCCCCAGAAGAAGTGCATCTTTCATATCCGCATCCGTACCCATAACAAAAACAGCCATTATAGATTTCCCATGTCCTGGCTCGAGCGCATGCAACGCACCAAACAGAAAAGCCGATATGGCAATCAAAAAACTAAGATCTGAAGACAATACATCTGCACCAAATGATAGTAATTCCATGATATTTGACCCCTTATATAATTGAACTCCTATATGCAAATAGATATTAGTCGTTATTAGTAATACTAAATTAGGTTGACTATATAAATAGATTATGAAATAATATGTCACATTATACTACATTCGTGTTACTTTATTTATAAATAGTTCCAGATAACTTGATATACAGCACATAGGACATCAATCAAAAAGATACACAGGTACAATTTAATCAGAAAACATACGTCTTCAGAGATTATAAAATATTTATCAAATAATCATATCATGCATGAAAATGAAAAATCATGTAATAAATACAGAGGCATTAAATATGTAAAACGTGTGATTAATTACAACATTTATGTTACAAAACAATAATTAGTTAAATGTAAAGGTATTTTGGATAGGGAGACGTCACCTTGCTGACTGGATGCATTCCGGACTAAAAAAGCTAAATGATCATTTAAGCTCCCACACAATCAACATGATCCTTCGCTTTCACCCTTTCCAGAGTCACCGTTCACAACCCCTACATGAAGGTTTATGCCACTCTTTTCGATATACCCATTTATCCTATCAAGAGCATGGTCCACCATGCCACCGTGTGTAAGTATAAGACAACGTTGACCTGAAAGCGCATTTAAGATTGATCTGTCAATAACACCTGAAGTCACATCAAGATAGATCTCATCTCTTTCAGCAACTATCTTGCTTTTCTTGCCCATGGCACCAACACACTCAACACCATCCCTTTTCATGATATTCAAAAGTTCTTCATTGTCATACCTGGAAGTATCATAAATCCCTATAGAACCTGCCCTCAAGGCCTTCCTGCCCATTTCGACTATTGCAAGGCCATCATTATGAATATGGAGGACTTTGCAATTTGCTGCTTCGTACATGGAATCCTGAGCAAACTCACCGTAAAGGATTCCCATGTTTATGGTTTCGCCTTCCTTTACCTCAGGCGGGACATCAACCCACATCAGATTTTGTGGCCTTAAGGTGTGCACAAGATCTGGAATATCACGAGGGGGCCTTGAAGCGCGAGCAATCCCCCTTTTTCGAATCTCATCGTATATCTCAAGAGTAATCGGTCT
Organism: Methanolobus sp.; assembly: GCF_016278385.1. Lineage (GTDB taxonomy): Archaea > Halobacteriota > Methanosarcinia > Methanosarcinales > Methanosarcinaceae > Methanolobus. The sequence continues at coordinate 49,575 of NZ_JADQBY010000018.1, forward strand.
TTTAAGGTATGCCTCCTTGAGCTTCTCAGTCTGCCTGAATATTTCTTCGGGCGTTCCTTCACTGATAACCTTGCGGTCATTCATAAGGAAAACATAATCCGCCCACCCGTATGCGAGATCAACATCGTGGGTTGAAATGATAATAGTTTTACCGAAGTAGTTCAATTCGTTAAGGAGATCCATTACCTCATCAGCACCAACTGGATCCAGATTAGAAAGTGGTTCATCAAGAACTATAACCTCAGGATCCATGGCTACTACGCCTGCTATGGCAACCCTCTTTTTCTGTCCGCCACTTAAATGATGAGGAGGCTTATCTTTTATGTGAGTCAAACCCACATATTCCAGAGTATCGTGGACTATCTTTGCAACCTTATCTTTTGGATAATCAAGATTGGTAGGACCAAATGCAACATCCTGATAAATAGTTGGTGCAAATATCTGATCATCCGAATTCTGGAAAACAATACCTACGCTTTTCCTTATTTCCCGGAGAGACTTTGAATCGTATTTCAGAGGTTTACCATGGAAGAACACCTCTCCTTTCTGTGGACGATGAGTACCATTAAGTGCCATGAAGAGAGTAGATTTCCCCGAACCATTACGACCAACGAAGGCTATTTTCTTTCCCTTCCCAATATTTATATTGATGCCCTCAAGAGCCAGAGTACCATCAGGATAAGAGTAGCTGAGATCTTTTGTTTCTAAAATATCCACCATTTCACCTCAAATAAATGACATTCCCCTTGTAAAATAGAAGACTGTAAGCACAATCGCAAAATATACCCCGGTCAACAATAATTCAGGCATCTTCACAGGCCTTTTTTCATCATACATTATTAATTTACCGTCATAACACCTTGAATTCATGGACAGGTAGAGTTTTTCACCTTGCTCCCAGGATCTTATGAAAAGATTGGCACCGAGCATCACCATAGACCTGAATGATGTTTTGAAATCATGATACCCAAGGCGGACTGTCTGTGCATATTTAATTCCCATTGCAACATCAAGGAAGACAAAAATATAGCGATACATCATCATTGAGATTTCTACAAAAGAATCGGGCAGTTTTGCCGTCTTTAGAACCGAGAACAATTCTATCATTGGTGTTGTCAGTGACAGGAAGAACAGGCAAGACATACCACCAATTGTTCTTGCAAGAATTAGCAGAGCCATGTTCAGACCCTGTGAACTCACACCAAGCGTATATCCGAAAACATCAAACTCGAAAAGATTGCCACCTTCTCCAAAAAAGAAGGCAATAATGACAATACTCACAAGTACAAAACCTGCAGGGACTGCCAATATCTTAAAATAGAATTTTGCAGGGATCTTTCCGAAATTAATGGTTGCAAAACTCATACACAATGCTATAGTAAATGGAACAAGAGGTGATGAAGATGAGACACCTGCCAGGATTCCAAAACCTACAATAGCTAATTTGAGCCAGTTATTCTTGGATCTCAATGGACTTAATATTGCATAATCATCCAGAATGTATGTCATTTTTCAACCACGTTATTAAATGTAATATTAAATAAATTTAACTTTATTTAATGTTGATTACAATTGTTAGGAAATAAGAGACGATACTTTATACATAAACATGTCGTTATAAACCGTAATCAATAAGAACTATATTTATCCAATCAAATGAAATATCGGACTTGTTTATTAATTCCTGAAATCTATTCTTTTGGAAAGAATAAGAAAAATTAATTGATTTACAACAAACAATACAAAAAAGAAGAGAAAAATGGAGACGATCATGTCCATCGGGACACACGTTATTTATTGCTCTCACCCTTTCCCCTATAATATCCAATTGTGTACCCTATTACAATTGCACCAAATGCAGCCTGAAGTGCGAAGAGCAGACTTTCGGTTTCTCCGCCAGGAGGCTCAAAGAGATACTTTTGAAACCATGGTTCTGCAGGCTCATAACCAGGAGAAATCTCTGAAACCAAATCACCAGCTGCACCGTCTGCACCACCAAATTCAGAGTCAGGGTTTGCTAACACCCCATAGAAGAACTGACCAGCGAAAAGTAACACAATAACAGCTACAATGTACTCAAGTTTCACTGCATTGCCTCCTTGAGTTTTGTAACTGCTGTAGTAGTAAGGACATTAAGGTCGACCAGTACATCACTTTTGATCTGAACTACATATTTCATGATAAGTGCTGTAAGGGCACCTTCCAGTATTGCAAGTGGCACCTGTGTTGTTGCAAATATTCCAGCGAATGCAGCGAATGACGCCAATACACCACCACTCGCCGAAGGGAAGGCCAGCGCCAGTTGCAGAGAAGTTACAACATAAGTCACCCAATCTGCAATTGCAGTTGCAAGAAAAACATTCAAGTAAAAGTTCATTCCTGCTTTGGATGCTGCTTTATAGAACAGATAAGCAACCAAAGGACCAATTACTGCCATAGATGCAGCATTTGCACCAAGGGTTGTTATACCACCATGTGCGAGGAAAATTGCCTGATAGATAAGAACGATTACACCTAGAACAGCCGTGATTGCCGGTCCAAATAGAATGGCTGCCATTCCGGTCCCGGTAGGATGAGAAGAACTTCCGGTAACGGAAGGAAGTTTCAAGGATGAAAGAACGAATATAAATGCTCCGGCTACTGCCAGCAGAGGTACAACCTCTCGCCTTTCACTTACAAGTTTATTCATCTTATACATACCATACAATATCACAGGAATAGATATTGCAAACCATGCCTGCCACCAGGGAGATGGTAGAAAGCCCTCAAATATATGCATTAATTGTCACCTTCCATTTTTGTTCACCATACACAATCAATTAGAGTACCAGTTGAAATCAACCAAATTTGTTTTATATACTGGATGTAATATGTTATGGTACATAAATATAACGATTCATGATTTGGATTACTATCATTTACATGATAGATAACAAACGTACAATTAATGCGAAAGACACATATGAATATAGACAAAGTGATATCACTCAAGACGAATTGAATAAACTGAATGAATGGCAAACAGACATAAACAGAATAAGTTGTTCTATTACATAAAAATAAAATTCAATTGAAAAAATGTCTACCGCACAATAACAATACAATACATATTTGAATGATTTTCAGGTGGTTCCAACACGGTACCGCATATTACACGCTCATGAGGATAACCGATGTCTTCGTAGATACAGATACGGGCGTCAACATTCATGTCCTGGAGAAACGCTGCAACTTCTACCGGGCCAAAACTGTCAGCAGGCAACAGAAAAATGTTTTTGCCCAGACCAATTTCCCTGATAAGAGCTTCTTTTGCAGGAGCAGGATCCCTTCCATGTGCCGTTATAAGAGCCAGATTTGACATCTCCACATGGAAACGCGCACATGCGGCCTGTATTGAAGATACGCCAGTAACAACCCGATCATTTTCAGTGGCAAACTTACCAAGACCGGAGAACATTGGATCCCCTGTAGATAAAATAACAGCATCCTCAGGTAAAAGATGAAGGCTCTTGTAATCCTTGATCAGATGAGTCTCGCATTTGATGAACTCTTCAGCAAGTTCAATGGAGCGTTTGGAACCATAAACAACAGGAGCATTACTGATAACTTCTATTGCTTCCTGGGTGAGCATTTTAGGCCCAACACCGACACCCACTATAATCATATTTATTCCCCGCTGTCCATCAACACGGTACCATCCCTGTCAACAACAACGATACGGGCACCATTACCTTTTTCCACAGACATGTCAAATGCCTGTTTAAGGAGCTCATTCTGAGGATCAAGATCAAGCATCTCAACAACTGTGGCAAAACCGCTATCCTTTAACATGTCAGGGTTACCCCATTTAAGCACAAGGCCGGGAAGTCCGCAAATAACCACATCTCCATGAGCTGCAGAGAGAGCTTCGGAGATACGGCTTCCGGCAAGTACAACAGTGTGATTAGGGAAAAGCATGGTAGAATATCTGATACCGATCCTTCCGGTTGTAAGCACTACCTTGTCAGAACATCTGATGAGATCTCCTTTCATTTCACCCAGGTGATCATTCCAAGGCTCCACAAATCCGGTTGTTCCAAGAATAGATATTCCATCTATGACACCAATACGACTGTTCAGCGTCTGCTTTGCAATTTCCTTGCCACGTGGCAGATAAATAGTAACTTCAGCCCCCTTCAAACCAAGTTCTTCAACAGCTTCGGCAATAGATGCCTTTATTTGTTCCATTGGCCGTGGGTTTATAGCAGGATGTCCTTTTTTAGATTCAAGGCCGCTACGGGTGACAATTCCTATACCTTCGCCTGCGTAAACAGTAATGCCTTCTGCCTCTCTGGCATCGGCGACAAACTCAAGACCCCTGGTAATATCAGATTCGTGATCGTTATTCATTTTCACTGCAACAGCGTGTCCTTTACTGCCCTTGACATCCAGTTCTGCACGAAGGCCTACCGGTGTTGGTACAGAAACATGTGTCACCTCTCCTGCAAGAGATAGAACTGATGCTTTTGCAGCCAGAGCTGCAGTGGTCCCGGTAGTATACCCTCTTTTTAGCACAGAACCATCACTTAAAACTACAAGAGTTCCATTTTTTATACTTTCTTCCAGCTCTTCACGTTGCATTTTAGAGCGATCCAGCCATTCTTCTGGGATCTTGGATTTATTTACCGGGTCGATCATCTCAGGTCAATTGTAATTAATACTTTTAAAATCTACCGACTCTACCCAGTCCTTTTGAAGAGCTTTGCCAGTTCATCCTTCGTAAAAGAAATCATTGCCGGACGACCATGCGGGCATGTATAGGGATTACTGCAGCGCATTAACTGGCGTATGAGGTCTTCCATCTGTTTAGTGTTGCACACAGCACCTGCCTTGATGGCTGCCCTGCATGCCATTGTACTGCAAAGAAGATCATATCTCTCAGTATCCTCCTTCACCCTGCCCACGGACAGAAGATCTGAGATGATATCATGAATGACATCCGTATCCTCAAGCTTCCCGAAGATACTTGGAACCGTAGTCACCACATAACTCTTAGGACCAAATTCCGATACAGAAAAACCCATCTCTTCCAGTTGAGGAATGAATTCCTCAATAATTGCTTTCTCCTTCTGGCTTAAGTCAAGTGTTACAGGCGTGATAAGCTCCTGCCAGCCCATATCCCGAACCTTCAGCACCTGCTCATACATTACCCGCTCATGTGCAGCATGCTGGTCAATAAGTATAAGCTTGCCATCCATTTCACATATTATGTAAAGATCGGCATATTGCCCGTAAACCTTCACATTCAACGGACTGAAAGATGCATTTAATTCTGCTACTTCATCTGACGTAACAATCATCTGCAGCCTCTCACTTCTTTTCAGACGGCGCTGGGTGTCTTTTGCAGGGTAGTGATAAGGTTCTTTCTCTTCTTTTATAACATTTGGTCTTGATCTTTCAATCTGTGCTGAATCTGGAATTATGATTGGAGCAGCAGTTTCCGAATTAAGACCCGGTTGATCGTCATTGGAATAAGGAATAATTAGAACTGATTCATGTGAATCAGCCAATCCAACCGATTCAAGAGCTTCTGTAGGCTCAGCCAGTTTTACTGACTCAGTTGCTTTGTAAGCATTTGATTTTTCCGAAGAGGAGGTGTCTTTTTCGGACTTCGGAGTATACAACTGTGACTGGACAGGAACATCTTTCTTCTTCAACTGCACTTCAGGAACAAGTGACCCCCTAGCAAGGGCTTTCTCTACAGCCGATACGATTATGACACTAATCTCTTTCTCGTGACTCAGCCTAACTTCCCTTTTTGCAGGATGCACGTTTACATCCACATTTAGAGGGTCAATATTGAAATTAAGAAAAGCTGCAGGATAGCGACCCTTAGGAAGCAGGGTGTAGTATCCAAGCCTGACAGCATTGCTGATCTGATTGGAAAAAATAGACCTTCCATTTATGAAAAAAACCTGAAGGTCCTTTCCACTCCTTGTGAGTTCAGGCTTTGAGATATAACCGGATATAGTAAGCAGGTCAGACTCGTATTCCAGGGGAACAAGGGAACGTGCAACATCAGCACCATAAAGGTGAACGATGCTGTCCAGCATTTTAGCCGATGAAGGTGACCTTAGAGTAACCTTGCCATCTATAAGAAGAGTGAATGAAACATCTGGGTGGGAAAGACAGTTTCGTGAAACAACATCAACAATGTGTGCAAGCTCCGTCCGTGTACTCTTTAGATATTTCTTGCGGGCAGGTGTGCTGTAGAACAGATCGTTGACAAGTATGCTTGTACCCACAGCCGTACCTGCGGAAGTTATACTCCTGATACCACTGCTGTCAACAACAACTTTGGTTCCCTCGATGCTGTCCTCCTGACGAGTGATAAGCTCCACCCTCGCAACTGAAGCAATGGACGCCAGAGCCTCCCCCCTAAACCCCATCGTGAGGATACGGTCGAGGTCCTCGATAGTGTTTATTTTGCTGGTGGCATGTTTCTTAAAGGCAAAGGAAGCATCCGTATGGCTCATTCCGATACCATTGTCCACGACCAGAATACTTTTCGTGCCATACCCCCCTATTTCCACTCGAACTTCGGATGCATACCCATCAAGGGAGTTCTCAATAAGCTCCTTTACCACGGAAGCCGGACGCTCAATCACTTCACCCGCTGCTATTTTATTGATGGTGGACTCATCCAGCAATTTTATTCTGGAACCTTTGATATCACATGCTTTATCCGTCATTTTTCACTTCCTGTCCACAATAAGTATATTTATGCGCTCTGACCTTTCAAAGCGAAAATATCTGGTTGTTAGTATTTTTGTGTTTGCATTAGAAACATTTCTTTTAATGCATCCTCAAGCCAAGTCCCACTAAAGATTAAGAAGAATCTATGCCCAACACAATTATAAATATTCATGCTATTAGAGGCAACATAAAATTAGAAGGTTCACGATGGATAATCCTGAAAAACTAAAAAACATTGTACCTTTGTTAGCTCTTTTGACAGCCTTTCCAGCTTTTTCCACAGATATGATACTGCCTGCGATTCCATCCCTTGCCCGAATGTGGAATGAGCCACTGGCAGTGGTCAATTTGATCCTCATTTGTTTTTTCATTACTTACGGGTTCTTCCTGCTTTTCTACGGGCCGATTTCAGACAGGTACGGACGCAAGAAACCATTGATAGTCGGTATTTCACTGTACATATTTGCCAGTTTACTCTGCGCCATGGCTGACAGTGCAGCCACATTGATAGCATTTCGTATACTACAAGCTGCAGGTGCTGCCGCCAGTGCATCCCTTTCAATGGCCATGACAAAAGACATATTTTCAGGAATGGAAAGACAGAGGATACTTGCCTATATAGCCATAATTATGGCGCTTGCCCCCATGTTTGCTCCAATCATAGGAGGATGGCTATTAACATACCTTACATGGCACTGGATATTCGTTGCCCAGGGAATAATGGGTGCCATAGGCCTTCTGGGTGTCCTCAAAAAACCGGAAACATTGAAACAAAATTCAGAAACACCCCTGTCAAAGGTTATGCATTCTTATGGCAATCTATTACTTAACAAGAATTATGTAATAATGGTCCTTGTGATGTCTGTGAGCCTTTTACCGTTATACAGTTTCATTGCCGGCTCTTCAGCCATTTACATCAATGTATTTGGCCTGAACGAACAGAATTTCAGCTACTTCTTCGCCTTCAATGCCCTGGCCCTGATGGCAGGATCAATGTCATGCCTGAAACTTACAGACAGAATGAACTCCAAACACCTGATGACTGCCGGTTTTACAGGAATAACACTTGGAGCGGTACTTATTCTCATAATTGGTCAGCGCGGACCCTGGAGCTTTGCAATTCCCATGGCATTGATAACGTATTCCATAGGAATCAGCAGACCTCCGAGTAACCACCTGGTACTTGAACAGGTACACAAAGATGCAGGCTCTGCTTCGTCTTTATTGATATTCACCTACTTCACACTTGGAGCTGTTGGAATGTGGATCGTGTCTCAGGAATGGATGGAGCGCATGCAGATTTTAGGAAGTATCACTTTGCTTTGCGGTGCTCTGACCCTGGTTGCCTGGATGATATTACAAAAGAAGGTCATTGGCACAGGTCAATAGAGTGTAAGTGAAAAATGAAATAAAAAAATGAATGAGCACGGGATGCTCTCTCGCGCTTATCGTTCTTCTTCCAGAAGCCTGTTTTTTAACTGGCTGAGTCTGTTGAGTGCTTCAAGCGGTGTCATTGAATTCAAATCCATCTCCTTTAATTCCCCTATTACAGGATGAGGAGCTGTTTCACCATATGACGCGTCCTGATCGAACAGTATCACCTGAGTATACTTGGCATTGCTGCGTGGCTTTTTCCTGCCACCCTTGCGATCATCCTCACTGATCATACACTCGTTTTCAATATCCTCAAGGATCTCCTTTGCCCGTGTGGTGACAGCATGCGGAACACCAGCTATCCTCGCAACATGGATACCGTAACTCCGGTCCGTCGCACCCGGCACGATCTTGCGCAGGAAGACAAGGTCATCACCTTCTTCCTTTACAGCAATGTGGTAATTTCTTACTCTCTTAAGATTGCCTGCAACTTCAGTGAGTTGATGGTAGTGCGTGGCGAAAAGTGATCTTACACCTACACGGCCTTTGTTGTGGATATATTCCACCACAGCCTTGGCGATACTGTAACCGTCATAGGTACTCGTACCCCTGCCAATCTCATCCAGCAGCACCAGACTTTTCGGGGTTGCGTTATTCAGGATGTTTGCAAGTTCCACCATCTCAACCATGAAAGTACTCTGTCCGCTAGCGAGATCATCGAAAGCACCAACCCTTGTGAACACCCTGTCCACAATACCGATAGAAGCATGGGAAGCAGGCACGAAGGAACCTGCCTGTGCCATTATGACTATCATGGCTATCTGTCTCATGTAAGTGGATTTACCGGCCATGTTTGGTCCGGTTATAAGCTGGAACTGGTTCTCGCTGCAATCCATTTCTGTATCATTGGGAACAAAACCTCCGGGAACAGTATTCTCCACAACAGGGTGCCTGCCATCCCTGATAAGGAGCCTGCAATCAGGAGTGATAGCTGGCCTTACGTAATTGTTATTAGCAGCCACTTCGGCAAGGTTTGTCATTACATCCAGCATCCCAATGAATCCTGCTGTCTCCTGCAATTGTTTTGAGTATAATGCAACAGTTGAATTGATATCGCAGAGCAACTCATATTCAAGAGCTGTCATTTTCTCATCAGCGGAAAGGATGGCACTTTCACGCTCCTTGAGTTCAGGAGTGTAGAACCGCTCGGCATTGGTCATTGTCTGCTTCCTGATATAATCATCAGGAACCTGGGAAATGTTAGCCTTTGTTACCTCAAGATAATATCCGAAAACCTTGTTGTAACCGACCTTCATGGACTTGATCCCAGTCCTTTCCCTTTCCTTCTGCTGGAATCTGGCAATCCATTGCTTTCCGTTCTTTGAAAGGTCGAACAGCTCATCTAACTGCTCATTGTAGCCGGGTTTAATCATTCCCCCATCCCTCACACTGAGAGGCGGTTCTTCCACAATGGCACTGTCAATCAGTTTGGCAAGATCGTTAAGTTCCCCGAAAGAAGAGAGCTGTGATACGATGCTCTCTAGCAAATCCACATCTTTGCATTCCCGGAGAGATTCAAGTAAAAGTGGAACAGCTTCAAGTGACTTTTTCAAAGCCACAAGATCCCTTGCATTGGAATTACCATACATTACCCTTCCAACAAGCCGTTCCATGTCCTTTACATAAGATAGATGAGCACGGATATCAAAGCGAACGAGGGTGTTGTCCTGAAGCCATGCGACAGAGTCCAGGCGACCATTGATAGCATCTGCCGAGACCAGCGGCTTCAGGAGCCATTTCTGAAGTTGCCTCCTCCCCATTGGAGTCTTTGTCTCATCAAGCACTCCAATCAGAGAAGAATCATTTCCTTCACCCCTTACATTCCTGACAATCTCAAGATTCCTCAAAGTGATGGCGTCTAGCACCATGAACTCAGAATCAAAATATGTGTGAAGAGATTGCACTTGCGATAGTTCCCTCATCTGGGTATCCATTGCATAACGCAATGCTGCTCCTGCAGAAGACACTGCACACGGGAGTTCACTGCATCCCATGCCTTCCAGAGTTGATACTTTGAAGTGTTCACTGAGCACTTTTTCAGCCCTTTCGGAATCAAAAGCATCCCCTTCAAACTCATGAATGATGATCCTCAGTTCCTTCAGGCGCTCTGTGAGAGTGGAATCAGCAAGCAAGGAACGTGGCATGATGCATTCTGATGGCCTCATACGTGCTGCCTCACTGGCAATTCTATTATACGGAGCGATGTCTGTGAACTGTGTGGTCAGGAATTCACCGGTGGAAATATCCAAAAATGAGATACCGTATTCATCTTTTTCCCCATACAATGCCATAAGATAGTTGTTAGAGGAATCAGAGAACATGGAAGAATCCATCGCGGTACCCGGTGTGACTACACGTACAACCCCTCTTTTCACTACACCCTTGGCCTTTTTTGGGTCCTCGAGCTGCTCACATATAGCGACCTTATAGCCCTTTTTGATAAGCCGGGGAAGATAAGTATCAATTGCATGATATGGGATACCGGCAAGTGGCATTTTTTCCCCGTCCTTACTCTTTCCACGAGTGGTCAGGGTGATCTCAAGCTCCTTTGCGATGGTCTTTGCATCATCTCCAAAGGACTCATAAAAATCCCCCATCCTGAAAAATATGAGGGCGTCCTTATGCTCTTCCTTGGCTGCATAGAACTGCTGCATGGCAGGTGTTATCTTTTCCATAGTGACTCACACAAAATTAGTATTCCAAATTATCTGGCTGTTAGTATTTTTGTGTTTGCATTGGAAGAAATCGTAAAATATATTCCATAATAATTTTAAGCATAGTGTTCCCACCTTTCTGGAACTCATAGTTCACCTTTTCTTCACGGACAGTGAATCCACAGGACTACAGATGACCAATCACTTCATCAAGATGTATGGATTCCCTTGAATTCAGGTCGATCAGAGGGAATATTCTCACTTCACCTGCAACCCTCAAAAGCTCATCAATAACTTGAATATTAAAATCAAAGGAAAGCTGTTCTGAGTTCAAAAACAGCAGGTGTGATACCAGCGCCATCTCAAAGGATTTGTCTGCAAGCGGTAGCTCAGGAAGTCCAGCTGCAACATAACGGCCCTGCTTTTTGCCTTCCTCAAAGTCGTCAAGAAACATATTCATTGAATTCATACGAATTTTTCCTAATTCCTCAACAGAAGTAATGTTTTTCCAGACAAATTCATCCTTGTTAGCCTTTGTCTGTCCCAGTACTTCAACATAAGTTTCATTAATTCTTTTCCGTATAGTTTCCCTGTCCAGATCATAAATAGAATCAACTGAAACAACCGACTTTTCCTGGATGTTCATCTCACAGTTAAAGCTTGCAGGACCATCACCACAGCCAAGGATTGATCTGCCCATATCTTCAGCTTTGAGCTTGAACATATCAACATACTCATGGAAAGAGCGACCCCAGGGAACAACATTCTGGTACTAGACCGACATATATTATTGCATTAATTTTGAAAACGATAAAGATGTTTCAATTGTGTTTTTAAATTGTTGCATACCAATCGTTGCATATAGATCCGGATGGAACTCATTTTGCTTTTTGCACCAACGCATATCCCATACCTATAGTGTAAATTGGCATGGCAAGATACCTCATTCCGATATCCTTAAAGTACTCGACAACAGTCATCTGGAAAAATCCACCGAATACCATTGACAGGTCCAATGCAAAATTGATTACCAGCCATATAACTCCAAGAAGGATAGCATCGTTGACATAATCTATTTCAACATCCCTGAAATATCTCACAGCAAGAACTACGCCAACAAGTGCACCTGTTACTACCATAATTGATTTAAAAAAGGTCTCATCTATGGTGAAATTGCCCTGCCTGTCCACAAAGGCAAAGGAGACTATGAAAGGCACCAGCCACAGTATCAGTCCGAAAAGTATCATCTTCAAATATTTGTTCGTTTGAAATCCCCCTGAGAATTAAACATCAATATTTGGATTTGAATTAAATATATACTTACTGTTCTGAACTTATACCCTGCAATATTTCATAAGCAGCTTTTATTTCCTTATTGATATTAACAACACGGTTCCCGGAAGGAACAAACAACACATGGGTTCCATTAGATTCAATGGCATAATTTTTGCCTATACACTGTGCAAGAGTATCGTTCATAAATAAGCGATCACCTCCCAGAGAAAATAGCTCATTGTAACCATTTGTGGACAGAGGAGAAAGTGGCTGTAACCTAAAGATCGGAGCATTTTTCTTAAAAATCATGCCAGATAACTTGAATATATTTCCATGGGAAGTACCTGTCCCATACCCCAGGTTGCCAATCGTGATGTTCAGGTCGAATGAAATTATCGATAACCCGCTGAAAGTGCCAGTAAACACATTGTAAAGCTTCTGCTTGTTACCAAGTTTGATCTGTTCAAAATTCAGGGATGTGACAATGTCCTTTGAAGCCGGTCGAAACCCAAGTAGTCTGGCCTGTTCATTCAGGTTTTTTGATCGCTTCTTCTCATTGAGGAGAGTAAAGATAATTGCCAACAGGATGACGGTCACGACAAATCCTGCAAATCCGATTATAAAGATCAATCTGAAATCCATTTCACCACATACCTAAAACTGCCATTAAAAAATTATGATCTTAATAAGATCCTGAATTCAGAATTTGCGTCTTCCCATTCTTTGATACTTGTGTATAGCTTTGTATGGATAAAATGTGATAAATTGTAAGCCAGTCTTAGATTCTTTGAAACTATATCTGAGTCCAGATTGTCTTTTGCATGATTTCCAAATATCTCTTTAAGCCCAATGGTTAAGATCTCGACCAAATCGTGGCCCTGGCAGATATTCCACACATCTGCATTTAATGTTATCAGACCATTGATATGTGTTTTCACCACGGCATCATTCATATCCCTGTTACTTGATTTGGCCTTCAGTTCTTTGTACAACCTGTTGATATTTACAGTCAAATCTTTTGTATCAACAAATTTGTAGAAATTCAGGAATTTAAAATCAATGTTCAGATTATATTTTCTGGAGGCCCATCTAATATATCCAATAACAGTACCGCTTTCAAGCAATATTTCCCGTATCGTCCTCCCAAGTGATTGCAATTTGAAATCTGTTGCATACTCGCTAAGCATTTTTTCCAGGGCATGTGATGCCATTATCATTGTGTCTATATCATGTGAATCGGTGGTTAGCAAATTATTGCTGTATCTTTCCGGACTAATTTGGTTCACATGCCAGTAATCTGCATCCACTATCCCAAGAACACCTTTTTCCCCACTATTTTCCAGTATTGATAGAGCAGATAACAATTTATCTTTATAGACAGCATAGACAATATCACAATAGTCCCCGTCAATGATATCTGTAAATACCCTTTTGTCCGTACGTCCCTCAACGAGCAAAATAGAATTATGAGAATCCTGACGCCTCATCCTCACCTGGTTTGCAATGCGATGTGATGTAATTTGCTCTCTCACAAAAACACCTAATTCTCAACTTTTGCCTCTAATGGTACTGTCAAATCCCACCGATCCCCGATAATATCAGGAGAATGTGTTGCTATCAGCACGTCAAAACCCGCAAGATCTATCACTTTCATCAGGTCATTTAAAAACTCATTTTGCCATCCGATATGCAATGATATCTCAGGTTCATCAATTAGAATCAGAGAACCAGGTTCGATCTTGAATAAAAGCTCGTAATAGAGAACTAATTCATGTTGCTCACCGGAAGAAAGATCCCGAGGTTGGATTTCACGTTCATTTGAAGTTTTAATTACAAACCCTTTGTCCTTACTAACTGACAAGCGCTTATTCACAAACCTATTATTAATTATGCTGACAAACAGATTTAATTTAATTGTCAGGTCATTAAAAACATCCAGTTTTTTCCCTACATCCTCAATATATACTGAAAGAACGTGGGCATTTTCCTGATTTACTTCCGGAATATCAGTCAAATAATCGAATTCATAATCAGCATCCAAAACACCAATCTGAATCAGATTTTTTCTTCTTTCCTCTAATTTTGACAGATCTTGCTCAAGATCAGTGTAATCTACATCCGTTTTCTTTTTTGCCAGACGAATTGGAAAAGACCGATCTAATGATTGAGAAAGAGTTGCATATTTAGCAAGCTGTCTTTGAACCTCTTTAGACAGTTCCGATGAATAATTGCTAACTGTCTTTTTTATTGACGTTTTTGGAGTTGGATATTTTTTCCTTGAGTTACTCAGTATTATAAGCCTTTGAGTTTCTATGAAATCAACATTTATTTTCTCTTTGATATCATTAAACCAACCAACACCATTCTTTTTCTCAGGCAAACAAATATCATAACGATCCAAAACGTCCCCGGTATTCAATATTTCTCCATCTGATAAATCCAGCCACTCATTTGCTTCGATCTTCTTCAGATTTGGATAATTACGTATAATTTTGTCAAATGTTTTTGTATCTGGCATACAATCGAGCTGAATTTGAGTTGCCTCATTACCATTCAAATTAAGAATTAACTCATCCTGATTTTTGTCTTTATTATAGATTTTTTTCAGGAATAATACGTTACCATTATCGAACTCAATTAAAAACTCTTCAAATGGAACCTTGTAGAAAATATCATATTTTGTATTGAAAATAGACCTTAACATCTGCAAAATGATAGTCTTGCCGACCCCATTGGGTCCATAGATAATAGTTATTCTTTCATTAGAATTCAGTTTGATCTCATGGTCATATAGATCAAACAGTTTCTTGATCTTAATTTGTGTAATATTCATCAGTATACCATAAATCAATTGAAAACTAAGATATATAGCACTTTTCAAATCTTGGAGATCAAATTAAAAATAAGCTGAAGAGGTGTCCACCCCTTCATTTGTTCATTCAAACCACGGTCACATCCATTCCTTTCGCTTCAGCCACAACCTCCGGATTGTAGTATGAGTATGCCTTGCTCTCCGATACGATAGCCTTCACCGGGAACAGTGCCTTGACCTGCATACTGAGGACCAGTTCCTCACCTGGCTGCATGTCATCGATATAGAGGATTACTTTTCTGCCTGCTATTTCGTAGCGGGTTATCAGGTTTTCTTCCTTGAGAGCTTCAAGGCTTGATGGCACCGGACTGAAACCTGTTGGAACTGCGAGATCCACAATCATCATGCCACTGGAAGTTATGCTGCCAGCGATGCCACGGATTCCGTTGTACTTCACACGAGCATTCACGGTAACTATGTCATTCACAGCAACATCTGTGGAATCGTACTCTACATCAAGCTCGATCTCATTCTGCTCGATGGCATCAGGCAGGATGACATTGAAACGCCTGACAAGCTGGAAGTTCAGGTCTCCTGTACCCTCCATTTCAAGCTTAAGTTCTGATGTACCTTCAGGAATCTCAATTATCTGAACTACATCGAAGTTCTGCTGGTTAACTTCCACCGACTTTATCTCAGTTCCGTCAGCAATCACGTGCACAGTGGCATCGATATCCCTGCCAGCAAAGGCTGCTGCACTCATCAGTGCCCTGAAAGCCATGACAGTATCCTGAGTACTGGAGAATCCTCCGTTGGAATTGCGCTGTGCAGATATCCATTTCAGTGAAGATATGGCAGTCGGGTTCTTAGCCTCGATAAGTGCAAGTGTAGCATATGCTGTGGTTTCCACATTCTTGCTGGATGGTACCAAGTAGCTGTATCCAATATCTTCGTATGGCATGGGCACTGCTCCATCCCCATAGCCCCAGTATGTGCCGTCATCATCCTGTTTTGAAATTGCTAACAGATCATTTAGAGCTTTATCAGCAAATGGGCTGTCAAGTTTCTGTAGTACAAGTGTACCTATTGCCAGCGCATAAGGATCATCCTGGCTTGCAAGATTATCCTCAAGATACTTCTGGGCATTTGCCATGACAACAGGACTTGCAGAACCATATTCATTCAGTGCAAGGGTTACGTATGATGTCAGTGCGTAGGTGCCACTGACACCGCCCATCATATCCTGGTGGATAACGAAACCGACCTGCTCCCATGAGCCATCCTCCTGCTGATAAGATTCTATCCAGTCCGCAGACTCTGAGAGAATATTCTCGTCAATGGTTGTTACATCCCTTGCACCACTGAACTGGGATAGCACGAAAGACGTCAGCCAGAGACTGCCGCTCTCATCACTCTCACCGAATGCTGAGAAAGAGCCATCATTGTGACGGTAGGTCAGTTCACGCTGATAGCCAGTGATTATGTACATCTCAGCCTTTGCCCTCACTTCCGGATTATCCTTTCCTGTTGCCTTCAGATAGCGCAATACCTCAACATCGGTGGAGAAGAGCATCATATTCTGTTCACCACATCCATAAGGCATACCAAGCAGGTCGTCCACTCCACTTATGCTCTGAGCCACGATGCTCGGGGTGAAACTCACAAGTACCTTCTCCGAATCAGGAACAATGTCTGCTGGCAGTGTGGCATCAAGTTCCACAGAACCGTTGCTGAGCACTCCGTTATCTACAAGTTCACGGGTTGCACCTTCTGCTTCTACAATGATATCTTTTCTGACTGCATCGGCTCTTTCTGTGGTCTGACCTGTTATCTCAATAATCTTTTTGCCAACCTCGGTAGGGCTTATTGTGAAACTGGCATATCCAACACCATTTGCATCCACTGTAACTGTCTGCACATCGTCACCAATAATATCGAACCAGTCTGCACCTGATAGTGTCAATTTGACATCCTGCTCTGTGTCAAGATAGTTGTAGACCTGCACCTGTACAGGGAATGTTTCTCCCCTTGTTACGGAATATGGCAGGTCCGGATCAACAAAGAAGTCCTGGAACACCGTGAGACTGGATTCAGAAATACCAATACCATCAGGACCTGATGATACTGCATGTAGCCTCCATGTGGTGATGCTGTCCGGTGCTGTCAGGTCAAGACTTGCAAGACCCGCATCATCTGTTAGCAGTTCAGGCATCCACACCCATGTTTCAGGGAAGAACTGGCGTACACGCTGCACTTCTGCGAGTTCTCCACCCTCTTCTTCAGGTATTGAGTCTGCAGAGTCAGTGGGTGCTTCCATCGTTGGCATTTCTGCAACCTCTTCCATTGCTTCATCTGCCACTACGAATTCACCTTTCACCATACCTCCTGCGAATCCATCCATTTCGAAATCATTAACTTCAGAACGGGGTACTTCAATACCTGGTGAAGCCATTACAACCATACCGGCATTATCAAGGGCATCATATGCTCCTTCCATGTACCAGTAAGGATGTGATTCTGACATGGGTTCCATGAAACGCTTTTCCAGCTCATCAAATACCTGCTTGAGATTGAGCCTGCCCTCACTGAGTGCATATACGGATTCATCTACAATGGAGAAACCTATCATGGACTTGCTGCCTGCATCAAAATCAACTGTCACATTGTCTCCAGGCTCAGCAGATTCTGTATCAAATGAACTGGTAAGGTCTACCTGTGCGGAGAATTCCACATCGAATGGAAGTACGTCCACTGATACCTCACTGTTTGGGTTGATCATGTAAGCAACAACCTTTGCCTGCGGACTCATCTGCGGTGTTACAGGTATGCTTATATCACTCTCGTCGCTTGTAGCAGAATACACTGTCCTGCCATTTGCAAATACATCATAAAAAACAGTTCCTGGATTTGTGGAGTAGACATGGAAAGAAATTATATCTCCTACTTCCGGAATTCCCTCACTTGTCTGAGTGATATGTATGAAACTGGCACTTGGTGAGTAGGCAGCATTGAGAGATTCACTTACCCAGGCATCATCAGCATAGGCTGCCATGTAAAGATTGGTACTGTCATTTGGAATGTCCAGTTCAAGCATGGCAACTCCACCATCCGTATTCAGGATAAACTCGTCATTTGTAGACTCATATGAATCATCCCTTATCCTGGTCTCTACTGTCACTTCAGTATCCACCGGATTACCTCCCGGATCCTTTGTTACAACAAGAACCTGCAATGGCATTCCCGGTTTAATGACACTGGACTCGGGTATAAGCTGAATTACAAGTGGAGCCTCGGATATTGTAAGTAGCTTGTTAGTGGTCTCGCTGTGGTTGCCTGTATCTGTGACAGTCACGTTAAGCATGAGACTCGCCTGCCCGCCTGCTCCATATGTTCCGGTTGCATATTCTACTTCAGGAAGCTCGAACTCTACGGAACCGTTCTCAAGTGTGCCGGAGAAAGTTGCATACTGCTCCCATTCACCCACATAGCGTGAAGCTTCAACAAGCACGTCTCCCTCAACTTCCTTACCAAAGAAATAATTGGCTGAAACCGTACCTGTAATCTCATCAGAAACAAGGAACCACTCATGTGGTGTTTCAAGTGAGACGTCGAACTTTGGAAGCACATATTTGTCCACCTGGAGGTCAACCATAGAGGAGGAATCACCTGCTTTTGCACTTATCTTCCATGTTCCCAAGTTCAATTCGGATGCAAGGGGAAGATTAAAAGATGCAACACCATATTCATTGGAATTTAGTTCTTCCTTGAAGACCTTGATGCCTTTTGCATCTGTTATCTCAACTGTGATGTTCTCCTGAACAGGTATAAGATTGTTGTTAAGGGAGAGAATTCTTCCATGTATCATCTGTCCAGGCTTGTAGATCGGCTTGTCAGTTTCAATGAAAAGAGGATTGTTCTTTACAACTTCCACGGTTGCCTTGAACTCAGTATCAAACCCTGAAGGTTTTGCGGTGAGCACATATGTACCTTCTTCAACGTCCGGCACTTCAAAAGAAGCTACAACATTTCCTGATTCAGAAGTTGATACCTGGACAAGAGGTATCTCATTGCTGTCCTCGTCAGTGAGCGTGTATTCCACGCAACGAGTCACCGGTTCATTATCGGAGAAAGCTGCCATTGTTATGGAGCTTTCCCCTCCTGAGAAGAGCATCTTCGGTGCCAGTATCAGGAACTCATCCCCTGATGAGGATACCTGTCCACTGCACGGACCGGCTATATTGGATGATAGTTCACCATCATTTCCAATACAACCTGAAATTAAAACTGCAAACAACGATACAATTACTATGAAAGATACTGATTTTTTTCCTGTTATGTTCACTTTTAACCACTCCAGAATAAGGGTATTTTGTTTCTTAGTAAAGAGTTTGGGAGTAGAACTGTATATACTTTGCTTAAACTTCAAAGATGTTCGAAGTTATGTGGAGTGGTTGTGAATGGTTTTGGAATCCTGTCTTTTTTGAAGATTATAATGATGTGTACACGCTAAAGAAATCAAAATTACACCAATTAATATATATTTAATTAATATATTATTTGTTAGCATGGATGAAATAATTCTTAACACAGTCCTTTTGATAGGAGTGGGTGCTTTAAACCTGTATTATGCTACAAAGTTTCTGAAAGACCTTGAGTATGCACAAAAATATGCTGAAACAAGTCCAAAAGCATTCCTCTGGAGAAAAGCATTTGGTGTTGAAAAAACAACT
Organism: Methanolobus sp.; assembly: GCF_016278385.1. Taxonomy (GTDB): domain Archaea; phylum Halobacteriota; class Methanosarcinia; order Methanosarcinales; family Methanosarcinaceae; genus Methanolobus. Next base: position 69,215 of record NZ_JADQBY010000018.1, read on the forward strand.
AAGATTATAAAACACATTTTTGCCCCTTTAGGAATCATACTTGGAGCAGGATTCATTCTCATGGGTATTTGGATATATTCCCTTAACTATATGTGAGGTTTTAGCACCTCATAATTTCATTTTTCTCACCAGTTTCTCCGTGATCTCTGCAACATGCCTGCCCTGAAACCTCGATTTTATAATCATGTATCCTTCACACCAATCACTCTCCGACCATATTAGTCAACTCAGTGATATTCACAGATTCACCATCTGACCTTTTAGCCATACCATCTTCAATTACTGTGAACTTACCCTGATAACCACCAGTAACAGTCATTTCTTCCCTCCCCGGAGTCCAGTTCAAAAAAAGCAGAACGTTTTCACCATGTTCAAATGAAGGACTATCTTCAACCCATATGGAATCGTTACCAACTGTCCCACCATCCACTGCTATTTGTAAGTCCCCAGTGTCCAATGGATTTTTGAGATATTTACTAACATGAATTCCAACATCAGTATAAATCATATCCTCTACTCCAATGTCCAGTTCACTATCAGACTTATCTGGTCTTTGCCCATCACGAGTGTTCCACCTGGATGGATAAGCACCTGTCACAGTTCCTTCAATAATAATATCAGACTGTGAAACCAGATATTCAATACTTAAAGATTCAACTATCCCCGAAATTTCAACATTCAACCCTTCATCACTTGGAACTGATTTAAAATTAGATGAAGATTCAATAAACTCCTCAATTTCTGCTAGGTCAATTGGATGATTAATTACATTATAAAATACCCTATCAACCTGTAAGGTATTAGTGTCCACAATACTGACCCGGGAAACATTACCAGAATCGGTATAGAAATAAAAAAAATATTTATATCCGTTCAAATCAGACTTTTCCGAAACTTTTTCCAATGAGTATTCATTCAGAATGGAAATTAGTTTCTCAATTTCAATTGTGTCGTCTATAGTGCTTGATTCTCTGCTCAACCCATTTCTTATCAAGACTTTGTTAATTTCAAATGCATCAATACCAGACAATGTTGTCATTGTTTTGATTTCATTCTGCTTGGAAACACATCCCGATAACATAACCGTGCTACACAAAACGAAGCAAAACATAAAATAAAGAAGATTTCTGTTCATTCAACTCTGCATCCAAATAGAGTACCATTTGTTATAAATTTATATATTACATGAAAAAACAGACTATGTTTTGAAGAGTTGGTGTTGTTGCATTAGAAAATCAGTTTAATCTACATAACCGTTATTTTGTCAATCCTGACAAAACGGTACCTTGATATTTTACATTCAACTCTATCCCCGATCTTCACTTTATTGAAGTCTTCACGATTGACAAAATAAGTCAGTGTTTCACCTTCGGTCACATCATTTTCCGTATCATCAGAACTTACCTGTATAGCAACATAGCAATTAATACAGATATAAATCCAATAGGTACAATTTCATATTTTACTTTATTATCCAGAGGAAGTATAACACAACCTGCTACAATCATTACTATTAACACGTATTGCTATAAACTTTTACATATCTATAAAATATTATGAGTGCAGATTCAATGATTCCTATTATAGACATATTGCACAAAATAAAGAGTTCAACTTTTTGTTCATCTTTGAATTAGCAACAACACGATAGTATTCACTCTCCAACCAGCTTCTTCGTGATCTCTGCAACATGCCTGCCCTGAAACCTTGCAATCCCAAGTTCGTTCTCACTTGGATGCCGCGTATTCGGACCACTGCCTGCAACCGTTGAAGCACCGTATGGACTGCCGCCTGTGATCTCAGTAAGAACAGATTGTCTTGTTTCAGAATACGGGACACCTACTATTATCATTCCATGATGCAGGAGGGTCGTGTGGAAACTCAATATCGTGGACTCCTGACCTCCGTGCTGGGTGCTGCTGGATGTGAATACACTACCCACTTTACCGATAAGGGCACCTTTTACCCAGATGCCTCCTGTCCTGTCAAGGAAAGCACGCATTTGTGCCGCCATCATCCCAAAACGTGTAGGCGTACCGAAGATGATGGCATCTGCTTCTGTAAGATTATCAATTGTTGCAACAGGGATGTGCTCAAAACTCTGTTTGGATTCTGTTGCCCCCATCTTTTCAACAATCTCAGGAGTGAAGGTTTCCTGAATCTGGAACAGACCAACATCTGCGCCCTCAACTTCCCTGGCACCTTCAGCCACTGCTTCAGCCATCTTGTAGTTGTGGCCGTACAAACTGTAAAAAATAACATTTATTTTCATAATCCTCACCTGTTTGAATAGCTATGATGTTAACGCTGACAACCTCTTATATGGTGAAACTACAGGATAAATAAGTTACCAGTTGCCAGGATGAAACATGACTTTAAATACTTGATGTTAGATATATATAATATAATGAGACTAATATCTAATATAATGTTAGAATTAGATATAGAGGGAATTGTATGGAAAAACTAGAAAAATATATCAAAATAAGTTATACACTGGCCTTCGTGCTCATCATGGCTGGAATTGTACTGGTTGCAATTTTCGAAGACTATCAACAAAGCGGCATCAGCCTGATAAATATCGGAGCCATCATCCTCTTTGTCACGTTCATTAGAGCAAAACGATATCGTAATGGGCCTGTGAAGGATGAAAGAACAATCAAGATAGGAGCTTATGGACTTTCATACTCCTGGCTGATCACATTCATTTTAATAGCCCTGCTGTTCTGGGTTGAGGAATTTGGAATAGCCCAAATGACAGTCAAACAAATACTGGCAGTCCTCATGTTCACAATGGTCGTTACCGCAAAGGGTATTCAATGGTACCTTTTCAGGAAAGGAATTGAAACATAAGTGCCTTTACCATAAGTATGTTTTATACATATAAATAAAAATTTAATTCCTCTGCTTTTATACTAAAGCGAAAACAAAAAAAGTACCGGAAAAAATGAATCCGGCAAAATTTATATATTGTCAATACCTAATCATAAAATGTTACGTTATGTTAGGTGATTGACGACATCTAATAGATGCACAATTGCATTAACGGATATGTACAGGGTTATTGCTCCAACAATTTCCCTTAACATTTCTTCTGTGATAATCTTTTTTCACCACCTTTAATATTGGTTACTTTATTTTATTGTTTTGAGGTTATATTAAGTATTTCTTTCAAAACTTTACACAATACTTTTTCTTTGCAGTAAAAAAGATTTAATCAAACCATGTTTACCTTCTGCAAGAAGTAATTGTATTCTCTTAGATATTTAATCTATCGAAAACAATTATAAGAATTTTCTTAGCATGAAATCCCCATAAATTAAATCTAACAATTTTATTATTTTGTTAGGTTTTTAGTCATAACGATTATTATTCATTATTCCACTGCTATCGATTTTAAAATGCTCTATTTATAAACAAAACAGTTTTATAGCAGTTGTTATATTTTTTTAATTGTGATAAAATGAATTATATGAAAAACAAAAAAGATAAGGCAACTAAAAAAGAAATAAAACATTATTCAAAAGAATGGCTCAAAATATTAGAACTGCAAAAAATATTATCTCTGCATAACCTTTCCGAGAAATATGAAGCATGGGTGACATTGTTATATTTCCCTGCATTACGTGTTTCCGAGGCTATCAATGTTCGTGTGAGAGATATAGACTTTGATAACAATTGTATCGAAATCTACAATGCAAAGGGTGTTTCAAATCATGACTTACGTAAAGCACATTTACCACAAGAAGCACAAAAGACTCTATCAAGGTATATAAAGAACAATAATCTGAAACCAAACGATTATATAATGTTTTCAAATAAAAGCATTCAGGTTTCACGTTCTCACGTTTATGTTGTAGTGAACCAATTATGCAAAGATGCCGGAATTGAGAAACGCATCGGTTGCCATACATTTCGAAGAAGCCGTGCCCAGAATTTACTTGATTCAGGTGTTCCTTTGATTAGTGTTTCAAGGTATCTCAGGCACAAAAATATCGAAACAACTATGCATTACCTGAATTATAGTATCGATGACCTGCAAAAAGAACTATTGAAGTACGATGAACCTTTTAAAATGGGGTTGTAATGAACCTATTATTACTCTCACAAGTATTTGTATCTGCATTATTCGGATGCATAAGTGTTGTAATCCTTGCTCGATGCTATGAGAGAGCAAAGGGTTGCTCAGGATGCCCTGTAACGAACGATAATCCATCTATTCGGGTGTTTGTATGGTTGAAAATAAATAGCTCATTACAAAAGATTGTAAACAGTTTCATATCATTGAACACTGCATTGTCACTTACTGAGGTTCCGGTCTGAGATTACAGGGTTTTACACAATACTATTGTAATGTGCAAGTACTCTTGTTATGCAGGTTAACAGAGTACTTAACTGTACATAATGCGCACAATGATTACCTAAGGTTACTCTCCATTACATGAAGACGAATGCTGAAGCAGATATATAATTTACTCTGAATGCTCATTTGGGGACTGATTGGGTGTGCGGAGGTCTATTAAAAATGTTAATAAACTCAAATTGTGACTACAATAGAAATAGTTCAATAGTAGCAAGTTCTTCTAAAGAATAGATATTTATGATAATTACTGGAAATGCATTTGATGAAAGTAATTTTAATTATAGAGATGAGTTCGTATCAAATGGAAAAAAAGCGATAAAACAATTTCCAATACTTTCTCGTATACTTACTGATTTTCCTGATTTTAAGAGAGAACATTACGACTCAAACATGTTTCTTTTTCTTGCTGCTACTTCAATATATGATGCTTTTTGTAGAGGACCTAACGCAATTTCTTTAGCTAGATTAAGAAAATATGAGGATTTACTAGAAGAGTTACAGATTGACAATTTTAAGAATGAGCCTATTTCAAAACGTCCCTTATACCTTTTTCCAGCATAACATAAAATATGAAATATCCAGTAGTCCCTCGAAAACAACATTAAGCCTTTCATATCTACTTGCTATTTTTCTGAATCCCATTTTCAACCATGCAAAGAAACGTTCTATTGTCCCTCTTTTACGATATGACTCATACTTGAATCTTGTAGGTCTTCCTCTTTTTGGATTTTTCTGATTCCTGATATTAACAGGAATGTTAC
>NZ_JADQBY010000015.1 GCF_016278385.1 Methanolobus sp.
CCAGCTCCGGGTATATCAATTGGATTGCAGGTCTGGGATTTATTCTGATGCTTGGGCTCATCGTCACAAGGAGAAAAAGGGATGAAGGAGGGCTTTAAGACTTCCATTCATCTTACAAATTCATGAACTTGCCAAAAAGTTAAATCGGAGACAGAAATAGAACTATTAAAGAGGGTAAGCATTGGACTGCTCGTTGCGCTCTCTTCCTGAGCGTTGAATTTTTTTGTAGTTGTTTTTTTGGTTCTAACTGATATGCTGATGCAAGAATGAGGATAAACTACAAGATGAATCACATGATTATGTGTGTGCAGTTATAAGGATATTCTGAACACTCTTTTTTGGTAATGCTTTGTGATAATAATAGTAGTTATAGTCGAACGATGATTTCAATAAGTTTACTCCACAGAACCACAAAATAGAAAAATAGAAGCACTTCTCTTTCATAAAGTGCAGTCATTTTCAGTATTGGACAGGTCACTGTCCTCATTTATTATGATCTTATTCCGTAGTCTTTCCGTCGAATTCCTCGTCATTGGCTTCGGCTTCTTCCTTTGTGGCACGCACGATTCCATCCTTGTGATGCGCCGGTGAATAGATTGTATAGAGCTTCAGTTCCTCAGTTTCCGAAGTGTTGATTATGTTGTGCTGCGCACCTGCTGGCACTACTACTGCAACTCCATCACTGAGTTCATACTCATTGCCGTCAATTATGCACTTTCCATGCCCATTCTCAAAACGGAAAAACTGGTCATTTTCTTCATGTACTTCCATCCCGATCTCTTCCATGGGCTTGAGGCTCATAAGTACCAGTTGGCTGTGCTTTGAAGTGTAGAGAACTTTACGGAAATTGTCATTTTCCAAAGTAGCATCTTCGATATTGATTGAAAATCCTTTCATACTAATTAAATTGGAATTGATTGCATATAAAGTCATTCTCATTAATACTTGCTTAATATTAAATAATTAAACTATATATTAATACTAAAATAAGCAATGTATAGTTAATTTATTTTTATATTTTATCATGATCATAGGAACTATTTTGGTTTAATAGGCTGAGTTTGGAAACTCTGTAAATATTGATTTAAATATGTATTTTATATAACTAAGAAGATACCATAGTAAAAAATGCATATAAGTTTCAAGTCCGTTCTAAGTTTTAGAAGAGGCTAAATAATGCTAAATGCTAGTAGAATATGAGGAGCAAAAATACATGATGAGCCCAAGGAAAATACTGACTGTTCTTTTAATATGCGTTTTAGCCGCAGCCTCTCTTTTTGTATCCGGCTGTGCTGAAAACGGGACTGATGGTGGGGATGCTAATGATAGTGAAATAGAATCTGAAATCATCTCTATAGACGATATAGCTGAAGTAAATTGGGAGTGGTCAGGACTTTTTGAAAATGAAACTGCGAACCAATCAAACATCATTTATTCGGAAAGATACACTATTTCCTTTGCCAAGGATGGGGTATATTCCATAAAAGCCGATTGCAACAGTGGTAGCGGAAGTTACATTTTGGAAGGAAATGATCTCACTATAGAACCAGGAGTAATTACACTTATGTACTGTGGTTCCGATTCACTGGATAGCCAGTATCTTTCGCTATTAGCCAGCGTGACAACAGTCTCAATGGACAATGATCAACTTGTTTTTGGAATAGGGGAGAATGGCGAGAGAATGGTTTTTGTTAAGGAAAAGTAGTCGAGCAGTTAAACATTTGTATTGGCTATCTTTTTTTCTACTATTTTTACTCGAAGCTTTCATCATCCTCTTCATATTCGTTGTTATTAATATCCAATCCTATTCTTAATGTCCTTAACCAAATTTTAGGTATTGTCTGCCTGTTCTATATACGTTAACTCCATATAGGTGGTGTGGGAAATAGCTCTCAAAGGTGCTGCTTTAGACCTATATATTAGGAAATTTAGGGATATTTGTCATGGATGCAGCATTAATGGGATGTAAAATTTTCGGATCATAATTTGGAAGTCACCGAAATGAGGATATAAATGGCAGCAATTGAAACTCAGGAAAGATTAGGACGAAGTCTGGGCTTTTTCTCGACTTTTGCAATTGGTACTGGTACAATGATAGGGGCGGGAATATTCATCCTGCCGGGTGTAGCTATGGCAAATGCCGGTCCAGGAGCAATAATTTCATTCATGCTAGGCGGGATTATTGCAATTGCTACCGCTATTAGCATGTCAGAGCTTGCAACAGGAATGCCTTCTGCAGGTGGAAGCTATTATTACATTAGCCGGACAATGGGTGCAGTTTTTGGTGCAATTATCGGGCTTGGTTCATGGCTTGCATTGATTTTCAAAGGCTCATTTGCTCTTGTCGGGCTGGCGGCGTATTTTCAGATATATTATCAGTCCCCTCCATATCTAATTGCAGTTGCTGCAGGATTAATTCTACTTGTGATCAATTATCGTGGTGCAAAGGTCAGTGGCTCACTTCAAAATATTATTGTCGCGATGTTATTAGTGGTCCTTGTAGTATTCATATTTGAAGTAATGTTCAGCGCAAAACCAGGCAATTTCGTGCCTGTAGTACCTTATGGCCCGGTCTCTGTCCTGACAACAACCGGAATAATATTTATTTCATATCTTGGACTTGCAGAGATTTCCACCGTTGCAGAGGAAGTAAAGAATCCATCCCGAAACCTGCCACTTGCTTTTATTGCTTCAGCAGTGACAGTTACTCTGTTCTACGTCGGCATAATGGCAGCAGTTGTGGGAGGCTCAATCCCTGGCCAGGCTACATCTATGTTTACTCCACTTGCAGATATAGCCGGTCTGATAGCAGGAGACGTTGGCAGGATTGTTATTGTAGTAGGTGCACTGTTTGCCACGCTTTCCACAGCCAATGGAGCAATACTGTCATCTTCAAGATTTCCTTTTGCCATGAGCAGGGATGCATTAATGCCAAAATGGTTTATAACAATCCACAAGAGTTTCAAAACACCATCCAATGCAATACTGGCGACATCTATCGTTATGATTTTGCTCTTGTTCCTGTTCGACATTGAACAGCTTGCAAGGCTTGGAGGTGCTTTCAATGTCATTATCTTTGTTTTGCTTAATCTTGCTGTTATAATCCTCAGAAAGCGGACTTTACCTGGCTATGCGCCTACTTTCCGTGATCCGTTCTTTCCATTTACCCAGATCGTGGGTATTGTTGGAAGTCTGATGTTGCTACCATTTCTCGGTATTATGCCATTGTTTTTTGTATTAGTGATGGCTTTTGTTGGTGTTGGATGGTTCAGATACTATGGAAGGGGTAAAGCCATTCCAGAGTATAATTTATTCGATCTGCTGGAAGACACGGTTGAACAAAAGAAGGTAAAGCCAGAATCAATTGTTAAGGTTTTAGTGCCCATCTCCAATCCCTGGCATGAACAGGATCTTCTCAAACTTGCGGATTGTCTTGGGAGTGAGATAATTGGCCTTCATGTGATAAAGGTACCAGACCAGACAAGTTTGCAGGTGGCCCAAACCTCATATCATGATAAATGTATGGAGATAGATCACCATTTCAAAAAGGAGTTTGACAGATATCCTGCGATCGTTGGCCAGAAAAGAAATTATATTGTTGCATTTGACCATGACATTGCAAACTCAATAATAGAACAGGCAGAAATGGAGAACGTAGATACTATTATTATGGGATGGCATGAATCAGGCAAATTTCAGTATTCACTTGGGGAAGTTGCAAGCTCTGTCTTTGCTTCATCTAAAAAACAGATATTGCTCTTAAAAGACCATCTTCCGGATAAAATCAACCGGATACTTGTTGCCTATAATGGAAAAGAGAACTCAATATATGGATTTTATATTGCAAGAAAACTTGCTGCCAATACCGGGGCTAAAATAGTGGTACTAACAGTGATCAGCCCTGATGAGGAAGAGGAAAAGAAAAAGGAAATAGCTGCAGATGTTACCGAGTTGGTTGTGAAAGATGACATAATAAAGGTTGAATTCCGGATATTGGAAAAATATTCCGTAGAGGATGCCATATTGGATGCAGCTGTTGATAGTGATGTGACGATAATTGGAGATTCCAGCCGGAGATTCAAGATAGCCATGCTGGGGACCATGTCGCAAAGAATCGCCAAGCATTCCAAAAAACCGGTCCTTATCATTAAAAAACCTAGGCCGATATCAAAGGAAAGCCTGAATAATCTGATGAAAAAAATGGGCCGGTAGAATACCTACCTCCTATTTTATCTTAGTATGTTAATATATTGATAGTCCCTATACCTAACTTTCCCTTAACATAAATTTAAAGCAAATGACTTATCAGCTTCAGTGTTCCCTTATACTAATCTTCATGTTCTTAAATATACTAGATTTATCATGGTATCTAGAATATGACAAAGATGCTCATGAGGGAGTACTTCTGAAGATACCGATAGCTGCTTACAGGAAATAGAGGGAGGGGGACATTTGTAAGATTATCCAGATTGTCGTAAAGAGTTAATAAGCGTCCTTAAAATGCAGAGTTATTATGGGAAGTTTGAATATGAGGCCTTGCGCTCAGATGGTAGGCACATATGGCTATTAATCAATGCGAGAATAAGCAATGAATTAGAGGGAGATACATTTACAATCGATGATTTCGCCCCTGATCTCATCGTGTGCAAAAACGCAGAAAAGCAGATGTTGTTTGCAAGGACTGTTATTGAGAATGCAAATTACTTTAAGAATAAGTTTTTGTTTATCTGCCTCATCACTATTTTCGTCATCTCTTTATACTCAAACGTCGCAACTATTCATGTATAAGGGGGATTAGTTTGCAAAGAATCGTTCCACACTTGTGGTTTGACAAAGAAGCCAGCGAAGCTGCAAAGCTCTACACATCTCTTTTCAGTAACTCAAATATCAAGGACACAACAGTCATTCACAACACTCCGTCTGGAGATGCAGAAATAGTCACCATTGAGCTTGCAGGTCAGGAGTTCATGCTTCTTTCAGGAGGTCCTTTTTTCAAATTCAATCCAACCATATCGTTCCTCATTGCCTGTGACACAAAGAAAGAGGTAGATATGCTGTGGGAAAAACTATCCGAAGGTGGCACAGCACTTACACCTCTGGATGCATATCCTTTCAGCGAAAAGTATGGATGGGTGCAGGACAGGTACGGTCTTTCGTGGCAGATAATGTACCTTGAAAGCAATGATATGGTGCAAAAATTCACTCCTACGCTTATGTTCACAGGTGAGCAGTCCGGGAACGCAGAAATAGCAATTAATTTTTACTCATCTGTGTTCCATAATGCAAAAGTTGGGGACATCCTACGTTACAGTGCAGGTGAGGGACCCGATAGGAAAGGAACGATAAAGCATGTTGCTTTTACGCTTGAAAGCATGGAATTTGCGGCTATGGATAGTGCACGTGTGCATAATTTTGTTTTCAATGAAGCCATCTCATTTATAGTGTACTGCAATAATCAGGAAGAGATTGATTACTACTGGGGGAAGCTGTCGTCTGTTCCTGAGGCAGAACAATGCGGCTGGCTCAAGGACCAGTTTGGGGTTTCGTGGCAGATAGTTCCCACAGTTATGAACGAGATTATGCAGACTGAAGATTCAGATAAACTGGCACGGGTGACAGAAGCGTTCCTTAAGATGAAGAAGTTTGATATTGAAGACTTGAAAAAAGCATACAACGGACGATGAAGATTAATTAATCCAAACATAGTGACCTAGCTATCTGAGTATTTAAGAGTCGAATCACCATCGATCCATTGAATTCTTTCATTATCTTACCGATTATTTTTTGTTAGAATTCGGGATGCTATGTAGCCATAGACTATGGAGTCCGCGAGGGGTTCAATTGAGTGGTAGGGAGCGACTTCTGTAAGGACGCTTGTCTGTGTAAGACTTGAAAGAAGTGGTATGAATGCACCGGGGATGAAAAGGAGGGCTGCAGCCACTTTGATGTTTAATTTCTTTTGTTTTTTCAGGCTTGCAAAGACGGCTGTCAGAATAATTGCATATATTGCGCCTCTCAGAATCTCAACCGGTATCATGACTGAGAATGAGGGGATTTAAAGGCTATTTTTTGGGTCTGTGTATATCGGAACCACGACGAGGGATACCATAAGGCCAAATGTAAGTATACAGGGAAATAGACAAGAGCTGCAGTTGTAATTCGCAGCGGGTAGTTTTTCATTGTTTTTACGTGGCTGTTTATAGCAGTTTTCAGATCCATGCTGCCATTGGGTTTCAGAAGAATGATTGCCAGGGCACTCTGGATAAGGGTAGTTATTAACGAGATTACAATGGCTGCGACCAGAGTAAAGGTTTCGTTGAATATGTCCATATAAAAGTATGCTTCAATTAGATTATTAAGGTCCCTGACAATGAACAACATGATGCCTGTCAGGATATATGCATCTATTTTTCGCAGGTCAAGGACAGAAATGAACCATACCAAGTAGAATGCGAGTAGAATTGAACTTGCTATCGTTAGCAGATACGTCTCTTTGGCAATGTGGCTTCTGATTAGGACACACAATATGTTGAGATTACAAAAAAAGGAAAATCAAATAATTTCATAAAAAGCATTATATATTGTAGCATCAATATAACTAAAAGATATCTAGAAATGTACTATGTCAGCTGTATAGTTTCGCTAAGTGGTTAGTTGCCATTAATTCATCTTACATTGCCACAGTAAGATGCTGGTAAAGTGATAAAATCCTGGCACAATAGTCAGTTACTGATCATGTATCTAATTTCTGTACCAGGAAGGATTGAAACTCACAAAAATAGTATTATTGATAACTCAGGAAGTAGAGATGTATTTTAATATTTATTCCCTCCCTTTGTTCACATCGTGCTTCATCATTTGTGTTCTTCTGTATTATCTTAAAGACTACAGGACAACTCCCGGTTCAAAATACATTAATTTGCTTCTTTGTTTCATAGCATTTTACTCTTTCTTTTACGCACTTGAAATATCTTCCACCAGTATTGAAATGTTTCTGCTCTTTTACAAGATGGAATATATAGGAGTTTCCTTTATCCCTTTATTCTTCCTGCTGTTTGCAATGGGCTATAGTGGGAAAAAAAACTGGTTGCCTATTCCTTTGCTAGCTCTTTTTACAGGCATTTCCATCACGACAATTCTATTTGTCTTCACAACAGAATATCACGTATTGTATCACAGATCCTATTACATAAATTATGATGGCATCTTCCCGGTATTCGGCTACGATCCTGGTATGTGGTACTGGATACATTTTTCATATGCTAATCTCTGTATCATTCTTGGCCTCAGTTTATTGCTCGGCATGTTGCAGGGAACTCTGCCGGTTTTCCGAAAACAGATCAGCATTGTAATAATTGGTTCTTTGATGCCATTTCTGACCCTTCTTATTCATCTGAGTGGAATGGATCCGTGGGGTATTGATCCAGCTCCTTTTTCCCTCACGTTGAGTGCAATCATCATCTTTATAGGATTTACACGATACAAATTATTCAATCTAACTCCTCTGGCCCGAGGTCTGCTTTTTGAGAATCATCCTGACAGCGTTATAGTTTTTGATAAGGAACAGAGGATAGTGGATTATAATAATTCTGCTATGAAAAGCAGGTACATCGGAGCCAGGAATATAGGAATGCATGTATCGGAATTACCTGAGCCCTGGTGTACAGTTTTAAAAAGAAAACCAGATAAAAGCACCAGAAGCAGTATTGATGTTAGGGAAACAATCGAAAGGTTGGATTTCTGGTTCAATATTACATTCCTGCCATTGCACGACAAGCGCGGGAACACAATGGGACAGATGGTGATTATAAGTAATATAACTGAACGCAAGAATGCAGAGGCAGATCTCCGTGAAACAACTGTAAAAGCCAATTATCTGGCAGCTAAGGCAGAAACGGCAAATATTGCCGAAAGTTCTTTTCTTGCTAACATGAGTCATGAATTGCGTACACCACTTAATTCGATAATTGGTTTTTCAGACATCCTTCTTGAAAAGAATATAGGAGCACTTAATGAAAAGCAAACCCGGTATTTGAGTAATGTGTCTAACAGTGGGAAGCATCTTCTCTGTGTTATAAATGACATACTTGACATCTCCAAAATAGAAGCAGGAAAAATGGAACTTGTACATGAGAACATCCATCTTCAGAAGACTGTTGATGATGTTTTAACTGCTTGTTTTTCTCTTGCAGCAAGAAAAGATATCGAGCTTATATTGAATATGGATTGTAATATAGAAGTTATCAAAGCTGACAAGCTTCGATTGGAGCAGATATTATACAATCTTCTCAGTAACGCTGTCAAGTTTTCTCCGAACAACAGTAAAGTAACCTTGAATATAACATCAGATGACAAAAAAGTAATATTTGAGATCAACGATGCAGGCGAAGGCATCTCCATAGATGATCAGGAAAAGCTGTTCACAGTCTTTGGTCAGCTTGATGATGCAAATAATAAGAGATATGCAGGAACAGGACTTGGTCTGGCTATTGTAAAAAAACTAGTGGAAATGCACACTGGCACGATTTGGGTTGAGAGCAAAGTTGGAAAAGGATCGACCTTCTCTTTTGAAATACCAACTGAATGACAAGTATTTTTTGAGATTTTCGACAATTTAGATCCAAACACTTTATCATATGATGTACGATACCATATAGCAAAATAAACCTCTGGCCAAATCTGAGATCCGTTTTCCTTTTTGCTTACTCGATTGCGTTCTTTTCAGACAATATTAGCCTGATAAATCAGGCAAATATGGCGATACAATCGAATCTTACAGTACCTATATTGGTCCAGTAACCACATACTTTACAAAACTGTACATTTTCGTTTTCATGCAACTTTGAATTACATTCAGGACAATTCTCTAATTTTTTCATTATTTGTACCCCTTTAAAGCAGAAGGATTCCCTAATCCTGTTGCTATAATTTCAGCATTCATGCCGTATTTTTTACACTCTGGTTAATATGCCAGTCATGTAGCAGACATTTTGTTGACTTTATTGCATTCGATATTTGAATTACCCCCATAGTAATTCCTATATCTTTATTATTTAGAAGGCCAACGTTCTCCACTAACCAACTACAATTTGTCCATAATACTATTTATATCCACCATATGTACTACCATCTGTTAGTACAACAGATACTATAATGTCTATATAATGGTGCATAATTGTTTATTTTTATTTTGATTAAGTAGTCTAATTGTATTACACATCTCACAATTCAGAATAATTTATAAAAACTTAAATACATCTTTGATAATCCTCAAGATTGAGGCACGGTGATATGTGATGAAAACATGTCTTTAGCAAGAACTCGCATACCAACCAAATTTTATTGTGGGGCACGTGTCTTCTTAATCTCTTTATTATATTGTTTTTCCGCAAATTAGATCATTTATCTGTGGTATTATTTTTGATCTATTTGTATCGCAAAAAGTAGAAAGATGAAGAAGGACATTAAGTTCTTCTTTGTTATATTTTATAAAAAATATTTTCTATTATTCATTAGTACAGTTTAAATATTTGGTATGTTCATAATTTAAAGTATAAATGAAAATTATGGACATGCTTCTTTTATATGTCAACATAAATACCCATTATATTGCCAAAGGATTATTCCTGAAATCTTCAGTATAACTAAACCGGGATGAAATTGTAATATGAGTGAGGAACTTTTTTACCAGAATCAGCTCCAGAATCTTGAAGACATCAAAGCCACATACTTCAGTCAGCTTGATGAAATTGAGGTAAAGCGTGCTGAAATTGCTTTAAAGAAAGAACAAATAAAAGCAGATGAATCCTTGGTCATGGAAGAGTATCATAAGATTCGTGATGCAAAAAAACTGATTGCTGTGGAATATGAAAAACTGGTTGTTAAAAACGGTGAGCTTAAACTGGCAAAGAAGGAATATGAGAAAAAAAGAGTTGATTTTTTAAAGCAGGAAACCGAATTAGCAGTTTGGTTGGACAGGTATGAAATAAATCATGATGCACTTCAAAAAAGAAAGTCCGAGCATTACAAAGTTATGCACTCCCAATTAGAAGAAGAATTAGCTCTCAATAAAAGACAAAAAAGGCTTGTAAGGACTAAATCAAGGCTTGATGCAAAAACCAGGGATATTGCTGCTCAGTTGAAAGAAATAGATTCCTGTGGACTGGATATTGAAGTCCAGACTGAAAAGATAGAGCGCAGACGTGAGTACGTTAAGCATCTGCAGCAAACTCACTCTACAAAAGAGGAGGAATTTAAGTCCCGGGAAAAAGAGCTTTCAGAGCTGCAGCTTAAAACCGAAGAAGAGATTGGCAAGCAGGTAACAATCCACAAACAACAGATCAATGTCATTAAAAAGGATGCCAGAATAGAACAGCAACTTGCTTATATCAAAATACTTGAAGATGAGGTTTTTGAACTAAAAGACAAACTGGATAGCAGAAATAAGGAACTAATCCATCTTAAAATATGTTCTAAAATATTTGAACATAATCTCGAACTTTTAGTCAGTTAAATATCTGCCAGATGGGTTTGAGAAATCCATTTATCAGTTTCAAATTTTGAAAGTCAGTTCGAATTCTGATTATTTATAGTAAATGTAAAGGTGCTACCTTTACCCTCTTCACTTTTAAGCCATATTTTCCCGTGGTGCATATCCACAAATTGCTTGACAAGAGCAAGTCCCAGACCGGTTCCACCATATTTTCTTTTATTCGATGCATCAACCTGTGTAAAGGGGCTGAATATGTCTTCCTGCATATCCTCGGGAATTCCAATGCCTGTATCTGAAACAGAAACCTGTATATGATCATCGATCTTTTTAGCAATGATAGAAACTTTTCCTTCATCAGCAGTGAACTTAATGGCATTACTGAGCAAATTTAGCATTATCTGTCGGAATTTCATTTTGTCAGCATAAATATTATCATTTTCAATTTCATTGATAAATTTTAGTTGAATACTTTTCTTTCTTGCGAGTGGGCACATAGATGCTTTAACTTCATCCAACACATCAGAAACCGGAAAATCTTCACATTCAAGTTCCATTTTTCCTGATTCTATTTTAAAGAGGTCAAGAATATCATTTATTATTTCAAGCAGATGTCTCCCACTTTTGTTGATATGATTTACATATCCAAGCTGTTTTTCACTAAGATTACCGGCTAATCCTTCACCCAATATATCTGAGAATCCAATAACAGTAGTAAGTGGAGTTCGTAGTTCATGACTCATATTTGCAAGGAATTCCGATTTAATACGGCTATTCTCTTCTGCCAATATTTTTCCCTTTATCAAAGAGTGCTCTGCTTTTTTCTTTTCAGTTATATCACTTGCAAACACAATGTACCGATTATCCGAAAGTTTTGTAGCATCTCTTCTTACCCAGTTTAGTGTCCCGTCTTTATGCTTAAAAAGTAGTTCCGTCGATGTAAATCCAATATTTTTAAGTTCATCGAAACTCTGCCCTGCTTTAATCAGGGATTCAGGAGAGATGAGATCAATGACGTTCATTCCTGTCAGTTCCTTTTCATCATAACCAGTAAGTTTGCATGCAGTCCTATTAACTTCCAGATAATCT
Organism: Methanolobus sp.; assembly: GCF_016278385.1. GTDB lineage: Archaea > Halobacteriota > Methanosarcinia > Methanosarcinales > Methanosarcinaceae > Methanolobus. The sequence goes on from NZ_JADQBY010000015.1 coordinate 11,579, forward strand.
CCATGTTGATCTACAATAAAAACACCATACGGAGCATTTTCGATATAATTTCTGAATTTTCTTTCACTTTCACGCAGGGAATTTTCAGTTTTTTTGCGTTCAGTAATGTCATGGTAATTCAACATTACTCCATTGATAACAGGTTCGTATAAGAGGTTAGAGATTGTATATTCAATCCATTTATAACTACCATCTTTGCAACGATATCTGCTTTCTGAAGTCTGCATTGCTCCTGGTATAGTGAGGAACATGGGGAAAAGTTCCTTTGTATATTCAAGATCATCCGGATGAATGTTATCCCATACTGAATTACCGACAAGTTCCTCCGGCTTCCATCCAAACCATCTTTCTACATTTGGACTTTTGTATCTGTTCATTCCTTTCTCATCGATGATGGCAATAACATCGGTGCTGTTGGTAATCATTGCTCTCTGTTTTGCTTCACTTTCACGCAGAGCATTTTCAGCTTGTTTACGTTCAGTGATATCATGGTAATTCAACAAGAATCCTTTGATTGCAGTTTCTTCCAGTAGGTTAATAACTGTAAATTCAATCCATTTATAGCTGCCATCTTTGCAACGATACCTTGACTCTGCAGTCACTGTGGCACCAGGTCTCTCCATAATTGAGAAAAATACCTTTTGAATATGGTCCAAATCATCAGGATGGATGTTTTCCCATGTGGAAAAACCAACAATCTCTTCAGCTTTCCATCCAAACCATTTCTCGATATTGGGACTTTTGTATCTGTTTATTCCATTCTTATCGATAATAGCAATCACATCTGCAATATTTGCTATCATTGCACTTAGTTTTGCTTCACTTTCCTTAATGGCCTGTTCTGATTTTTTCTGCTCTGTTATATCCCTGAATTCCACAGATCTTATCTGTTTTCCTTTGTATGGAATCTTTTTTCCATGAATTCTTACTGGATATTCTGTTCCATCCTTTCGAAGCCCTACAGATTCAAATGATTCTTCGTAACCTTTCTGCATATTGCTTATTATTTCATCTCTGCATCTTTTGGTCACGAGGAGAAGTCCATTCATCCCTAGTAGTTCCTCAACTGAGTACCCGGATATTTCTGAAAGACCCAAATTGCAGTCAATAATGATACTATCCTTGTGTATGAAAATACCGCCAAAAGATGCTTTGTGAAGTGTTTTGAACCTTTCCTCACTCTCTATTAGAGCTTTCTCGGAGTCTTTCTGTTCTGTTATATCTCTTATTTCAGTTACTCTTAACTGTCGTCCTTTATGAGGTAGGTTTTTTGCTTGTACTCTGATGGGATACTCTGTTCCGTCTTTACGGCGACCAATTGCTTCATATGGTTCTTCGTATTTGGAAGCTAATTTATCCATGATTATGGCTTTTGACTCTTCAGCAACAAGTATGAAGCCGTCTTTTCCGATTAGTTCTTCCTTTGAATAACCACTCATGTTTATCAATCCCTGATTACAGTCAAGGATTATGCTTTTATCATGAATGAGGATTCCACCAAAGGTTGCATTGTGTAATATTTTGAATCTCTCTTCACTTTCTCTGAGTTCATCTTCTGCATTCCTGCGGTTAATCGATTCGCCGATAACGTAAGCAACTATTTCGAGAAGATTCATGTCATCGTCGTGCCATTTGCGAACTTCGCCACAATCATCAAATCCAATAAAACCCCATAAGTCCTTCCCTTTGAAAATTGGAATTATCAGTATCGAAAGAATACCCTGTTCAGCAAGAATAGTTTTTTCCGGACCGTCGAGCTCTTCTATAATATGAGCAAAGTGTTGTTTTGATTTTAAAATAGGCAGTATGGTTGGTGCACCTTCGCTGTATGATAGGTGCTGAAGGTTAGGGTTATCTATCTGTGGTTCAATACCTTCTGAAACAACTTCATATATCTGTGACATGCAAAGACCCAATTCTGGATCATCTTCGTTTTTGAAAATGTAGGACCTGCTATTTTTCACAGTTTCATGTATTATGCTAAGAATCCTGGGCATAATCTCATCCATACTTCCAGGCTCAAGTAATAAACGCATGCACTTTACTGTTGCCAGCTCATAAGCCAATCTTCTTTTGAGTGACTTTTCAATCTCTACCAGATCTTGAGTTTTATCAGAGATAGTCATTTCATCAAGTTTCCTTATTAATACCGGATGCTGGTGTTGTGCAAGTTAATATTTTATTAGAATGTAGTGATTTAAAATTGGGTATTTATGGAAATTTTGTTAATCTTCATATATAATGCATGTATTCCCTATTTATATAATTTTATGTATCTATTTTAACATTCTATCTGATTTTTTTGATATTCATCATATATTGAAACAAAACCTTTAAGCCTGTTTAGTAATATGGCACTAAAAGATGCTGTTTCTCAATGAGTTTCTGGTACTTGGAATAATTCTTGGTTTCACCGCAGGCATATCTCCGGGGCCATTGATGGCAATGACAATATCTGAAACTCTTCAGCATGGATCACGAGCAGGGGTAAAAGTTGCAATATCCCCATTGATAACAGATAGTCTGATAGTTTCATGTATTCTGTTTTTTCTGTTGAGTATTGAAAACCATGGTCCAGTGCTTGCTTGGATAAGTTTTGCCGGTGCATTTTACCTGATTTATCTTGGTGTATCGTCACTTAAGACCAGTGTCATTGACATTGTTATTACAAAAGAACGTGAAAATTCATTTAAAAGGGGTATTTTAGCCAATTTCCTGAGTCCTCATCCTTACCTGTTCTGGATCACCATTGGGGGTCCTATTCTATTTCAGGCTCTTGATGTTGATATATGGGCAACTGTTTTTTTCGTTGCCGGATTCTATTCTATTCTTGTAGGATCGAAGATTATGATTGCAATGGTTGTAGGAAAATCAAGATATTTCCTGAAAAGTAACTATTATCTTTATATAATTCGCTCTCTGGGGCTTGTTTATTTTATATTTGCCTTATTCTTCATTGAACAGGGTACGAATCTGCTGGGTTTGAAGATGTGATGTAACTAGATATATTATATATGACTAAGAATATAAAATAATACGTTTTTTACTGAGACTTTTCATTATTTTGTTAGAATTAAATTAAGCTTTGAATCTGCTTTGATATATGCTGTATTTGCCTCTGCCATTATCTGCGCAAACTCAGCTTCATTTACAGTGGCAGGAATTGTGCTTGTATTATCTTCACTTTTAATCTGTTCATCAACGCAACCTGCTATGAGGCAGGTTTGAGCATAATAGTAAGGCACAAGGGAAGTAACTTTAGTTTCATCGATTTGCTCCACTAAAAGCTAAGCTCTGCCACAATATAAATTGATATAATTCCATCACTTCTAACTCTTAATTTGATTCTGAGGTGTGTGTAGTAATTGACGTGAACAGCTAGGAGGATTCAGAGAAAGAAGCCACACCTCAGAACAAATGCTTACTATACCATGCCCTCATTATATTTCATGGTTTTAATAATTTATGGTATATATTTTAATAAATAATCCTTTTATTTAGAGGTACATTTTTGGTCCATATACTTAATACCCCGTTGAGCCAATGCTTACAGTACAGGAATAACCGTTCTTCTGAAATCAGTAAGTGAATATTCGACTCTAGGAGGATTTTCAAGATACATCTCACGACGGACAAGGCCATCATTCTCCAATTCCCTGAGTTGCTTTGTAAGCATTTTAAGGGATATTCCCGGTAGTGTCTGCTAAAGAGAATTAAAGCGCATTATATCTTCTTTCAGCTGCCAAAGGCTGAGTGGTTTCCATTTGCCTCCAATCACTTCAAGGGTGGCTTCAACAGGACAACTGTACTCTTGACCGTTTGCATTATTTGTGTTATCCTCAGTAACCATAATATATATACTATACTTTTTGTTAGCGAATAACAAAAATAAGTGTATGCATATAAATATAGCATAAGCTCATTTAATCTTCGAATACTTTGCATAAAAGTAATCATTCAAGCTTAAGAGGAAATGATCGAAATGAAAGTAGTAGGTTTTGTTGGAAGTCCTAGAAAGAATGGAAATACAGATGTACTTGTTCAGCAGGTTCTTGACGGGGCAATAGAAGCAGGCGCTGATGTAGAGAAATTCTATATCAATGATATGGACCTTAAAGGATGCCAGGGGTGCAATTACTGCAGAGCTGTGGAAGGATGTAAACTCAATGATGACATGACAAAAGCCTATGAAGCTCTCAAAAGTGCAGATGGTTTTGTTTTTGGCTCACCCATATACTTCTTCCAGTTAACCGGACAGATGAGACAGTTCATTGACCGCTGGTTTGCACTTATTAATCCCGATTTCACATCACGTCTGGATGCCGGTAAAAAAGCTGTCATAGTAGGTGCACAGGGTGCTCCGGATGCAGAAGCTTTTAAGCCAGTCTATGAGGAATTCTCAAGAGTTCTGCAAATGCTCGGTATGGATGTAAAAGGCACTTTTGTGGATATAGGACACCATGCACCGGGTGAGGTTAAGGAAAATGTTGAGCTCATGGAACAGGCAAAGATAGCTGGAACTCAAATTTTTGAGTGATTACCTGAAGAATGAACATGTATGTAAATGCGTGTTCTTATCATTTTTTAGTAAATTTATACTTATTCTTCAGCGTTTTTTCATTGCATAAAACTTGTCTTATAATCCCTGGTAAACGGATTGCTGACAAAAATAAAATTAGAATTGGTAAATCTGCACGGGCGTATCAAGACAGCAATTCTGTTCTCCTTTTCAAGAACAAAAATGATCTTTATTATCCGGTGACTTCTGTATATTGCATATTTTCCGATGTATTCAGACTGGTGTTTGAAACTGGACAGTCCAAATGTATACTTTCGTTAGCGGGAATAACTGGCACAGGATTAATCATTTCCGGATGTCCACAATAATAAGCGGTTCCGACTCTTGTCCTTCCTGGTATTCCTGCACATTTGGAATATAAAGGAATATGTTTTCTATAGTTGCATTTTGAGCATTCCATTTTTCTACTTCCTTGTTTTTTACAACCATAATATTGGTCGTTTTTATATTCTCTCTTTATATTAGTCAGAAAATCTGAATTATATGCATAGAAAATATATTTATGTTTATATTGTATTATGTTTTATAATATTTAGGTTAATCCCTTGGAGAACTATCAAAATATATTAATATGTATCTTTTATAGTGATGCTTATGTATGATTTACATATTATACATGCATGTAATATATTAACAAACCGAGAGTATTGTATAATCACCATCATCTCTCATTATTGTACCATACTAACCAGTTTTTCGTATTTTGAGAATACGGTCCTCCCTAATTGTCATTTGTTTTTGTTCCTGAACGCAGAGATAATAATAAGAAATATGGATGGATATATTGTCTTTATTGAGGGAAATTTCAGATGGAAAGAGTTTTGTATGGATTAGTGATTCTGTTCGTGGGAATTTTAATTGGTTCGAGTGGAGATACTTTATCGTGTGGCCCCGTACCTGTGGAAGGGTTACTTATTGTTGATGGAAGTGCATGGGGAGGTTCTTCAGATGAGAATCAGTCTATTCATCGTTATAACTATGAATTTACTCTCTACAATAATGGTCAGGATGATATCTATATAACAAAGGTTGAGCCTTTACTAGCCGAAAGTCGATTTATCATTTCATCACAGGATTCAGTTTCTCGACTGATTAACAGCAATGTCGCAGCAGGGTACAATATATCAGTTAATGGTAGCATTGAATTGTTTACTGAAAACTTATCAAAAGAGGAAATATTGGATATTCAGCCTATAGTGTACGTGAACATTTCTTCTACACAGACAATACCATATTTAATCCATGAAACATAAAATAAATGCATTTTAAATTTTTGCCGAGCGATTTCAAAATGAATATATGTACACTTATTTTCAATAAAGGAAATTAAGTGCGTGATACATAATATTTGTGTTTAAGGAAAGTTAGTTGTGTATACCTTACTTTTTATGATGTACCTCATACAATATAGATTCAGGGTTTAATTATAACCAATGTGTCAGGTTTATAATTGATAAAACTAATTTCCTCCAGATTATAAGTAATAATTTAATAATCAGATTGATATTTTTCTTTATTTTAACAGATGATTACAGATATATAATTAAATGCCATAAGCCTCATTATAAGCGCAGGTGTAAAAATGAAACTCAATCACAAAGATAGGGATCGAATGGTATCAATAGTAGCGTCCCGCTATTTCTCTGAACAGGGATGGAAATGGATTGATCTTAATTCAGATATCTCAAAGATATACAAGGCACGTGAAGATCTTCGGGATCAGTATTCTGAGTACCCATACATGTCTAGAGACTGGTATGTGAGCAACTCTGCCACAAAAAGCATTCATATGTGCGAGAACTGGAACGAACTGAGTGAGCTTGTAGAGTTTCTGAACGCTTACGGTCAGTATTTTGATTTCCTTGTCAAGGATACGAAGAAATCATTATGTATAGCAAGCACAGATGGATGTCTGACATCAGATGAAAAAAATGCTATATCTAATGCACGAAGATCCCGATACAATGTCTTTGTGTTCAGGGTAGATGTACCCGATTCGATTGATTTTGAGCTCATGCAGATAGGCGGCGGGGTATAATAAGTACCTTTTCTATCGATAGATTCATATTATATGCATCCTTTTGCGGCCCTACTTTTATATAGTATATATCTGTATTATACCCGACGTGGTTACAATTATGTAGTAACTCATTCTGTCAATGATTTACTACTTTATGAATATTATAAAGGTAAAGTTGACTAAAAATCTATCATTAAATAAAGTATATTGAGAGGAGTTTTAATATGGTATCTGAATTTTTAATTTATCTTGCCCCTCTTGCTGGTTTAGTTAGTTTGATATTCGCCGGTATTTTCGCGCGCAGTGTCCTCAAAGAAGGAGCTGGCTCAGAGAAAATGCAGGAAATATCAGGCGCAATCCAGGAAGGTGCAATGGCGTATTTGAATCGTCAGTATAAAACAATCGCAGTAGTAGCTATTATTCTCGCTGTACTTATCTTTGTTCTCCTTCCAGATGGAGGAAAGGTTGCACTCGGCTTCATTGTCGGTGCTATAAGTTCAGCAGCAGCAGGATATATAGGTATGAACGTTTCCGTAAGAGCAAACGTAAGAACAGCACATGCAGCATCCAAAAGCTTGCAGAAAGCAATGTCTGTCGCGTTCCGTGGTGGAGCTGTAACAGGTCTTGCAGTAGTCGGTCTTGCACTTCTTGGTACAAGTGGTTTCTACATCCTTTACGGTGATGTGGATCTTGTAATAGGATTTGGTTTTGGTGCCAGTCTTATCAGTCTATTTGCAAGAGTTGGCGGCGGAATCTTTACAAAGGCAGCAGATGTAGGTGCTGATCTTGTTGGTAAGATCGAAGCTGGAATTCCAGAAGATGACCCACGTAATGCAGGTGTAATTGCTGACAACGTAGGTGACAATGTAGGTGACTGTGCTGGTATGGGTGCTGACCTCTTTGAGACATATGTAGTAACAGTTCTCGCATCAATGCTTCTTGGTTCATTTGTCCTTGAGGCATTTCCAAACGCAATTCTTTACCCGCTCATTCTCGGTTCAGTGGCAATCTTCACATCCATCATATCCGTTTTCTTCGTAAAAGTTGGAAATGATGGCAAGATCATGAAGGCATTATACAAAGGTGTGGCAGTTTCTGCAGTCTTAAGTATCATAGCTTTCTATTTCGTAACAGATTACCTTATGGGTGATATTAAATTCTTCTATGCAGCTATTGTTGGTATCATCATCATGGTGCTCATGGTTGTATTCACAGAATATTACACTTCAACATCTTTCCGTCCGGTGAAGACAATTGCAAAAGCATCCGAAACAGGTGCTGGTACAAACGTTATATCCGGTCTTGCAATTGGTTTTGAAAGCACAGCATTTCCAGTGATGATCATTGTTATGGGTATTCTTGCTTCATACTTCATTGTAGGCGGTGTAGGTCCTGGGGCAAATCCTGCTCTTGGTATCTATGGTGTTGCAATTGCAGCAGCTGCAATGCTTTCAACCACAGGTATGATAGTCGCACTCGACTCATACGGTCCTATCACTGACAATGCTGGTGGTATTGCTGAAATGGCTGGTATGCCTTCAAACGTCCGTAAAATCACCGATGCGCTCGATGCAGTAGGGAACACAACAAAGGCAGTTACAAAGGGATATGCAATAGGTTCAGCAGCTCTTGGTGCTCTGGCACTTTTCGCAGATTATACCCACAAGGTAGACCTTAGTAATGCAGATCTCAGTCTTAGTGATCCATTAGTTCTTGTGGGTCTATTTATTGGTGGACTACTTCCATTCGTATTCAGTGCAATCACAATGCGTGCTGTAGGTAAAGCAGCCTTTGAGATCGTGAACGAAGTTCGTCGCCAGTTCCGTGAGATACCTGGTATCATGGAAGGAACCGGAAAGCCAGAATACGGCAAATGTGTGGACATCGTAACAGCAGCAGCTATTCGTGAAATGGCAATTCCTGGTTTCCTTGCTATTGCTACACCACTAGTAGTTGGACTTGTACTTGGTCCTGCAGCTCTTGGTGGCCTTCTCATTGGTATCATTGTATGTGGACTTTTGCTCGCACTTACAATGGATAATGGTGGTGGAGCATGGGATAATGCAAAGAAGCTTATTGAAGATGGAGAGCACGGTGGAAAAGGTTCAGAGGCTCACAAGGCAGCAGTCGTTGGTGACACTGTTGGTGACCCATTTAAGGACACATCCGGACCTGCACTCAACGCTTTGATCAAGGTCGTGAATATGGTTGCAATCCTGTTCGCATCCCTGTTCATCGGTGCAGGAATCTTCTAAAGCAAATAACAAATTCTATTTCCGGCTTTTGCCGGAAATCCTTTCTATTTTTTGAGTAGCTTCATCTGCAGTTTTTACTCTGCAGTATCAAGAAATATGTGTTATTCTATTTTGTAAACTAAAAGTACAGTATAGTATGGACTACGGAATCTAGCATCTTATTCTTTCAGAAAGGTTGCAGGATGAAAGAATCTTTAAAAATAAAAGAAAATAGAATCTGCTTGCAGATCCTTATTTTCTTCCAAGGAAGTAGTAAGCTACAGCACCCAGGATACCAAAAATAAATGCAACAACTATCCAGAGCACTTTCTTTATTGGTTCAAGGCCCTTATTGCGGGTCATAATATCGTAGATTACCCAGATAAAAGATACCAGGGTGAGCAATCCCCATAAGTTATATAACAACGACATATTTTACACCTCTAAAAAATAGAGTTTGTACTACATATATATTTATCTGAGAGTTTAAACTGCATGTCACATATCATAGTCCACTATGCTAATACACCTGTGTGGTAAGTATAATTAAAAGCATTTCAGTCATCATTCTCTGTTTAACCATGCTTCTTGGCAATCTTCTGCAAGAACTAATACGAACAGGTTAAAAATCAAGAATATCAGAAAAAACGTTTTGCACGGGTGGTTGGGTTTAATGAATTTGGGGAGTGGGGTTTAGTGTGGGAGTGGGTTTTGTGTATGAAAAGAGCCAACCGTGCAAGAACAAAGTGAAAAGTACATTATGGTATTTAAAAGTTATGATTTTGTTCTGCGTTTGCTGAAGTTGATCAGTTCAAGGTACATTATTATTCTTTCCTTATGTTTATCTTATGGGATGAAAATAAATAAGAGTGCTACATAGAAAGGCAATATACCTGGAGTTATAATAATGGTTGAGGACATCGGAACGGTTATTAGCAAAGGTTTTGATACCTGGATAAAGAATCTTAATATATGTGTTCCCTTTATACTAGAAATGATAACAGCAATTGCATTCTTTGTTTTTGCACTGCTCGTTTTTACACTGGTATTCATTGTTCCAATGATTTCAGAGCAAAATATTGATCCTGAAAGTATATCCCCGGAAGAAATGCTGAACATGTTCTCTAGTGTATTTTCGGAAAGTATGTTATTGTTGATCATTGTAGGGATTGTTCTTCTCATGCTCTATATGCTTGTACAGTCATTCTTTGCGGCCGGAGCCATAGGAATGGCAAAAGTAGCTTTAGAAAAAGGACATACAACTCTCAGTGACATGTTCCGTGCAGGCAGGGATAATTTTCTTAATCTTTTCCTCGTAAATATACTTGTCTCCATGCTGGCGATTGCAGGACTTATATTCCTTGTTCCTGGTATCATCTCAATAGGTGACATCAGTCTTTTCCTGTCAAATCCTGACAGTGAGGCTGCAGGTGTTGCAGCATTGATAATAGGCATGCTGGTATGGGCACTATACATAATAGGCCTGAGTATTATCTTTTTCCTTGTGGATTATGCCCTTGTAGTTGATGGTCTTGATCCCATCAGTGCAATAGAAAAAGGTATCTCTGTTTTCAAGCATAACATCTTTTCAGTTTTTATCATGTGGCTTCTGGTGGTCGTAATTAGTGCATTTCTGACTCTAATAGGGGAAGCGACATCTTATGTGGATGTAGTAGCCCAGACGTGGTCATTTGTTGAATTCATCCTGAGTACAATAGTGATACAGCCACTGATTACCGTTTTACTGACACGTTTTTATCTCACCAGAACAGAAAAGAAACTCTATTCTTTTGATGACTACATTCTTGACTACTGATTTCTTTTGAGAAGTTTGCAGGCCTGGCATACATCTTCTGTACATGCCTGTCCGCATATGCGACACTGTGAAAGTCCTTCCTGTGGAAATTCACGTCCAAGAATGCCCGATATCTTATCAAAACCACTCAAAAGGGCATATTTTGTGCCAGGATGCCGGACTTCAAAATCGTTGAGCATGACTCTAATTTCTCTTCTCATTGCTTCATGGGCGTATGGACATCCTCCAAAACCCAATGGAAGGTCGTGCAGGTAAGCATAGAGTGCAACCTCTTTTTCCGGGATATGCCTGAGTGGTTTCATTCTCAGCACAAGTCCTTCCAGTTCTTTGGGAGGAGCAAGTCTTACCATGCGTGAAACATCACCTTTCAGGTGATTCAGAAGAAGTGTCTGTGCTTCGTCGTCAAGATTATGTCCGATAGCCAGTTTTGTCGCACCGACTTCCAGTGCAATCTTGTTGAGCAATGATTTGCGAAGAACACCACAGTAGCTGCAAGCACCCTTCTCTCTCTGTTGCGGTGCTATCTCGTCCATGGTGGTATCATATTCTTCCTTAAATGAACGGACGATGTGCCTTATACCAAGTTTTTCAGTCAGTTCTTTTGCGGACTCTATAGTATCAGGGCGATATCCTTCGATACCCTCATCAATGGAAATACCCACCAATTCGATATCCGGTCTTTTACCGAATATCTGGTGCAATATGTGGAGGGTGGTACTGCTATCCTTACCACCACTCAGGCCCACTGCAATTATCTCATTCCTTTTGACGCTGTAATGTTTCCTTATTGTAAGCTTAATCTTACGTTCAACGTCTTCGATGAAGTGCTTTCTGCACAGGTGCATGCCGGAGTATTTCTGAAAAATAATGGCGTTATTGTTACATTTGTTGCATTTAATCGTTTTTGTATCCATTCCTGTAAGGACATGGAATCTTAATATATAAATTTGTCCTGGCAAATTAAAGTATACGAATTATTACGATACATTTATTTTAAAATCAAAAAGCAAAAGTTAAATACTAATCACATATTTTTATGCAAAACGTAAAGGAAAACGATAATGAGTATACTTACCGATGTTCCCCTGTGGACATTTCTGGTATCAGTGCTTGCTGGCTATATTTTAGGAGTCGTCTCAGGTCTGGTACCGGGCATCCATACCAACAATTTTGCATTGATATTACTTGCATTCTCTCCTTTTCTTTCAGAAAAAGGATTACCTGTTGTCTGTGTTGCATCCATGATACTGGCAAATTCCATATCTCATACGTTCCACGACATAATTCCATCTATTTTTCTTGGAGCACCCGGCGAAGATACGGCACTGGCAGTCCTTCCCGGTCACACTTTGCTACTTGAAGGACATGGTCCACAGGCTGTTCGCCTCTCGGCTCTGGGAAGTGCGGGTTCAGTGGTTTTATCAATGCTCACTGTTATCCCACTTTCACTTATATTTGTGAAAAGTTATACTCTCATCCAGGAAAACATGGCTTATATTCTCATCTTTGTGATACTTTTGATGGTCATGACAGAAAAAGGTGAATATTATCCTGGGGAAGGACGGCAAAAAGTATGGAGAAAAAGAGCTTTTGCAATTTTACTAATTGGTATGAGCGGTCTTTTAGGCATATTTGCATTCAGGATGGAGTACATGTCAGTTCCCTTAGTTGACTGGGGGCAGGGGTCAATACTATTGCCACTGCTAAGTGGACTCTTTGGTGCATCTCAGCTTATAGTAAGTCTTTTCTCAGATCCTGTTATTCCTGCACAATATGATTCAAAACTGGACCTTGAAAAAAGAAGGATGATCAGAGGAGTATTCACCGGAAGCATCTGTGGTTCTATTGTAGCATGGCTACCGGGTATTTCTTCATCAATAGCAACAGTCTTTGCCCGTCTTTTTGTTAAGCAGGAAGAAATGGGCAAAAAAAGTGGATACAAAAACGATGAGGCTTTTCTGAGCTCGTCAAAAGAGTTCATTGTATCCATTTCAGGTGTTAATACAAGTAATGCAATATTTGGTTTAATGGCACTTGCATTCATCGGAAAAACAAGAAGTGGTGCAATGGTAGCTATAAATGAACTGATGAACGGTATCTCTCTGGAATTTTCACTTGTATTACTATTTTTGTGTGCAATACTACTGACATCATTGCTATCATACTTCTCTACTATATATCTTGGTGATAACATCCATAATGTGCTGGAAAAAATAAATTATCCCAAACTTTGCTACAGTATTATCTTTTTCCTTGCAGTCATGGTATTGCTGTCAACAGGAATATTTGGTTTGCTGATATTTATCATATCGATTCCCATAGGAATGCTTGCACCGTTTCTGGGTATAAAAAAGAGCCATGCAATGGGCGTGATATTGCTACCTGTAATCCTGTATTTTATCTAGCTTGTTCAAGGTTGATATCATTATAAAAACAAGCAGTGAGGAGTAGTAACAGAATAAGGATCCCTGAAGGCATTACAGATTTATCGATAATACATAAAAAGTGATTACAAAATATAGCTTAATGATTAGGTGGCTCTAAATATATCCTTAGAATATCTTTCATGTTATCAACAGTCATAGGCTTAAATATATATTCTGAAAAACCGGATTTCAAGTAGAATTCCCTGTCGTCATTTCCTCTATAAGAAGCGGTGATTGCTATTACAGGTATACTTGAATTTAATGGTATTTCAAATATAAAAATACTGCCTTTTCCAAGTTCACTTTCAATCCGGATATGACCACCATGCATCTCGATCCGTTTTTTAACCAGAGCCAGACCAAGTCCTGTACCATCAATCTTTCTTGAGATGGATCCGTCCATCTGTACAAACGGTTCAAATATCCTTTCGATATTTTCGTTTTCTATACCGATGCCAGTATCATGTACTAAAAACAGGACGACGTTATTATCTCTTTTTACTTCTACATTTATCGAGCCTTCGTCGTGTGTGAACTTGATTGCATTTTCAACAAGATTATACAATATGTTCTTCAACTTTTCCCTATCTGCAACGATATCTTCAATGCCCTGATCAATTTGAGAAGTAATTTTAACGTCTTTCTTTGCTGCCTTTGTTAAAAGAACATTCCTTGTTTCGTATATTAGATCCCCTATATTGATTGATTGCAGTTGAAGGGAGCCATAAATCCATTTTCTATATTTGTAAAATCGAGTATTCGGTTGACTATAGTTAGAAGGTCCTGTCCACTTTGATTTATGCATTTGATATGCTCTTTAAATGTATTTTCATCTTTTTCATTGCCATCACAGAGCAGCAAATCAGAAAAGCCGATTGCTGCAGTTAGCGGCGTTCTGAGTTCATGAGTGACGTTCTTTAGCATCTCACTTTTCAAGCGGTTAGACTCATCTGCAGCAGCCTTTGCGTACAAAAGAACTTCTTCTGCTTTCACCCATGGTGTGATGTCTACTTGTGTTCCTATCAGATGATGTGGCTTACCACTTTCATCAATTTCTGTAGCCTTTCCTTTTATTGACACCCACACCCAATCTCATGATATGTGTTTCATTCTTAATTTGATATGTAGTGGTTCCAACAAATTATTACACTTTCCGTTTTAGTGATGGAACACCTAATACTGTGATTTCTATAGATGAAGGGGAGACAACTTATCTGGATGACTATATTTGAAAGTTATCCAGTTAATTCTTGAAAAAAGGAATCGATTGTTTTCTGAAAATGTATTTGATACTACAATTTCACCTTACATTCAAGTATCTCAGTATTATCGTGTGAATAAACAGGAGAGCAATCTAAACTCGTCGTCTCCTATATTTTTGATATTGTGGGGAGTTCCGGGGTGAATGCAGATGGATTCTCCTTCTTCGACTAAAATTGATTCTTTCCCAAGTGTCATCATACCACAGCCCGATAAAATGCGATATATCTCTTCTGTGACTTTGTGTCGATGTAAAAGTGTTGTACTTCCTGCAGGTACCGTGGCATCAGCAAGACTCTGAGCCGCGTTACCATGCACAAGAGAATGTATTAGTTTCCTGATGGATGAACCATCTGTTGTGATGTAGGCTTCTACCATCTTGCAGGAAGTACTGATCATCATGGAGATCATATTTTTTCTTCTTTCTCAAAACCTGCTATCATTTCAAGCATCTTATCCTTGATATCAGTTACAGAGTCAACCCACTTGCCTCCGACATCAATTGGTGCGAGTCCATTGAAGTCAGCTTCCATAAGATCAGGATCGTATGGAATTTCTCCCAGTACGAGAATGCCAAGTTCTTCAAGTTTTGGTTTAATATTTGCGGAAGTTCCTTTATTAATAATTGCAGCAAGATGTTTTACATCAATACCTTCGGAAAGTTGTTTGATCCTCTGGGCAGTTTCAATTGAACGCATTCCCGGTTCAACAACCACTATCATAAGATCTATTCCACGGGTAGTTCCTCTTCCAAGATGCTCAATTCCTGCTTCCATATCCAGTATCACAGCACTGGAATCTTTTAGCACCACATGGCGCAAAAAAGCTTTCAAGAACGCTGAAGCAGGACACATGCAGCCACTTCCGCCTCTCTCTATAGTTCCCATAACGAGCATTTTGACATTGTCAGGGCCAACAACACCGAACTTATCCACAATGTCATCGACCTTCGGGTTGAACTTGAACATGCCTCCCTTTTCTCCTGCTCTCTCTTCAATGAGATCCTGATAGTCAGTAAGTGGTGCGGGGGCTTTTTCTATACCCAAGGAAGAAGCAAGATTCATATCAGCATCGGCATCAATGGCAAGCACATCATACCCATCCCTTGCCAGCATTCTTGCAAGAGTTCCGGAAAATGTTGTCTTGCCTACTCCACCTTTCCCTGTGACTGCAATTTTAACCATGCTCAGAACTGAGAATTTATGTGAATTATATCTTCCGGTTGCACTCATTCTATAGTACGTACAAGTTCCAGCATTTCATCCAGTTCACTTTCTCCGTCTATTGAGAACAGTGTGTCATTTATCGGCCAGACTTCAATACGGTATTCCCCATCCGGGACAAGTCCCATAACAATGGTGCTGGTATCTTCATTTTCAAATGCAGTGACAAAACCCAGCATTCTCATTCCCGAATCAGTAGAGTTACCTGATGCTGAGAATATCTTCACCATCGTTTCAGTCCCGTCTGCCAGTATAAGGTTTCTCGAAGTTTTTTCCTGAAGGTTTTCAATATCACTGCCATCCTCTATTTCATCGATCTTCTTTTCCATTATTTTGGATACAAGTCCTGTTGGAAGTTTAGCTCCGGAGGGCAAAGACAGGCGGTATGTGATTATCTGTGCGCTCAGGTTTTCTGGTATTGGTATGGAAAGAGGCAGCTTGTTAGATTCCTGGAAATCACTTACCTGTTTACTTATATCCTCGCTCAGTCTATCATTATGATATTTTACAGTCGTGGAATTGAGAACTATACTTGTTGAATCAGTAACTGTTTGCTCTAATGAATTTTCTTCGATGGATACCTCTGACCATCCATAAGCCAACAGTGCATTATCATCGATAACTGCGGGACTTGCCTGTGGAGTTTCAAGGCATCCAGAACTCAGGGAAATTATGAATAATAGTGAAATTAATAAATAAATATTCTTTATATTCAAAACCAAAAGTATCACCTGAATCTACTATGATTCTATTTATATATATATTAAAGCACTTGTTGTTAACGATTGTTGGTTCCCCTTCTTTTTTTAGATATAAAAATCATATAGTTTATATTGTTGATGTTCAATAACTCCTATTGATGTATGACATGGAATCCCGTTTCAGGCAAATACGAAAAGTAATGGTCTATGTGCTTTTCCTGAATCTGGCAGTGGCTTTTGCCAAGATTGCCTACGGTTTTTACACAAACGTACTCAGTATGCAGTCAGATGGTTTCCATTCTCTTTTTGACGGTGTTTCCAATATTGTAGGTCTAATTGGTATTCAGATCGCAGCAAAACCTCCTGACAGGGAGCATCCTTACGGACATCGTAAGTTTGAGACACTTGCCTCTATTGCGATAGCAGTAATACTGGCTGTTGTTGCTTTTGAAATAGTTCATTCAGCATTTGAGCGCTTTGGAAATAATAATCATCCGGAGGTTACTGCAATAAGTTTTGTAGTGATGCTTGTAACAATGCTGGTCAATTATTCAGTGACTACCTATGAAAGCAAAAAAGGCAAAGAACTGAACAGTGAAGTCCTTCTTGCAGATTCTGCCCATACGAGAAGTGATATTTATGTTTCACTTTCTGTTATTATCGGCCTAATAGCAATCCGCCTTGGTTATCCTATAATCGACCCGGCTGTTTCAATACTAATAGCACTTGTTATATTGCATGCAGGTGCAGAGATTATTTTCTATAGTGTATCTATTCTGGCCGACGAATCCCAGATAGACACTGAAGAGATTGCAGAGGTGGTTCGCAATGTTGAGGGTGTGTTAGATTGCCACAAAATACGAACTCGTGGACCACCCGGAAATGTTTATGTGGATCTGCATGTGGAAGTTGATCCTGATATGAGTACCTACAAATCCCATACCATTTCCCATATTGTCCAGTATCGTATCAAGGAGAGTTTTGAAGGAATAGAGGATGTCCTTGTGCACATTGAGCCAGCTCATACACGGTCCATATAAATATTATCAGGAACTCTATACGATTATGCCAGGAAATTCATTCGGACATTCATTCAGGATAACAACCTGGGGCGAATCTCACGGGAAAGCCCTGGGAGTAGTTGTTGACGGAGTACCGGCAGGACTTGAACTTTCAGAAGCCGACATTCAGAAAGATCTCGATCGCCGCCGTCCTGGCCAGAGCGAAGTATCAACTCCCCGCTCAGAAGCCGATTCCGTGGAAATATTGTCCGGTGTACTTGAGGGTGTTACAACAGGAATGCCCGTATCCATGCTTGTCTGGAACAAGAATGCCAAATCCAGTGCTTATGATTATATCAAGGATATTCCGCGCCCAGGCCATGCAGACCTTTTCTATTCTGAGAAATATGGCATCCGTGACCATAGGGGCGGCGGAAGGTCGTCAGGTAGGGAAACCATTGGCAGGGTTGCCGGTGGTGCTGTTGCTAAAAAGATCCTCGCTCTGGCTGGCATAGAAGTATTCGCCCATGTCATCGAACTTGGCTGTATAAAAGCAAAGCAGCTTTCTTTTGATGAGATACGCTTGAACGTTGAGAAAAACGTTGTACGTTGTGCAGACCCACAAGCCGCTGAAAAGATGCTTGAGCAGGTGAATACTGCACGTCTTGTAGGTGACAGTATTGGCGGTATCGTGGAAATAATAGCCACAGGTGTGCCTGTGGGTCTTGGAGAACCTGTATTTGGCAAGCTGGATGCAGATATTGCCTGTGCAATGATGAGCATAGGTGCTGTAAAAGGTGTGGAGTTTGGCGCAGGCTTTGAATGCTCCAGGATGAAGGGAAGCCAGATGAACGACCCGTTCACACTTGAGAATGGACAGGTAGTTCCAAAAACGAATAATGCAGGTGGCATGATTGGTGGTATATCCACAGGGATGCCAATAATCTGCAGGATAGCAGTAAAACCAACGCCTTCTATCTCAAAGACCCAGAAAAGTGTCGATATGGCTGTAATGAAAGAGATAGACCTTGAAGTCCATGGCAGGCATGATCCCACAATTCCACCAAGAATGGTGCCTGTAGCACAGTCCATGATGGCAGTGGTGCTTGCTGACCATATGATCAGAAGCGGACGAATAGATCCGGATTCCTTGCTGAGGTGAATGCTCCAGCACTCATCTAACCTTTTTCGGCTTTGTTAATCAAACATAGTTATATGCTAGTATGATTGTTCGTCGACAACGCTACAAATACCATGATTGTGGGTACAATTATTCAGTAGAGATAAAATAAACTGCTATCCTATGTCTGTTAAACGGCAGGCTTTACAACTATATCTTGAAGGATTAGGATTTCGTTCAGTTGGAAGGTTTTTAGGTGTTAGCCATGTTTCGGTTCAAAAATGGATTCGAAAGTTTGGCAGTGAATTAGATGATCTAAATAGTGAAAATGAGATATCTGTTGTAGAATTGGATGAGATGCACATATATCGGGAACAAAAAAACTACTGTTGAATCTGGATTGCTGTTGATAGAGATGGAAAGAAATTCATCGACTGCTCTTTTGGCAGCAGATGAACAAAAACAGAACAAAAACTCTGGAAAAAGCTAAAAACAAAAGTGGTTGGAGAAGTAATGACTGATTACTGGAGGACATATGTAGAGTTTCTTCCCAGGAATATTCATACTCAGTCTAAAACAGAAACATATATATTTGAAGGATACAACAGCATATTTAGACACTTTCTGGCGTGATTAAGAAGAAAGTCAAAGTGTTATACAAAGAGTCTTGAAATGCTGAAATATTCTGTTTTGCTTTTGATAAAATACAGAAATAAGGAATTAACCATGTTTGGTTAACAATGCCAAAAAATCAACCCCTTATCGCTGGGAAAGGTCGTTGCAATTATCTTCGGACTTATAGGTTTCTTCTTAGGGATATTTGGGATACTAGTAATGATTGCACCTTTTAAAATCCTGTCAATGATATCTATAGTCTTGCTGCCGCCTGTGTTCTTTACTATATGTGGTTTAATCACAGGTTTAATTATCGCAGTCATGTTCAATATTATGAGCGGTTACATAGGTGGTTTGGAACTGGAAATTGAAGAGACAGAGGAAGAGAAACAGCATGACCTTTGATTAATGTCACATGAAAAAATGAGTGTTAAATATGGCAACTGTGCATGTTAAAAAACTCAATGTTCTGTCACTGGGAAAGACAGTGGCAATTGTCTCTGGAATTCTAAGTTTCTTACTTTACACACTATTTCCACTGGTCATAATACCACTATTAATAGAAAACGCCAGTCGGATGAGATTGTTCATTGGTGTTGCACAAACCGAAATTATGGTGACGATAGCCATGTTCATACTGGTCCCACTTATTTACGGATTCTTTGGAGGATTTCGATATCCCTCATTTTTGATTATTTAATTATTCAAACTTAACTATACCTTTTTTTTTTCATTCTGTGTATTTCTCTTCCTAAATGACCAGACAGTTGTACTGTCTGATATATATTCAGGAAATCCCAGGAATTTGCTAAAGGATATTCTCAAAAAAAACGTAAAAGATGGATAGCCAGGAAATAGTGGATTATGACAAACATAAATTATCGGCTGCTTAAAGAAAGAGGATCGATTCGATTGCTCTATGAAGATTCATTTGTTCGAAAATTACAGAATTTATCGTATATGAAAATTTCATCCTGGTGGAAGTGAGCTAGGCTGAATAGTTACTTATAAATATGTATAAATCGATTCATATGTAGTATTATTATATAAACATACAAACATTCCTGCTAAATAACAAAACCGTTAGTTATATAGAAAACATGAAACATTTTTCATATAATTTTCCAATAATGTTAGATCCATGAAATTTAATAAAAACGAGTGAACTTGAATGTCGCAAATATCAGTAGTCATCCCACTATATAATAAAGAAAATAGTATAGGGAGAACTATAAAGTCTGTTTTAAGTCAAACATATCAGGATTTTGAACTAATTATTGTAGACGATGGGTCCAGAGATAAAAGTGCTGAGATCGTACGAAGTTTCACAGACAAAAGGATCAGATTGATCCAACAGGAAAATGCAGGAGTTTCGGTAGCACGCAATACAGGAATTGAAGCTTCAAAAGCTGAAATTATTGCTTTCCTGGATGCAGATGATGAATGGCTGCCTGTATTTTTGGAAACGATTATTCGACTACGGAAAAAATATCCTGATGCCGGGCTTTATGGCACAGCATATGAGGTACATTATCCAGGATCGATTGTACAGAAAACATATATTGCAAACGAAGGAGAAAGGATTTTACCTTCTAATTTTGGTGCATTTGTAGAGTTTGGAGGACCTATTTTTAACTCTTCATCTTTTGCTGCTCCTAAAGAGGTTTTGGAGGAGATAGGAGGTTACCCTTTAAGAGTTAAATGGAGCGAAGATACAATGGTATGGGGTAAAATCGCACTTCAATTTCCAATTGCCTACAGCCCTTGTGTTTGTTCTATTTACCACCAATATTCAGAGAATAACTCAACAGGCATCCCGGAATATTTGGAAAATCCATTTCTTAAATATATATCTACAATCGAAAAAGATGAACTTTTAAAACTTAATAATGAACAAGATTTTGTGATGTACTGTGATTTATGCCGTATAGCAACCATAAGACGCAATATATATTCAGGCTACTGTGTAAAAGCAAGACAGGAACTATCAAAGGTGACATCAACTCCATATATACAGAAAAAGCGTCAACTCCTTTTAATGTCATATCTTCCCCGTTATATAGTAAATAATGTACATAAACATGCAAAAGTCCTATCATATTTAAAATGAAAATTAAAAAGGAATAAAAGCTAATTTTGTATTTTTTCAATTAAAACCTTATCAAACTCACCTTGAACTCTCTTTTTTGTTAATTAAGATTATTTTCTGTAACCGAATGTATTGAATATGCTGCATACCGGTGAAGCTGCTGCTTTTGTACAAAGAACTACAAGTATTTTCTGAATTGGGAATTTGGAGAAGAACATTGGATGGTTCATTGCGGCAAAACCATCATCAACACTTCCGTCTATACACTTTATTATGCGTGTGTTATGAACTGCTCTGTGGATACTAATGAGAATGTGGGCAAAGTACATGTTATGTTACCAATGATGAGAAGTCCATCCATTGTTTCTGTTACTGTGAGCTGGGTCCATATGATGCAATTGGTACTAAGAAAACACCACTTATGCAGCCGAAGGGCAAAATAAAAAAATGATAGAAGCTTACAGCCGTTTAAGTAAATTCTAAAACAAGCCATTTTTATATTCGAAATCAAAAGTAATTAGTTAGATCATAAATTGGAGATCTTAAAAATTACCATTGCTACAAATGTCATCAATAATGGCATAGTTACCATCTTCAAAGAAGAATCCAAAGATTCATTCCATCTTTTAGAACGAGACAAAATCTCTTTTGCCGAAAGCAACCAAATTAATGTGGCAACCACCAGTATCCCATATTCCGGTAACCCTGTTGGCGTCACCATTGTCACTATCCCTGCATCGGCAGTAGATAATATACTGATTGCTAGTGCGTTTAATAACATCATTATACTCCATTAAAAAGTCCAAAACTACTTATGCGTTTTGAACTATATAAAACTGGTCTGAAGTTGTCCTTGGGCTTTCTTCAAACGCTGCGCACTCCATACAGTGAAGTGTGCAGAACATTTCTTCACGAACGCAATTCTCATACACATATATTGGACTACCACACATTGAGCATTTTTTTTCTATAACTTTCATAGATACCACCGTAATTTTCTATATCACAATCTTAAATTGAATCCAATCCAGGATGGATTGAGATTGTGATATTACCACCATTTGAAAGTAGTAAGATTCTACTATATAAATATATGTATAGTCGAATAAATGATGCTCATCATTATGATGATATAACCGAAGATACATAAAGAGAAAGTACATACTGAACAACACATAAAGAAAGAATTTTAAAATTCATGAGTATGTGCAAAGAAAAACTCATATACCATTTTTAAAAGAAAAAAGACATGAGCAAAATAAACAATGGTAGCTGAATAAACTTTATGAGTTGAGGTTTGTAAGCCTTGTTATACTGATGCAGTTCAAAACATATATATATAAATCCCTATATGTAGCACGTATCATCTTTCTTTGTGAAAGAAATACCTGTATCAAAAAATACATATCCATTCTGGTATATAGTGTGCATACTTCAAGAACTCATCAAAAAACTCCTATGACCATCATATGGCAAATATACAAGATTCACTTTTAGATTAATCAATACCAATGCACAACATATAGTCAATTGAGAGGGAAACCAGTGGTAAGTAAAAAAGAAATTAACTTGGATTTTTTGGTAGTTATTTTATATGTAATCATCACTGCTGCATTTATACTAATTCCTCCCCTAAATGAAACATCAACACGCACAATACTTGGTTTACCCATGATTCTTATCCTACCAGGATATGTTATGGTTGTACTCCTGTTTCCACGTAAGGAAGATCTTGATGGAGTCGAAAGGGTAGCTCTCAGTTTTGGACTGAGTATATTAATAGTTCCACTAATAGGGTATACATTAAACTTCACACAATGGGGTATAAGATTAGTACCTGTTGTAATGGCACTTTCATTTTTCATCCTGTTTATATGCATATTAGCCATAATACGAAGGTCTTTGCTACCTGAAGATGAAAAATATTATGTGGATACAAAGTCAGTTGCCAGTTCTTTGAAGAAAATCGTTTATACAAATTCTTCCCCGAGAATTAATCAGTTACTCAGTGTATTCCTGGTGGTTTTAATAGTAGCATCCGTGATGAGTATAATCTATATAGTAGTAACCCCTAACGAGGATGAAACATTTACAGAATTTTATATTAAAAATAAAGATGGTTTATTGAGTGGATTTCCTTCATCCATGAAAACAGGAGACAATGTTGTAGTTATAGTAGGAATTAAAAATCATGAATATGCAACGACTACCTACAATCTGGACATCCAGCTTGAAAACCAATCCATGGTTTTACCTTATGACTTGAATCATGTGCAAATTGCCCATAATCAAACTTGGGAGCAAATGATCATAATTGAACCTACATATACTGGCAAAGTATCAGAACTCAAATTCTTACTCTACAAAGATAACAACTTTAGAGAACCATACCGAGACTTGCATCTATGGATTAATGTATCAGAGGTTGAAAATGTCAATTGATTCAGATAATCTCGGAAACACTGAAGTTTTGCAGCAGCAAATGCCTCGCACAACTAATCCTCAAAATAACCGAATAATACTGATTCCAGTCTGCATCATAATAATAGCAGAAATCCTGTTGTATTTAAAGCAGCCTTATTATTCAATATTGTTGCATGTAATGACAGTTATCGGGCTGGCACTATCAACCAGTAGCCTTAAAAGCAACACTGTCAAGAAAGCTTTCCAGGCACTGATGTTATTACCAATTCTAAGACTATTAAATATGTCTATGCCCGTATTTTATGATATAATGCTATATTCCCTTGTGTTTATATATGCTCCAATGTTTATCTCTTTGTACTTAATCATCAAACATCAGATGTTCACAAAGAAGCAGCTTGGAATACGCTTTAAAATGTTTGGATTATACGCAATATTGGGACTTGTTTTGGGCATAGCTCTGGCAGAGGGAGAATATAGAATAATCACCACAGAATATATGATACCAGACCTGTCGATTGTTAATATTATTGGGCTTTCAATTGTGATGATTTTTTTTGTAGCATTGATTGAAGAACTTATTTTCAGATCGATTCTGCAGACGAGATTAGAAGAATCTTTTGGAATGCTTCCAGGCCTTATAGTAACCAGTATTTTATTTGGAATTATGCATTCAGGATATGGTAATCCCTATGAAATTCTGCTGACTGCAGGTGTAGGCCTTTTACTTGGTTATCTTTTCCAGAGAACCAGAAACTTGCCATTTATAGTCATGACCCATGGTTTCACCAATATTTTCCTTTTCGGCATAATACCTCACCTTGGCCCAGGATTAGGATTTTTTTAAAAATAAACGATTTGAATATAACTAAACCTATAACGGAGAAGATGGGGTTAATAGTCATATTGAATGCCCATACTTCCGCCCCATCCCAAAAACAAGTTGCAGACAATATTTCTTTTACTGACATGAAAAATTGATTATTGTGACTGTGATATATAGTTATGTTCAAAGAGAACTACATTTATCATTCTGAGTGCGGCCTTTTTCATTGCAAAAGTAATAAAATGATATACTCTAAAAACCTTTACTATCCGGACAATTCCAGCAGTTTAATCTTATCCCTATAGTAGAAAGTAACCGCAAGGATAGCACACAAATAAATCAAAACCGAAAAACAGAACTAATTAAATATAACCCTGACAGATATGCCAGGATTATAACATGTTTAACTACAGGTTTGTACCTAGTTTATGTTGCAGCTGCTGCCCATCACACGATTGCATTCCTGCATATCAAACAACATTGCAAACAATGTGAACTGTATACCAGTTATCAAAAACACTGCATCCAATAATGGCAGATTTGGAGACACATGCCAACCTACTAACAGTGCCAGCAGGATATATCCACCTAGCAATGCACCTAGAGGCACCAGTATCATTCCAAATATATAGAATAATACCAATGGATGGAAACTCAGTACCATATACTTCGTCTTGAGCCTCCATAGGAACTTGCGGAAGAGCATTATTGAAACCTTCCCCATGTAGTTACTATACTTGATAGAAGATTTTTCCTGACCATAACGGGCAGGCATTGAAACATCTACCGTACGGAAACCGAAAGTGTTTAGCTTAACCAACATATCATTACAATAACCATAGTAGGTGTAAAGGTTATGAAGGTCCATATTTGAAAGAGCTTTTTTGGAGATGGCCGTATATCCGTTCTGAGGATCCATTATATGCCAGTAGCCACTGGATATTTTAGTAATCAACGTCAGCAGGCCGTTTCCAAATGACCTCCATTTACTCATCCCCACACGATATTCCTCATGGAGAAGACGATTACCTTTGGTGTAGTCAGCCTTGCCTTCGATGATGGGCATAAGCAAGTTAGGGAGCTGCAAAGGATTCATTTGATTGTCACCACCCATCACAGCAATTATATCCATGTTCTCTTTCAATGCTCTCTGGTACCCATGCAAGATAGCTGCACCAACACCCTGATTAACTTCGTGATCGATTATATAAAGACGTGGATCATCAATGGCCTCAAGGACTTCTTTGGTACTGTCAGTACTACAGTCATTTATAACATATATCCTATCAACATATCCAGGAATGCCATCTACAGTAAGTTTAATCAGTTTCTGTTCATTATACGCAGGAATAACGACCCCTATACGGCGATCCATGAATTGTTCATAATTCAAATTACAGAAGCAAGATGCAGGAAGCATTTTTATGTCATGGCCTTCTTTTTTGGCATCTTTGAGAAGAGAAAGCTCGACTGCAACACCATTTTCCCTGAATTTAAGACAGCTAAAAGTGTTTGATGAAAATGCATTGAATCCCATGTACTGATCAATCATATCTGCATTTACTGCCACATCACAAATTAAAGAGCCTTCTGGACGTTTATCATCATCTATTAACGACAAAACATCCTGATTATTAAAGAGCGCATTGCCACAAACAACATCAGCTTCAAGCCAGAATATAGGTTCAAGTAGTTTGGGTATATCGTCAGGATTGTGATAACCATTTGCATAAAGAGTGACGATTATCCGGGGGTCGTAAGCCATTGCGGCATTAAATCCCGACCTTAAGGCTTCGGCTTTTCCCATGTTGCGTTCATGCTTCACAACTCTTGCTCCAAGACCCTTGGCAATAAAAGCAGTAGCATCAGTACTGCAATCGTCTACGACAACTATCTCGTCTACGTAATGCTTGGTTCTCTTGATCACATCATGTATATAAACTTCCTCATTGAAAGCAGGAATTAAAGCAACTATTGTCATAATACCACCATTTTTCTTCAATCGCACATCAACTGCGTCTCCCAAAAAGCATAGATATGCGAGTGTACTTATCATGTACATTACATGAGTACTTCGCTTTGTGTATGCATACTTACTAGATAAATATATGTTTTAAAATAATTTGACTACGTCAAATATCTGTACAATTGATGTTAGTTTTATTAATAGAGCAAAATCAATGATAAAGTATGCAACACTTTCATCTCCAACACCTGTCGTATTTTTTAACACTGTCAATCTGTGCACACCATTACATGTACTATTAATATACTTAGATACCTATATAAATATAATACTATATATTACTGTTGGTTTTGGCTGATAAAACAATCATCAAATGGATACCCATTAAAGAGAATTAATGAATTAATCACCCAAAATTGAATGCTTTAAATATAATATACTGCAGCACACTGAAATATTGTATTTACGTTTAAAACATGCAATCGACATCATAAACAGGTTTATATAAACTTAAGTTATTAAAAGTCTAAAGGTTGATGGGAGTATGGTAAAAACTACATATATTCATAAATCTGCAAAACTTTATGGTTCCAGTAGTGTGGGAGAAAACACAGTAATCATGGAAAATGCTATCATAGGATATCCACAACATAATATTTTGATGGAGATTACAAAAGCTGGCATTGAAATTGAAGACCATGATTTTACAGGTGCTAATCTGGGAATGAATTCTTTTATCAGAGCCGGTACTACACTTTTTAGCAATGTTCGCGCCGGTAACAACTTCAAAACAGGACACAATGCTATGATTAGAGAGAACACCTTGATTGGCGATAATGTACTAATTGGCACTAACGTCATCATTGACGGGAACGTCAGGATAGGAAACAATGTCAGCATCCAGGGCAATGTGTATATCCCAACACATGTAACAATTGAAGACAATGTATTTATTGGACCATGTGCTGTGTTGGCTAATGATAAATATCCCATCAGGGGGGAATATCACCCAGAAGGACCAATTATCCGGAAAGGAGTATCTATCGGAGCAAATGCTACTCTAGTCCCCGGAGTAGAGATTGGAGAGGGCGCGATGGTGGCTGCCGGTGCATTGGTTACAAAAGATGTACCTGCATGGAAACTGGCAATTGGCTGTCCTGCAAAAATAGTTGATCTTCCGGAAAAACTGAAACTTATAAATACCATATAACAGATAAATATATAAGTCAACCTATATTATATAGCTGCATTTGATAATTAATATTTGATTCTAATTTATAGTACGTGATATGTATGATACCTATTGCAAAACCACAGCTCGATGATGCTGAGATAAAAGCTGTCACTGATGTGCTGCGTTCCGGGATTATAGCCGAAGGACAGCATGTGGCAGAATTTGAGCAGGCTTTCGCCGAATATACTGGCACAGAACATGCTGTTGCTGTAAACTCAGGTACTGCAGCGCTACATGCCGCATTGCTTGCACATGGAATTGGAAAAAACGATGAAGTTATAACAAGTTCATTCAGTTTTGTTGCCACTGCAAATTCAATTCTTTTCACAGGTGCAAAACCGATATTTGCAGACATCAAGGCCGACACTTTTAATTTAGACCCTCGGTTTATTGAGGATAAAATAACTTCTGCAACAAAGGCCATTATGCCTGTGCATCTCTATGGACATCCTGCGGACATGGAAACTATAACTGATATCGCAGAAGACCATGGATTAATACTGATTGAGGACGCATGCCAGGCACATGGAGCTACTTTCAAAGGAAAGAGAGTTGGTTCTTTTGGTACAGGTGCCTTTAGTTTTTACCCTACCAAAAATATGACCACAAGTGAAGGTGGCATTATAACTACAAATGATGAAAAAATTGCAGAAAAAGCACGTATGATACGTGCTCATGGTTCAAAGCAGCGCTATCTGCATGAAATGTTAGGATATAACCTGCGTATGACAAACATATCAGCAGCCATTGGACTGGTACAGCTCAAAAAACTTCCCAATTACACATCAAAAAGGCAGCATAATGCGAAATTACTTACTGAGAAACTTAGTAATATTGCAGGCATACAATGCCCCATAGTTAAAGAGAACTGCAGGCACTCCTTCCATCAATATACTATACGTACTCAAAATCGCGATGAACTCTCTGAATACCTGAAAAACAAGGAAATTGGAACCGGTATTTACTATCCGATACCAATTCACAGGCAGCCATATTACAAGGAACTTGGATACAATGACTCATTGCTTATAACAGAAAAAGCTTCCAGGGAAGTACTCTCCCTTCCTGTGCATCCCGGTGTGACGGATGAGGATATAACCACCATAAGCAATGCCATTGCAGACTGGGGTGGCCCTAAATGCTAAGAATTGGAGTTATCGGCGCAGGAGCCATGGGAAAGAACCATATCCGCATCTACAGTGAAATGCCTGATGTGGAGCTTGTTGGGATTGCAGACATTGATAAGGAACTTGTGGAAGGACTTGCACAGCAATACCATACAAACGCTTTCACAGACTATAATGAATTGCTTGCAAGAGGCCTTGATGCTGTGAGTATTGTTGTCCCTACAAAAATGCACAGACAGGTGGCCATCACAGCCATTGAAGCTGGTGCACACGTACTTGTAGAAAAACCAATTGCAGACACTGTAGTGAATGCAGAGGCCATAATAAAGGCTGCTAATGATAATAATCGCTTTGTGATGGTTGGCCATATAGAGAGATTTAATCCTGCGGTCATTAAGTTAAAAGAAATCATTAATAAAGGACTGCTGGGAAAAATAGTATCACTATCTACAACAAGAGTAGGATCTTACAACCCAAGGATAAGAGACGTCGGAGTAATTCTTGACATTGGTGTACATGACATCGACATTATTTCCTACCTTTATGGCAGACCCGTAAATCAGGTTTATGCTGTTGCAGGTGCAGATATACATTCTTTTGAAGATCATGCTACCATCCACATGCGATTAGGCCATGAATTCTCAGGACTCGTAGAAGTTAACTGGCTGACCCCACATAAAATAAGAAAACTAACTGCTGTAGGTATTGATGGTGTTGCATATCTGGATTACATCGACCAGACGGTGGAGTTGCATGACAGCGGATGGGTAAGACAGGCAAAGATAGAACCTAAAGAGCCTCTTAAGAACGAACTTGAATATTTCATTGATTGCATTAGAAATGGAAAACAACCTGAACCATCTGGAATAGACGGTCTGCATGTCCTTGAAGTCAGCTTAGCTGCCATCCGTTCCTATAAGGAAGCAAAATTAATAGAGATTAAAGAGTTGTGAACATGAGCCAGAAACTTGAGAATATACTTAAAGAAAAAGGTCCCATAAAAAAAATAGGTGTTATTGGTATGGGATATGTAGGCATCCCTGCAGCAGCATTGTTTGCGGATTCAGATAAATTTGATATTGTACTTGGATTCCAGAGAGATTCAGAATCATCTGGCTATAAGATTGAAATGATCAATCGTGGAGAAAGTCCCCTTAAGGGAGAAGAACCAGGTCTTGAAGAGCTGCTGAAAAAGGTTGTTGATGCCGGTAAATTTGTATGTACGCCTGATTTTTCAAGGATATCCGAACTGGATGCCATAACACTGGCCATACAGACTCCATTTGCCGATCCAAAAGCGCTTGAACCCGATTTTGGTGCACTTAAGGAAGGTATCCGCAATGTAGGAAAATATCTCAAGCCAGGTATGCTCGTAGTGCTTGAATCTACAATTACACCCCGGACAACAGAAGGTATGGCCCGGGATATACTTGAAGAGGAATCCGGCCTTAAAGCAGGAGAGGATTTTGCACTTGCACATGCTCCAGAAAGAGTAATGGTAGGAAGATTACTGCGTAATATACAGGAACATGACCGTATAGTCGGAGGTATTGACCAGCCAAGTACTGACAGGGCAGTGGAGCTCTATAGCCCCGTACTTACAAAAGGTAAGGTTATACCTATGAGCGCTACAGCTGCGGAGGTAACAAAAACAGCAGAGAATACGTTCAGAGACCTGCAGATCGCAGCTGCAAACCAGCTTGCACTCTACTGTGAAGCCATGGGTATCAATGTATATGATGTTAGAACCGGAATTGATAGTCTCAAGGGAGAAGGCATAACAAGAGCTATTCTCTGGCCAGGTGCAGGTGTTGGAGGACATTGCCTTACAAAAGACACTTACCATCTTGAACGTGGTGTTAAACTTGGAACAGAAGCTCTTGATTACCCACAGGATGCAGAGTCAATCTATGTACTTGCACGCAGGGTCAATGATTTCATGCCTGTGCATATGTATAATCTTACGGTTGCTGCACTTAAGAGAGTCGGCAAGGAGATTAAAGGCTCAAAGATTGCTATGCTGGGATGGGCATTCATAAATGACTCGGATGATGCGCGGAATCCACCTTCAGAACCTTACAAGGATATGATCATTGCAGCAGGTGCAGAACTTATGGTTCACGACCCTCATGTATTGAACTATCCTAATATCGAAATACACAAGGATATGAACGAAGTTATTTCAGGTTCCGATGCTGTTGTGATCTTCACTGGACACAAGGATTACTTCAGCCTGAACCCAGATGATGTGAAAAAGCTTACCACAAAGAAGTGCTCTGTGATAATCGACGGCAGAAACGTAATTGACCCTGATACTTTTATTAACGCAGGCTTTGTGTATAAGGGAATAGGCCGTGGCGATCAGAATAGTCACGAGATCATAAATTAAAAGGCACATAATTCAATGGAAGAATGACCAGGATTAACTCCTGATCTTCATTCTTACTCTTTTCTGCCAAAAGTATTATCCAGATGTTTGCCGGATGATATCTTCAAGACCTTTGTAAAGGTCTACCTCAGGCTGAATCCAATCATTTTTGCCTTTGAAATGTTCAGAGTAACTCTCTTTTATACAGGCTGTGAATTTAGTAATCACGTAGAAATAAGGAAGAAAATGTTCTGGACCGTATGCGGTAAATTGTCCAGTACACAAAAATAAAAAACAAACAAATTTAAAATGCTAACTCTAAAAATGGAACTTAACAAGTCGTTTTGACCTGATTTAAGCCCCTTACAACACTCCCGAATGTGGCACGTTCCATACAATGGAGAGTACAGAACATCTCTTCACGAGCACTTTCCTCATAAATGTATATAGGACTACCACACAATGCACACTTTTTTTCTATTATTTTCATTATTAATACCACCTAAAGAATGCTACATCATTGCATAAATTAATAATATAGCGACAATAACCCGATTGTCATTCATCCTAAAACAACAATACTATATAAATTTATGCACACTACAAATAAATTATACTCATAATGATGGTGCGGATTTGAAATGTTAAAAATATACCTACTGCTAGCAAATATCCTTCTTACACACCTACACTTAAAATTTATACAAGTATCACGCTTTTATATTTACGTGGCCATAGTCCTTGGATACAAACCTCATGTGATCAAAACGCCCCGTGAGTAGGCATATAATATGCATTGAGTATCAATTTTGGTATGTCCTCGATGATAATCAATTCAAGGAGAATTCTATCACCCAAACAATGGAAATGCCCCCTCTGTCTCCTAATTAAGGTATTTAGCCATCAGGCCATGCTTCCCCTTATATTGATAGTAAATACATATAGTAATATGAGCTTATGATACGACATGCTATTACTTGCTCACATAGGAATTACCATAGGGATCTTTTTTGTAATTGGCTTCCTTATGCCTGCAATTAAACCCCACATAAAGTATCGATATGTAGCATTTGGATCCCTGCTACCAGATATTATCGATAAACCAATTGGAAGATTTCTCTTTGCAGATTCTATTGCAAACGGAAGAATCTTTGCACACACCCTTGTTTTTTTATTCTTTTATCGTTGGTAAGTTGGTACATTTACAAAAGCAGAAAAGACAACCGAATGCTAATCATATCTGGAGCATCACTCTGCCATTTGCTTGAAGATAAAATGTGGACATACCCAGTTTCATTGTTATGGCCGCGATATGAATGGAATTTTCCTTCCAGTCCATCTTATGGAGAGGGACTTGATTATTTGATTAGGATGCTGATCAGATCATTTTCACTAGATTCTTCCAGTATTTTTAACTTTTAATTTGTAGGCCTTGTTATCATATTAATTGTAATAATAAGCAACTTCATGAAAAAGTAAATTCATGTTGATGAATCACCTATCATATATACCAGCAGAGGACTCAGACAACTTAAACTGTAACAGAGTATCATCATCTATTATTCAAAAATTCTACCATTTTAGTTAAAATGAATAACTATTTACCATGGATACTGTCTAAAGGGATTATATGATAATAATTATTATTATGATGTAATCAATAACAGTAAGCTTTATATTCGTAACCTATATAGTAAAGAATATCAAGTTACAAATATATTTCAAATATCGCACATAAGTAATCAGGAGTGTATTAATTAATGATTCAGAAAAATAGAAAATTTCAGCTTTCTGAAAATCATATCAGAACAGTTATGATGTTATTTGCTGCAATTGGCATAGCTTTAATCACGATGTCATCTGCAACCCTTGCACAGGTGTCAGATTACACAGTCTCTCCAGAAGATCCATCTCCTGGAGATAAAGTAATTATTACAGGAGAAGCAAGCCCGGGGGAAAAGATAACTATAACTGTTACATTTGAAGACACAACATCTGTTTCCGGCGGAATGTACAGTTACCCCCTATATGGCATTACTATCCCAGGAAAATCAGAATCTTTCAGTGTTGCTTCAAAAACAGTGAATGATCTTGATGTCGAAATTAAAATGCCCATAATAGGCTTTGTATCAATTCCACAAAGCTTAATTAGTGTCAACAATGGCGTCGCAACATTTGGAACAAGCAAGATTAATAGTGGTACATATGATATCATTCTCAGTGGAAGCACCCCCAATGAAGCAGTTACCGTTTCATTCTCAGCTAAGACAACTACTAATGCTGATTCAAATGGATACTTTGAATATACTTATGATGACACTATGAATATGCCAGAAGGTAACTATACTATCACCATTGACGGCGTCACAAAGGAGATTGCATTCGACAGTACAACATCCTCAGGCAGAATAAATGGAGGAAGTAACACAGGAACTGAATTTAAGATTGTTCCTGCGGACTCACTTGGCTCAAATGGTGAAGGGACAGGAGAAGAAGGTATAAGCAGATCTACAACTGATGGGGCAGATACAAGCACTGAAGACACATTGGAAAGTACACCGGAAGATGATGTGGAAGGTACCATACTTGAGCAGCAAACTCCCATATACTCTAATCTGAAAGTCATAAGCATTATTGGTGTTGTCGGTGTAGCCATTGGACTTATTGGACTTGGCGCCATTCGTAACAGGAAGAAGATTTAGTAACTCCCTCAACTTTAAATCGGATTCTTTTTTAGAATCCTTTTCTTCATTTTTACCAGGAAATTATTATGACAGAGCGGAAGCTATGAGAATACCAGAAGTAAAAATCATAATTATTTATAGTGAGTCAATTACCAGAGAGAATCATTAATTCTATAGAGTGAGTACATATGAAAACGTTAAATGTGGGGGCAGGAGTCATATTAGAGAACACTGCCAATAATACATCTTTCTGCAACATAAACTATTGCAGAATAATTGGTTTAGCAGCTATTTTGTTGATTGCCAGTGCTTGCCTGGGTAATGCTGCAACGATAACCGTAGATGATGGCATCAGTAGTGCAGATTATAGCTCAATACAGGATGCTATCAATGATTCCAGACCAGGAGATACAATTCTAGTATCCCCAGGTATATACAATGAAAATGTAAACGTTGACAGGCAACTAAACATTAGCTCTACAGATGGCGCTGTAGTAACAAAAGTTATTTCTGCCTCAGTATATGATCATGTTTTTGAAGTGACAGCAGATCGTGTGACAATCAGCGGTTTCACTGTGAGCAGTGACACCATAGGCAATAATGAAAACGAAATTGCAGGTATTTACCTCAGATCCAACGACAATAAACTGACTAACAACATATTATATGAGAATTACTGCGGTATCGCCCTTAACGACTCTAATAATAATGAACTTACTGGAAATACAGCGTTAAGCGATGGTGGTGAATATGGTATTCATGTATATTCCTCCAGTAATAACACAGTGAGTAATAACGTAGTATACTTTACCGGAACATACATCACCTATGGAATTTCCCAGGAAGATTCTAATAACAACAGACTTTTCAACAACTCAGTATGCGGAAGTCGGTACAGTGGAATCGAACTACGTAATTCCAACTACAATATACTAACCGGCAACTCAGTCACTAACACTGATGAAGGCCCAGGCATACACATATCGTCTTCCAATTACAACCTATTGACAAACAATGTTGCGAATGGATATTCCGGTATACTGGTAAGTGGCAGCAACAATTTACTGGACAGCAATTCAATACGTTATTGCGTTGACTACATCATTTCAGTAGATGGTAGCAATAACACACTGACAAACAACACAGCAACTGATAATACAACATACAGCAATTATGACGATTTTAACATCGATCAATCTTCTTCAGACAACACTATAATGGAAGCAATATTACAACTGCCGTTTACAGTATCGACCTGGTAGATAACAATTACTTGAAAATTGACAACAAATATGTGTATTATTGTCCTGTAGAGTTTCTGTATTTAAGATCATAAATGCAGAAACATGGTTTCTGTTTTTATTCTTTGACTTTTTCCTGACTCTAACATTTATATTCTTTCAACCCCCTTTTTCTGAATATTATTGGAAGATGATTAACATGGAAGAACTAATAACAAAGTTATCAAATGCTCATGGCATATCCGGCAGTGAAAATAATATCAGAGCAATTCTTGAAGAAGAACTCAAACCATATGTGGATGAAATGAGAGTTGACAAGATGGGAAACCTCATCGCCACAAAAAAGGGAGAAGGTCCATCAATAATGCTTGCTGCACACATGGATGAAATCGGCCTGATGGTCAAATACATTGATGACAACGGATTCCTTAAATTTGTGAAGATAGGAGGATGGTATGATCCTACACTGCACAGCCAGAGGGTTGTCGTCCATACCACAAAGGGACAAATTCCAGGAGTAATTGGATCAAAACCACCACATGTCATGAAGGAAGAGGACAGGAAAAAGCCTCCAAAGGCAGAGGACATGTTCATTGATGTTGGTGCAAAGGACAAGGAAGACGCCACCAATATGGGAATCATCATCGGAACTCCGGTTTCCATGGACCGCGAGGTCAAGAAACTTGCAAACGGCAAGATAACCGGAAAGGCATTTGACAACCGTGCAGGATGTGCCATAGTTATCGATGCCATGAAGCAGATAGCAAAGCTGGATATAAAAGCAACCGTTTATGCAGTAGGCACTGTGCAGGAAGAGGTTGGCCTAAAAGGAGCACGTACATCTGCATTCGGACTTAACCCCGATATTGCTATAGCAATTGACACAACCATACCAGGAGACCACCCCGGAATCAGTAAGAATGAATCCGCACTTGACATCGGCAAAGGTGGGGCCATCACCATAGCTGATGCAGCAGGCAGGGGCATAATATCTGCACCACAGGTTGTCAAATGGCTTGTAGAGACAGCAGAAAAGAACGATATCCCATACCAGACAGATGTAGGGGATGGAGGTACGACTGATGCAACGGCTATTCACCTCACAAGAGAGGGCATACCATCCACAGTCCTCAGTGTCGCAACAAGATACATACACTCACCTGTAGAAGTTCTGGACCTTGCAGACCTGCAGCACTGTTCTGACCTTGTAGCAAAGGCAGTCCTCAGTGTTAACGACTATTTCTAAATCGGGAGATAATCTCCCCTTACTTTTTTCCGTGATGGGCTATCAAAACAGTACAAATACTACGCAAAAGGCTGCACAATCCATCAATGCTGTTGAGGAATAATTCATTTTGTAGCATTAAACTGAACTCATTAACAGCATATTTAAGTTCATATTACACCCTTTATATATGTACATATATATTTATCTCTAACCATTCAAAAAAGATATGGCACTATGGGCTGGATTTCAGGAAAATAATATGGCATCCTCATGACGAATCATGATAAATTAATCGTTATACATATATAGCACCTCAGTGTATCCCTCTAAGCTGTTGCTTTACTAAGTAGCAGACAAATATTGTGAGGGATTGTATTATTCGAAAATGTCCGGTTTTTAGACACAACTCTTAGAGATGGCGAACAGACACCCGGTGTAGCACTTACCAGCATGGATAAGGTAGCCATTGCTACAAAACTTGATGAACTTGGTGTAAATGTGATCGAGGCAGGCTCAGCCATAACCTCAGAAGGTGAGCGCGAGTCCATAAGAGCCGTGGTTGCTGAAGGACTTAACGCAGAGATATGCAGCTACTGCAGGATTATGAAGCCAGATGTAGACTACGCACTGGCATGTGATGTAGATTCCATCCACCTTGTAGCACCCGTATCAGACTTACATATTAATGTAAAGCTCAAGAAGGACAGGGAAACCGTCAGGCAAATGGCTTTGGACGTAACAGAATACGCAAAGGAACATGGCCTTATTGTTGAACTTAGCGGAGAAGATGCTTCAAGAGCAGACATTGATTTCCTGAAATCATTATACATTGATGGTGTTGAAGCAGGAGCGGACAGGTTATGCTTCTGTGATACCGTAGGATTGCTTGTTCCTGAAAAGACAGAAGTCATTTTCAGCGACATCTGCTCCGCAGTAAAGGCACCAGTCAGCATTCATTGTCACAATGACTTTGGTCTCGGAACCGCCAACACCTTAGCAGCCTTAAAGGCAGGTGCACAACAGGCCCATGTGACGATAAACGGCATTGGCGAAAGAGCTGGTAACACGGCTCTGGAAGAAGTTGTAATGGCAATTGAATGGTTATACAAATGTAAGACCGGAATTAATACAAAAGAGATTTTCAAAACTTCAAGACTTGTAAGCAGGCTCACAGGATTGCCCGTAGCACCTAACAAATCACTTACCGGCGGAAATGCATTTACCCATGAAGCAGGCATTCACGTACATGGACTGCTGGCAGATACAAGCACATATGAACCCATAAAACCTGAAGTACTTGGCAGGGAAAGAAAGATCGTGCTTGGAAAGCATGCAGGCAAAAGTTCAGTCACATTGGCAGTCAAAGAAATGGGATTTGAGGTGGATGATCCACAGCTGCATGAGATCCTCAATCGTGTTAAGGAACTTGGAGACCACGGCAAGAAGGTCACCGATGCAGACCTGCAGTCAATTACCGAAACTGTGCTTAATATCCAGAGCGAGGCAAGAGTCACCCTTGAAGAGTTCACAGTCGTGTCAGGTAACAAGGTAACACCAACAGCTTCTGTCAAACTCATAGTAGACGGAAAACAAGTGGTGGAGGCAGCTACCGGAGATGGACCTGTGGATGCAACACTTGCAAGTATCAAAAAGGGCATATCAGGCATTGCAGATGTGCAGCTTGAAGAATATCATGTAGATGCCATCAGCGGAGGAACCGATGCTCTTGTAGAGGTATTGGTGAAACTCTCAAAGAATGGAAAGATGGTTACATCAAGAGGATCACGCACAGATATAGTCATGGCTTCTGTGGAAGCAGTACTTAATGGGATTAACCGCCTTATCTGAAAGTAGCAGATTATTTCAGAAACTTTTAAGATAGATACTGGCAATTTACAGGCAGATTTGATTTGAAATTTGATTTACCATTAATATTAATATTTCGAGGTTTTATATGACTGAATCGACGGAAAAAATGACAGGTGCAAGAGCCTTTATCGAGTGCCTGTACAGAGAAGGTGTTGATACCATCTTCGGGTATCCGGGAGGCGTACTGCTCCCCATATACGATGAACTTTATGATGCGGATATCCGTCATATACTAGTCCGCCACGAGCAGGCAGCGGTCCACGGGGCGGAAGGATATGCAAGGGCAACCGGAAAGACAGGAGTCTGCCTGGCAACTTCAGGACCCGGTGCAACAAACCTTGTAACAGGCATTGCAAATGCGTACATGGACTCCATACCAATGGTAGTCTTTACCGGACAGGTTCCAAGTAACTTACTCGGAAATGATGCTTTTCAGGAAGCAAACATCACAGGCATCACAATGCCAATTACTAAGCATAATTACCTTGTACAGGATGCAAATGACCTTCCTAGAATAATCAAAGAAGCATTCCACATAGCATCCACTGGCAGACAAGGACCTGTACTCATAGACCTTCCCAAGGACATCACTGTTCAGGAAATTGATTTCTATTATCCTGACAAAGTAAACCTTCGAGGATACAAACCCACATATCAGGGCAATCTCCAGCAGATAAAAAAAGCAGCTTCAGAGATAGGGAAATCAAAGAATCCTGTTATCTATGCAGGTGGCGGGATCATTAGTTCAGAAGCAAGTAAAGAGC
The DNA here is from genome assembly GCF_016278385.1 of Methanolobus sp. Classification (GTDB taxonomy): domain Archaea; phylum Halobacteriota; class Methanosarcinia; order Methanosarcinales; family Methanosarcinaceae; genus Methanolobus. Next base: position 50,394 of record NZ_JADQBY010000015.1, read on the forward strand.
TTCGCGAATTTGCAGAGAAGATCAATGCACCTGTAACAACAACCCTCACAGGGATGGGCGGATTCCCTGTAGAGCACCCACTGTTTTTGGGAATGCCTGGAATGCATGGGACCAAGTATGCCAACTATGCCATCCAGGAATCTGATCTTTTGATTGCAGTAGGAGTCAGGTTTGATGACAGGGTAACAGGTAAGCTCAAGGCATTTGCATCCAATGCAAAGATAATCCATATAGACATCGACCCTGCAGAGATATCAAAGAACGTAAAGGTCGACATACCAATTGTAGGAGATGCAAAGTGGATACTGCAAAAGCTTTTGAAATACGCATCCCCGTCACAATCCGAAGCATGGATAAAGAGGATAGACAACTGGAAAAAAGATCATCCCCTCTACTACGTGGAACCTGCAACCGGCAATGGAATTAAACCCCAGTACATCATCGAGCAGATAAGCGAAGCATGCAAGGATGCCATTATAGTCACCGAGGTAGGACAGCACCAGATGTGGGCTGCCCAGTATTTCAGATTCAGTAAACCTAGGACCTTTATCACATCCGGAGGACTTGGAACTATGGGTTACGGATTCCCCGCAGCCATCGGTGCCAAGATAGCAAGACCGGACAAAACAGTCTTTGACATTGCAGGCGACGGTTCATTCCAGATGAACTCACAGGAACTTGCAACAGCAGTCCAGGAAAACGTGCCGGTCATTGTAGCAATTTTCAATAACGGTTACCTTGGAATGGTCAGGCAGTGGCAGGAATTGTTCCACAACAAGAGATATTCCTCAACTTGTATACAAAATAGCGTTGATTTCGTAAAACTTGCAGAAGCCTACGGCGCGCTGGGACTTCGAGCCACCAAACGTGAAGAAGTACGCCCCGCGATCGAGGAAGCCATTGCATCAGGAAGACCGACGGTCATTGACTTTATTATCGAATGCGAGGAGAACGTATCACCGATGGTACCAGCAGGTGCTGCAATTAATGAAATTATGGACCTGGAGAGGAAAGAATGAGACATACACTTGCAGTTCTGGTTGAGAACAAATACGGAGTACTCTCAAGAGTCGCAGGCATGTTCTCAAGAAGAGGCTACAATATTGACAGCCTTACGGTAGGAGTTACTGAAGACCCAACCATTTCCCGCATGACTATTGTAGTGATGGGAGATGATGATGTTCTGGAACAGGTCATGAAACAACTCAACAAACTCATTGACGTCATCAGAGTCACAGACCTAAAATCCGAAGAGTCTGTTGATAGGGAACTGGCACTCATAAAGGTTAACTCTGAAGTCACCAACCGTCCCGAGATAATGCAGATAGCAAATATATTCCGTGCCCGTATCATTGATGTTGGTTCAAAATCCATGATCATTGAAGTTACAGGTGACGAAGGAAAAATAACTGCTATCGAGCAGTTACTCAAGCCATTTGGAATAAAAGAAATGGTAAGGACAGGAAAAGTTGCCCTGCGAAGAGGACAGAAGAATTCTTAATTATTCAAGAACTTATAGATATTTCAATTAAAGAGGTACATACAATGGCAGAAATGTATTATGATAACGATGCAGACCTTAACTTACTGAAAGGTAAAAAGATCGCAGTGATGGGTTACGGAAGCCAGGGACATGCACAGGCACAGAACCTGCATGATTCAGGACTTGATGTGACCGTAGGCTTAAGAGAAGGCAGCAGACGCTGGAAACAGGCAGAAGAAGACGGACTCAAGGTCATGACAGTTGCAGAAGCAGCAAAGATGGCAGACGTCATCCAGATTCTCCTTCCTGATGAGACACAGTCACAGGTATATTACAATGATATCGAGCCAGGACTTGAAGCAGGCAACGCAATCGTATTCTCACACGGATTCAACATCCACTACAACCAGATCATCCCACAAAAGGACATCGATGTCTACATGGTAGCTCCAAAGAGCCCAGGCCATCTTGTCAGAAGGACATACGTAGATGGCGCAGGAGTTCCTGGTCTTGTAGCAGTCTATCAGGACGCAACCGGCAAGGCAATGGAAATGGCACTTGCACATGCAAAGGGTGTCGGATGTACCCGTGCAGGAGTATACAAGACAAGCTTCCGTGAGGAAACCGAGACCGATCTTTTCGGTGAACAGGTAGACCTCTGTGGTGGAGTCGCTTCCCTTATCAAGACTTCATTCGAAGTACTTGTTGAAGCAGGCTACCAGCCGGAAATGGCATATTTCGAGACATGCCACGAACTTAAGCTCATCGTTGACCTCATCCACGAGGGAGGCCTTGATAAGATGTGGTACTCAGTATCCAACACTGCAGAATACGGTGGAATGACAGTTGGTCCTAAGGTCATCAACGAGCTTTCCAGAGAAGCTATGTACGAGGCACTTGAGAGAATACAGAACGGAGAGTTCGCCCGTGAGTTCGTACTTGAAGGCAAGGCAAACAGACCAGTTCTCACAGCAATGGAAAGACAGGACAGGGAACATCCACTGGAAGTCATAGGTAAACAGATCAGAGCTAAGATGCCCTGGCTGAACAGTGAACTAAACGAAAAGTAGGCCTTTTGGTCTACACTATATTTTTTTGTTATTTCCTGAATTTGAATCTGATTTTATATTGATTTTGAAATTAGAATGAATTGAGCAATCTTTTATTAAGCTCGTACCTTTCATCTTTAATATCTGCGATCTCACACTTGATCGTCTCTTTTTGACTTATAAGTTCCGCTTTTTCGTCTTCATTGAGAGCATTTCCTATGCCCTCGATAACAATATCTAATTCGTCTTCGAGATCCATTAGTTCATAACCCAATCTAGTTGCCTTTTTATTAAGTTCAGCAATATCTTCATTCATCTTATCCCACGTCCCAATTACAGTTTAAATGATAGTATTTTAATAAAATCGAGTCTTGGAGAATATATTGCACCTGCATTCCTTAATGCAGCAATAGCATTTGATAACTCAAAAGGACTGAGCAAGGATATTGTTTCAACATCCTTCATAGAGATTATCACGTCAATACCAAAAGTATCTTCAAGTTGAAGATATAATTGAGCTGCTTCTTTGGGTAAACGGAATATTTCCCCGGAAGAGAGATTTGATTTCTTAAACTTTGAAGCATGTACGAACATGTCCATCCATATATCAAAGCCTTCGCGTACATTGGCAACGGAAACTTCATTGCTAAAGTTCATTCGGGCAATACTTGAACCTAATTTGGGAGCAGCATCACCAAGGTCCTGTTTGTAAACAAAATTATGCGAGCTTGTGAAGGTTTCTGTCATTTCATAGATACGATCGGTCAAACATTTTTCTGCCTTCTGTGTAATCTCTGGCTGAAACATTAAAGTATCCAGAAGATGAGCCCTTACAAATGGAATCTCAAAAGAGACATCTGCGGAATAATCAGACTTTGGGCGCATCTCAGCATCAAAAACAATAGGCAAATGAACAAATGTTTCTTTTGGCATTAATATTGAAAGGTTTACCTCCATACTGCCTAATGGATTAATTTTCTTTTCAACTGCAGAAGAACTGTAAAAATAAGGAGATTTTACACTTTTAAATTCCCGTGGAATTACTTTCTGTAAAGAAAGAAAAGAATTCCATCCACTCTTCTTTGCAATTATGCCAGAATCTATACCGCCTTTTTCATTGATACCAATTGCATTTGATGAAACGGAACATATTGCAAGACACTGAGAAATACTATCAATGTTTTCGTCTGCCCTATTAAATGGGTGTTTGAAAAAATTAATATACTCTTCCTGATCCATTACCTTTCTGTGAAGAAGCTTGTTTGGATCTATTTTGATCCATGCTTTGACATACCGGACATCGATGTTAACAAGATTATCAAATGTACCTTTGACAACTCGCTCTGTTTCAAATGATGTAACCTTGATCAGATCATTCATTTTTGGTATCGGAACAGATTCATCAGCTATTATGTATATATCCCTTTTTGGCGTGGAGAGAAAAGGAGAAGGATCAAGATAAAAAAGTCGTCTGCTTCGGCCATCAAATCTAACAAAGCCCATCTCATCACTTTCAAATATGAGTTTGTGTTCTACACCAGAAAGCTCATAACCAAACTCACGATTTTTCAGGGTTTGTCTTTTGACCATAACACGACCTTCTCATTATTGATTGATAAGGTTTATTCAACTTGAACTAAAAAGAGCAGTGATTTTAACTATTAACTGTAATTCTATAGTCTTTAACTATAAGTGATCAGGAATTATTCTTTTGATAAGTGGCACAAAATACAACAGAGGGCAAAATATGAAAGAAACAATAGATACGATTCTATCAAGACGCAGTGTTCGGAAATTCACATCAGACGAGGTAACAGATGAAGATATCAAAACCATACTGGAAGCAGGTAGATGGGCACCATCCGGCCTGAATAACCAGCCATGGAAATTCATTGTCATTAAAAATAGAGAAAACATGAATGAACTGGCAGAATGCACGCATTACTTCAAAATCATCCAGAATGCACCATTACTGATAGCTATTTATCTTGATACTGAAACCATGTACAACAAGACAAAGGATATCCAGGCAATAGGAGCATCCATACAGAATATGCTTCTGGCATGTTGTGATCTTGATCTTGGTGCGGTCTGGCTGGGTGAAATATTAAATCAATCAAATAAAGTAAACTTGATTCTTAATTGTCCTGATACTATGGAACTTATGGCAGTGCTTGCACTAGGTAAACCTGCAGATATTGGAAAGAATAGTACCAGAAAAGATCTGAGCGAGATAACATACAGTGAAAAGTATGGAGGCAAATTTTAACTAAAAGATGGAGGCAGAGACGAATTGAAAATGGTCATTGGTTTTGTGTAAATTGATTGGAGGTAGTAGATTTGCATGACCCATTTATAATAGATTGTAATCAGGAAATAGGCCTACAATCCGTCTCTAAGTCATAAAATGGATTTTATCATATATAAGTTTATGTCAAATATAGCAGTAAATCAAGGAAAACTGATTTACCACCAAATCAATTTTGATTGATTCAGTGAGACGTTCTTTTCTTCCCGGCACATTGGCGATTGGCACAGAACTCCACAGCATCTTGTTTTTGCTCTTTAACACGCAACATGTGCCATCCGCAGTGTTCACACATTTTATCCAGAACTGTAAGTCTACCGGATTTAGGAACTGACTGTGTGTGTCCACACCTCTTAGTACAACCAAGGAAACGGGAGTCTTTTACAGATATAACGAACATTGAGCCATCACAGACAGAACAGGGACCAACTACTTCAGGAGGGAAACATTTTTTTTCCAGCTCACATGTGAAGCAGGGACCAATACCTACGGCCCAGTTGTATTTATTGCCAACCTTGAGAACAGCAACTCCACCTTTGCTGCACTCCTGAGAACGCATGACTGTAAGTGCACCGGCCTTAGGCAAAGGATATGTTTTTTTGCAAACGGGATAACCAGTACAACCCACAAACCTACCCTTATCGGTTTTTATCATATGAAGCATCCGCCCACACTCAGGACATGTCCCCACTAAATTCTTCTTGTCTGTAGCAACCTGTTCATCAGTGATAGTACCTGCCATCCTGGAAGCAATGGCATCCTTGCTGGATGTTAACTCAGAATACATCTTTTTGATGAGCAAAGTCCCTTCACCAAGGGCAATTTCAAGTGACTTTTTCCCGTCTTCCACTTCCTGTATGAGAAATTCTATGCGGGCCCTTATTTCGGGCTGTACGAGTATTGGAACCGTTGAATCCAGCGTATCCATAAGAGTGAAACCGGTGTCAAGAATGGAAATCGTTTTTCCCTTTGTTTCAAAATAACCTCTTTTCTTATTGGTCTCAATGTGACTCGGAGCTGTTGCCTTGGTACCAATACCATGCTTGTCCATCAGAGTAAGCAATTCTGCCTCTGTAAGACGTTTAGGAGGAGTGGTTTCAGATTTGATGTTCTTTATCTCCTTTACGCCAACCTCTTCCTTTTGTTCAATAGCAGGGAGAAGTTTATCAGTTTTTGTTTCAAAAGGATAGACATAAAGCCACCCTGCATCCCTGAGCACAGAGCCAGTGACATCGAAGATTTCCCCACCTACAAGGATCTCAAACCGTGTTTTCTCAAATATTGCAGGCCCCATGAGATTTGCAAGAAAATGTCTTACAATAAGGTCATAAATTTTCCACGCATCGGGCATTCTGATACTTTTTTCAATATCATCCTTTGAAGCTGCCTTTATAGGATGGATAGGAGGGTGATCATGTCCGTCCTTAATGCCATTCCTGCAACTAATCTCCCCGGCAGAGATTATTGAAAGCGCATACTTCTGATATGTACCTGATGAGAATGCCACAAGTTTGGATTTGAAATCAAAATCATCAGCATATTTATTGGTTTCAGTCCTCGGATAGCTGGTAAAACCTGAAAGATAGAGCTGCTCTGCGGTTTCAAGTGCCGTTTCAGGACTTACACCTAGAAATTTGGATGCTCGTTTCAGGAATTCTGTGGTATTCAACGGATAAGGAGGACTTGTTCGAGCCTCTTTCACACTTTTCTTGTCCACAAGACCAGTCCGACAATCCCTAATCCGGGCAAATATTTCATCTGCTTTTGCCTTATCCGGAATGTGCCCTCCCCTGTGAATACCTGTGAAATCAGTGCTATCTGCCACGAAAATAGCTTCGATTTTCCAGAAATCCTTTGACTGGAAGTTCTTTATCAGTTTCTCCCGCTCATAAACAAAACCACATGTAGGAGTCTGGCACGGGCCAATTGAAATAACGCCCTTGGTACGGGCCTTTTCCCTGACTGCCAGTGTCATGAAACGGGTAAAAGCAGCACCCATTTTAAGATCCAATATCTGACGGGCTTCCGCAGACATTGCCATATTATAGTCAGGTTCAACAAGATTCGAGAATGCATTCTTTATCTCACTGTCCGAAAGTGAAGAAAAACGTGCTCTTTTAACTGGAAAGGAAGCTACCTTTTCAGCAATTGTCTTCGCCTCAAATCCAATATTCTCTCCTTCCCTGTCAAAGTCACAGGCAAGAACAACTTCTTCCGCACCACTTGCAAGAAGTGAGATTGCAGTTGCATATGGTTTTTTCGTTACATTTTTAACAGGATCAGTGTCCAGAAGAATTGCAGGATCACATTCACGCCAGTTGTTGAACTGTTCCGGGTAATCGTATCCCATGATATGCCCGGCAAGACCCATTATCCTCCATTCCTTGCCGTTCAGCTTAAAGTCGTATACAGGAAGACCTGCCACCGAAGCACGGTTGTAATGTCCGCCACTAAGAATACCTGCTATCTGAGAAGCTGCTTTGTTCTTTTCCGTGAATACGACTATAGACATGCTGCAACCCTATGTTCTGATATTAGATAAGAATTGAGCTTGCGGGGTGAAAGTGATACAACAGATATTTTCATTTGATCGGAATCCAGACTTCCTCTTCAGCTTCCGAGTCGTTCCTGCCATAATCCTCAGGTAAAACTTCAAAATGCTCCCTGTCATCAATCTCGAAACCTGATTTTGGAAGCCATTCAACAAAGATATGCTGCATGGTCTTTGGAAAGGCACTTGCAGGACCTTTGTGAATAAATACGGCATATTTGCCACCCTGCAAAGTATATGATTCCATACCATCAGGAATTGCCTCTAGAGATGAGACCGCCACAGCAGCCCACTTATCAAAAACATTCGTTAGAGACATCATTACCTTTTGACCATCAGAATAAATATTCATGGAAATGTATGTGGAATCTGTCCAGTTTGGATTTTCCATTCCGGTCTGTCTGACATCCAGCGTATGTTCAAAGTGAGCAGCAATAGCCTGAAATGCTTTTCTGATCTGCTTTTTACCAACTGCATTCATTCCCGGCTGAATAACCAGAAAGCATCACCTGCGTAGATATCTATCAAAGTATCGAGATCTTCCTGATTTATAGCGATATCGGCTTTGGTGATCAGTAATTCAATAGGATGCTGTTCCATCGTTGTTCATTTCTCCACTGCACATGCCAGATAGTGAATAATGATTATCACTTTTTTGCCAGTACCACCAGTCATTGATCGTTATAAACACAACGAAATAAATGGAAAATAATTCCAAATATTCAATAAGTGCTGTGAAACATATATATGTGGCAAGAATGTATCTGCACTAAAAGACACTGCATACCGGAGTTACAATGACATTAATGGAAGATGCTAAAAAGGGCAAGATCACACCCCAGATGGAAGCCGTTGCAAGGGACGAAGGCATTGATGCTAAGACCATCTGTTCATGTGTTGCCAATGGGACCATAAGTATCCCAAACAACCCTGTAAGGGACTGCAGGGTCGTAGGTATAGGAAAATATCTCAGTACAAAAATAAATGCCAATATAGGAACCTCCCGTGATTACATAAATATCGATGAGGAAATCGAGAAGGCAAAAACAGCAGAAGCCTTTGGTGCCGATGCACTCATGGACCTGTCAACCGGTGGAGACCTGGACCTCATCAGAAAAAAAATAATGGATGCTGTGAACATCCCAATAGGTTCTGTCCCAATATACCAGGCCGCAGCTTCACAGAAGACTGTTGTGGACATGACGTCCGATGATATGTTCAATGCAGTACGTAAGCATGCAAAAGACGGTATTGATTTTGTCACCATACATGCGGGCGTGAACAAGGATGCCATGAACAGGATCAAACAGAGCAACAGGATAACAGATATGGTCAGTCGTGGTGGGTCATTCACCCTTGCATGGATGCTGCACAATGGAGAAGACAACCCATTCTATTCAGAGTATGATTACCTGATGGAGATTGCCCACGAATACGACATGGCCATCAGTCTCGGAGACGGCATGAGACCAGGATGTATCCATGATGCTTCAGACGGGCCTTCGTTTATGGAATTCATAACACTGGGAGAACTTGTGAAACGAACCAGAGAAGCAAATATCCAATGTTTTGTAGAAGGTCCGGGACATGTGCCTATCGATGAGATAGAGCTGAGCGTGAAAGCAATGAAGAGCCTTTGTGACAATGCTCCCCTCTACTTGTTGGGTCCGCTGGTAACAGACATTGCCCCTGGCTACGATCACATTACCGGAGCCATAGGTGGCACTTTTGCTGGCATGTGTGGAGCTGATTTCCTGTGCATGACCACACCGGCAGAGCACCTGGCACTGCCTACTAATGATGATATCCGCGAAGGAACCATTGTCACCAGAATAGCTGCCCACGCAGCAGACCTTGCAAAAGAAGGACAGAAAGAGCGTGCAAGAGCAGTTGATAACAAAATGGCACATGCACGTAAGAACCTTGACTGGGACACTCAGTTTGAACTTGCAATTGATGGAGAGAAGGCTAAGAAGATACGTGACAGCAGGAATACAGGAAGCGATGCTTGCTCCATGTGTGGCGACCTCTGTGCCATGAAAATAGTCAGCAAGGCATTAGAAGAAGAAAAGAAAAAATAATTATTCTGTTTTGCTTAAAAAACAATAAAAAAAAGGACCACAGAGTCCTTTTCTATCATTTATTATTCCATTCTTTGCTTGCAATTATGACTGCTTCTTGAAGCACATGAACCAGTCAAGACAATATGTATTTTCATCTTTTGATTCTACTCTTTCTTTGGCAGTGCCACATGAACCCGGTGGTGGAATAATCACATCATCGCCCGGTTGCCAGTTGGCAGGGGTTGCTACATTTTCTGCATCAGATTTCTGCATTGCAAGCAACAATCTCTTGATCTCATCCATGTTGCGCCCGTTGGAAAGAGGATAATAGATAATAGCCCTTATCTTTGCCTTGGGGTCAATCATGAATACTGCCCTGACGGCCTGATTGTCAGAAGCATTTGGCTGGACCATACCAAATTTCTTTGCTACATCCATTTTAAGGTCAGCAATGACAGGGAAAGTTATTTCCACGTCTTTCATGCCTTTGTATTCTATCTTCTCCTTGATAGTACGAAGCCATGCGATATGAGCATAAACACTGTCTATTGAAAGGCCCAGCAGCTCAGCATCCAGTTTTTTGAAATCATCCTGCATGCTGGCAAAAGTCATGAACTCCGTAGTACATACCGGGGTGAAGTCGGCCGGGTGACTGAAAAAAATTACCCACTTGCCCTTGTAGTCTTTTGGGAAATTAATATCACCTGCTGTGGTCACTGCCGTAAAAGAAGGAGCATTGTCACCTATTAAAGGCATATATACAGGCATAGAAACTGCTTTTTCCCCCATACCGGACTTTAATTTCTTCATACTGCTATCAAAATATTCATTTATGTCCTTTACTTGCTTGTCGAATTCCTTTTCCAGTTCAAGGTCCTTTATGTTTCGGGAAATGTAATTTTTCATATCTTTGAACTGTTCTTCAAGATACTTTTTTGTGTCTTTTTTCTCATCCATAATTTATCGCCATTCCAAGAAGTGTAAACTAAAGGAACAAATCAAAAATTAGTGAATATCTGCCCACACTCCGCTGGACATTATGGTTTTAAAAGATAAGAACTTGATCATAGGATAAGGTATATTAATACTTTAAAAAAAGAAACATAAAATAATACAGAAAATTATAAATATATGCATATACAAACGATATGAGTACACTATCTAAAAGGTACCACTTTTGGATTACGGCTACTTAACTAAAAAAACATGATAAAAAAGTATCAAAGGCATGAAGATGGCCCTTCAGGCCTGCCTGAAAACAGTCACGATGGTTTTGAGAAACTCGTTGACGAACTGCCCCTTGGCATACTTTCATGTGATAGGGAAGGAAACATAACCGCAGTAAATGATTTTCTCTTGAATATATTAGGTTCTCCTTCAGCGGAAGCCACTCAAAAAATCAATATGCTGACTTTTCCAGCCCTGGTTGAATCCGGTATTTCTGCAGTTATTGAAGAAGCCTTTATAACAGGCAGGAATTCGTCGATAGAAACGTTTTATCAATCCAAGTGGCAAAAGAAACTCTTCCTGAGTTTCAAGGTATTTCCCAGAAAGGACGATAATGGATTCGTTTATGGATGTCACACTATTATCGAAGACCTTACAACCAGAAAGAGAGCAAACATCGAACTTGAAGAAAGCAAAAGCAAGGATAATCTGATATCACAAATATCAAGCCGTTTTATCAACAGTAATTTTAAAGATATTAACAAAGACATCAATAGTGCGCTTAAGGATCTGGCAGGTTTCATTGGTGCTGATCGTGTAGTTCTGTTCAGTGTTGCTGACAACCCAGATTATATCATTAAAACCCATGAATGGCATGCTGAAGGAGTAATCTCTAAAATACAACTCAATGAGAAATGGGATGCTAAAAAGCTTGTATTTGAACAGCTTAGGAATTTGCAAATAATAAACATACCTGATGTTGACAAAATATCAAAAGAAAGAGAGTATGTACAAAAGACGCTGCAGAACCTTGGTATAAAATCCATTGCAATGGTCCCTCTTTCACGTTACGGTGTTTTCAAAGGCTTCCTGGGAGTAGATTCAAAAAGCAAGATACATGACTGGGGGGAAGAAAAAGAACTCTATGTCCTGAAAATTGCAGGAGATATGATCGTAAATCTCCTTGAACGCAAACAAACAGAATCTATTCTGCTCAAAAAAGAAAAAGAGTATGAAGAGGTCATCAATTCCCTGGACGCAGGAATCTGGAAAGCTATATTCGACAATGAAGGAAATGAAGTGGAAACCTATGTTTCCAAAAACATGGATAAATTACTGGGATTCCCAGATGGGACCACAGGAAATGATTGGAACAATTATTTTGCACATATACATCCCGAAGACACCATAAAAGTGAGGGATGTAATGAAACAGTCTTTTAAGCAACCTGATACCCCCTTGGATATAGATTACAGAGTGGTATCTGAGGAAGGGAAGATCGTCTGGGTGAATTCCTTAGGTTCTTCCCATATTAAGGACAATGGAACTTTCCTGACATTCGGAACCACGACAAACATCACAGAACGCAAAATGGTTGAAGAAAAACTGCGTGAACGTGAGGAACTACTAAGGCTGTTCATAGATTATGCACCGGCTTCATTAGCTATGTTTGATCGCGATATGCGATATGTCGCCGTCAGCCATCGATGGCTCAATGATTATTTGCTTAGTGACCGGGATCTGCGTGGACTATGCCATTACGATGTATTTCCAGAGATCAGTGATGAATTGAAAGAGATACATCAACGGGCTCTTAAAGGGGAAATAATCCATGGTGATGAGGATCGTTTCAAGAGAGGGGACGGAAGTATACAGTGGTTACATTGGGAGGTTCGCCCCTGGCATGCCGTTGATGGTACGATTGGTGGAATTGTGATTTTTTCAGAAGATATCACCAATCGCAAGGAAGCTGAAGAAAAAATGCGTGAAAGTGAGGCTCTTCTCAACGAAGTCGGAACAATTGCCAAAATAGGCGGATGGGATTGGGATGCAGCATCCAATGTGCTTACGTGGACACCTGAAGTTAAAAATATCCATGAAACAGCGGATATCGATACTCTTGAGAAAGCATTGAACTGTTATTCTCCGGATTCAAGGAAGATAATTGAAAAAGCAACATATGATGCTATCGAAAAAGGTGAATCATTTGATCTTGAACTGGAAGCGATCACAGGAAAAGGATATCATAAATGGGTGAGGGCAATCGCCCATCCAAAAATAGAACATGGTAAAGTCGTAAAACTAACCGGAGCATTGCAGGACATAACTGAGAAAAAGGAAGCTGAAGATGAACTGAAGCGCAATGATGAAAGATACAGGTCACTTTTTGAGCAGTCAAATGATGCCATATTCCTGAATCACATTGATGGACAGATAGTAGATGTGAACGAAAGGGCCTGCGAGATGTTCGGATATACAAAAGAGCAGTTCCAGAAAATGAATGTTGTTGATCTCCTGGCACCGTATCATAAAGCAGCTGGTGTTGTCGGGATGCAGCAATTCAGGGAAGACGGAGATGTCTATGTCCACACATTGTATGCAAAGGCAAACGATGAAACCTTTGATGCAGAGGTCAATGCCAAGGTACTTGAGGGATATCCGGACCTTGCACAGGCCATAGTAAGGGACATTAGTAAGCAAAAGAAAGCAGAAGAAGATATCATCAGAAGTGAGACTAAATACAGGAGTCTTTTTGAACAATCAAATGATGCCATAATGATCCACGACCTCAACGGACGAATACTTGAAGCAAATAAGAGGGCCTGTGAAATGTTTGGTTATAGTGAGACGGAACTAAAGAAAATATCGATGACTGATTTGACATTGGCAGAAGACAGAGATACAATAAAAGAGAGAATGAAGAAAATAGAAACAGAAGGCTACTGTCGTAGGGATAACAAAATGATCAGCTCAGATGGAAGTATAATATATGTAGATATTAGTGCTTCATTCCTCAAAGCACAAAAAGGTATGATCCAGACTGTGGGAAGGGATATGACAGACAGAGTCCGGACTGAAGCAGCTATGCTCAGTGCGAAGATAAAAGCTGAGACTGCAAATCGTACAAAGAGCGAGTTCCTTGCCAATATGAGCCATGAACTGCGCACACCACTTAATTCCATAATAGGTTTTTCAGATGTAATGATAGATGGTATGACCGGGGAGATCAGTTCTAAACAGGAACATTATCTTCAAAACATCTCTGAGAGCGGACATCACCTTTTGAGCTTAATTAATGATATTCTCGATATCTCAAAGATAGAAGCCGGTAAGATGGAACTGAATTTCGATATGATCGATATTCCATCAGCGATCAGTGAGATTACCGCAATGATGCACCCACTTACATCGGACAAGAACCTGACAGTTGATGTTGATTTGCCTGATAACCTTCCAGAAGTCATGGCGGACAGATCAAAGATCAAGCAGATATTGTACAACCTCATCGGGAATGCCATCAAGTTCACAGACAACAATGGCAGGATAACAATCATTGCAAAAATTAGGGATACTAATTTACAGATATCTGTCATAGATACAGGAATCGGTATATCTCCAAACGACCAGAAGAAGCTTTTTAAACCTTTCAGCCAGATCGATTCATCCACATCTAGGAAATATGAAGGAACCGGACTGGGACTGGCTCTTGTAAAAGAACTTGTGGAACTGCATGGCGGAAGAGTATGGGTTGAAAGCGAACTCGGAAAAGGAAGTAATTTCACTTTTGAACTTCCGATAGATAGTTAAAAGTTAATTTATCGTCCAATATAGGACTTTTTTTAGTAATCTGTTGTTTGTGGAATGTCAACCACCCGGTTGTAAACCTTCACTTTGACTGTTATTTTGGTAAGAAGAAGTGAATACAAAACTATCTGTGGGAAGTGACCCTGGCAAAGCCAGGGTAACTTAGGAAGTGAGATGTGGTATTGTGGAGGTAGTTTGATGGATATCAAATGACCCACATCTGCAATGCTCCAGAGTAATAATCCTCTGACAATTTATCGTTTTATAATTACAAGTATATATATGTATCGTGGAAATATAAATACAGTAAGCATTATTTATAGCTGTGCAACAAAATAGATGTGCATAATGTAAACCGACATATAAAAGAGAGTAAACGTAATAGATTTTCTGTTAAGAATTGTAAACCCAAAATGACTCACGCACATCCTCTAAACTTAGCATATGATGACAATAAGCACAACTCTTATGTATCTACAGAAAATAGTTTAAACAACTTGGGTAAGCGGAAGGAACAAAAATGGACAATATTGCTTTTTTGATATATTCGTTCAGTTCACTTTTTGCCATAGTCAGTCCGGTTGGTGGAGTTATCACATTCGTTTCGCTGACAAGTGACGTGACACGGGAAGAGAAGAATGCACTTGCCACAAAATCAGTAATTCTTGCCTGTATCATTGCATTATTTTTTGCCGTGACAGGAGAAATAATACTGAACTTCTTCGGTGTGAGCATTGACGCTTTAAGAGTGGCTGGTGGAATACTGCTTTTTACTGTGGCTTTTGATATGATACTGGCAAAGGTTTCCCGTGAAAGTATCACAGACACAGAAATAAATAAATCACAGGACCGTAGCGATATATGGATATTCCCCATTGGTCTTCCGCTTTTAACAGGTCCAGGTACAATTACCACTGTTATTGTTCTAATGGGAAGTGCGGCTTCAATATTACAGAACATGGCAGTCCTGTTTGCGATAATGCTCACTTTTTTAATAACATTGATATTATTCCGGTTTTCCAGAAGAGTATACAAGTTCCTTGGTCATACCGGAATGCTGGTATTTACAAGACTTATGGGATTGTTGCTTGCTGCAATGGCTGTAAATTTGATTGCCCTTGGAATCTGGAATATCTATACCTCATTCCAGTGATATCTACTTGTAGCTGTAGGGAAGTATAACAATCACAATGATTTTATCTGATAATATCATAAACCTAATAGAGTGTGAGTGACGAAGTGCCGGAAGAAAAAGGCTTTCAATGTAAATCAAAAGGTGATGAACACAGTGTTCCACTTGAAGATATCTTAAAAAGAATTAATACAACAGCTGAAGGCTTATCTTCTGAAGAGGCAGTTCGAAGAGTCAATCTGTGTGGAAGGAACGTTTTTGAAGAAACTAGAAAGGAAAGTGTCCTGATCAAGTACTTCAAACAGTATAAGAATTTCTTTTCTCTTCTGCTTTTATTTGGTTCCGTACTCTCATTTATTGCTGAGTGGCTTGACCCGGGACAGGGCAATATCTTCATAGCCATAGCTTTGCTTGGGGTTGTAATACTTAACAGCAGTTTCACATTCATCCAGGAATACCAGGCTGAAAGGATTATGGCGAGTTTCAAAAACCTCATACCACCAAAGGCTCGGGTAATTCGGGACGGGAAAATCACAGAGATACTTGCCACCGAAATTGTAGTGGGTGATGTAGTCTATCTTGAAGAAGGTGACAAGATACCTGCAGATGGAAGGGTCATCGAAGAGAACTCACTTAAAGTTGACAACTCACCAATAACAGGAGAAGCTGAGCCACAACTGCGTTCTCTGGACTGCACACATCCCAGCATACTGGAATGCAGGAATATGGTATTCTCAGGAACACTTGTCCAGACAGGGAATGGAAAGGCCATTGTGGTTGGCACTGGATCGGATACACAGATAGGGAAACTGGCAGCTCTGACCGAACAAACATCTTCCGTGGACACTCCAATTCGAAAAGAACTCAATCATTTTATCAAGATCATTTCTGCAATCGCTATTTTTCTTGGGGTTTCCTTTTTCCTGGTAGGCTTCCTCATTCAGGATACGTTCCTGTCAAATCTCATCTTTGCCATTGGAATTATCGTTGCAAATGTACCTGAAGGACTTCTGCCAACGGTAACACTTTCCCTGAGCCTTGCATCGAAAAGAATGGCAAAAAGAAATGCTTTGATAAAACAACTGGAATCTGTGGAAACACTTGGATCCACAACTGTTATCTGTACCGATAAAACAGGAACCATTACACAGAACAAGATGGCCATACATTCCGTTTATACTGGTACCGGGCATCTTGATGTGGAAAAAAAGGCAACTCCGCCGGAGATGTTCTTGCGTGTGGCCACCATATGTAACAATTCCAGGCTCACTGAGGAAAAACCCGGCTACAAAGGCGATCCTACAGAGGGATCTTTGCTCGTTTATTCCAGTGGGTTCGCAGATATCGAAAAAATGAAGGGTGACTATCCAAGGCTGGAAGAATATCCGTTCGATTCCAAAAAACAGAGAATGCAGGTGATCTGTAAAACACCAACTGGAGAAATAGAATCATACCTAAAAGGAGCACCTGAAATTATTATTGACATGTGCGACCATATACTGATCGAAGGAAATGAGGAAATACTCGACGAAAAAAGGAAACATATCCTTGAAGAAGAGCACCTTGTCATGGCAAAGAAAGGAGAAAGAGTACTTGCTTTTGCTTACAGGAAAGTTGACAACGCAGACGAATGTGAGGATTGTTTCACCTTCCTTGGATTTGCAGGTGCCGTTGATCCGCCACGACCTGAGGCCAGCGAAGCTATCAGAAAATGCCATCTGGCTGGTATCAAGGTTGTTATGATAACAGGAGACCACCCGGTAACTGCTCGTTCCATAGCTGCAACTGTGGGTCTGACCGATGATCACAGCGAACCTGTATTAATAACCGGTTCAGAACTTGAAGAACTATCTACAGAAGAGCTTGTACAAAAACTGAAAGCACCAAGTATTGTATTTGCACGCACTTCCCCTGTGCAGAAACTCAAGATAGTGCGGGCCTTCCAGGCAGCAGGCGAAATAGTAACGATGACCGGGGACGGTGTCAATGATGCACCTGCCATGAAGAACGCAGACATGGGGGTTGCCATGGGAAGTGGTACGGATGTTGCCAGAGAGGCAGCAGACATGGTACTGCTCGATGACAACTTCGCAACCATCGTCAATGCAATAGAAGAAGGGAGGACTGTCTTTGATAATATCAAAAAGTTCATAGCCTACATCCTCACAAGCAATGTTCCTGAGATATTGCCATTCATCGCCTTTGTACTACTGGCACTTCCATTGCCAATGAACGTACAACTTATCCTCGCCATTGATCTTGGAACCGATATACTTCCTGCATTGTCCCTTGCAGTTGAAAAAGGAGAGGGAGATATTATGAAACGCCCTCCACGTCCCAGGGAAGAAAAACTGTTAACACCTCAGGTGCTGCTTACATCCTATGGAATCAAAGGACCTATTGAAGCTGCTGCCGGATTTGCATGCTACTTCGCAGTTCTGTTCGATGGCGGATGGACATGGGGGCAGCAACTCCCATTTACAGATACGCTTTATATGCAGGCTATAACAGCATTCTTTGCAGCCGTCATTGTCTGCCAGATAGCAAACGTATTCACATCAAGGACCAGACGGCAGTCCGTATTGACAAAAGGACTTTTCAGCAATCGTATGGTGCTTCTTGGTATAGCCAGTGAGCTTCTGATACTGACCTTCATCATCTACAACCCACTGGTGAACCTTATATTTAACACAGCAGCAATATCAATAAAATATGTACTCATCGCAGTACCATTTGCCCTGCTTTTACTGGGAGTGGACGAATTCAGAAAGTATGCTATCAGGAAAGACTCACCATTTGTTACCCGATTCTTTAAATGGTGAAAATTGAACTTTGTGAAAATACTCATTAAGCATTTTTTCAACAAAAACAAAGTCATTAACTTATGTTGGATCTATTTTTCGGTAGCGCATAATAATCGGAGATTGATTATTTTTACGTTAATAGATTAAAATGAAATGATAAGTGGGTTTTCTACAGAACCAAACATTAAACGATCTTTATTCTTTCTTTTTACGGAAAACCACTTCAGTATGTGGATAAGCTATTTCCACATCACCAGAATCTCTGATCCGATCAAATAACTCTTTAGTGATTTTTGTGGAATACTCGTTTAACTGTCTGGCCGGCGAGAAATACTTAATATTGATATCTACTCCGCTTGCCTGAAACTCAAGTCTTATACGGGGATTTCCGGGACTGGTACTGATAATACCTGCAAGATATTTTCGGGCTGCAAGATCAGCTATTTCAATTGCATGATCAAGATTACTCTCATAGGTCACATTCACTACCACATTATCAAGCACGAAATCATTGTTTAAAGTATAATTAATGATATTCTTTTCAAACAGCATCCAATTGGGAACCATCACCACCCTACCAGAGCTTTCCTCACCACCGATAAGACCTCCGATCTCCATAACATGCACGTGTGTCAGGTTGATGTCAATAACATCGCCTTTCACATCACCCACAATTATCCTGTCACCAATATCAAATGGTCTTTTGGTTACCACCATGATCCAGGCAGCTATACCCGTCATCGGTTTCTGCAGAGCAAAACCAATCGCTGCTGAAATAAAACCAAGGAATACACCAAATTCGGACCATGCATTAGAATATGAAAGAGCAGCAAATAGAATAATTATCAGGTAAAGTGAATACCTGAATAACTGACTCATTAATCTGATGTTGGAACTTTGTTTCTTCGTCTTGGCCTTACGCAGGAGATTATTTTTTAGCACATTGATAATTACACTAATCAAAACGAGGAGTATAAAAACTACAAGAACTCTCATGCCAAATGACAGTAATCTATCTACAGTAACAATGTCCTGCAGATTAAGTACAGTAATAGCGTCCTGTAGATTAAATGCCATGAAACCATCCATTGAGAAGTTAAATCAAAAAATGATAGAGCAATTTTACTCTTTCTTCCTCAGTTTCTTAACCATTCCTTTTACATCAGATGCCAGATCCTCTGCTTCGTTTCCGGTTGCTTCTGCCAGCTCTTTTACTTTGTCAGATATTTCTTCTAAATCTTCTTTAAGGTCTACAGATTTTATAGAAGCAACTATCTTTTTAATTGCATCCATAATATCTTCTGTAACCTTAACAGCCTCATCACCTGTAACCTCAATAAGTGAATCAATTCCTGCATTTACCCTGTCATAATTCTTTCCAAGGTTTATTTTCTCTGCAAGAACATCAAGTTGCTCACCTATTTCTGAAGCTATGTGCTTTGCCCCAGCTCCAGTCTTTTCAGCAAGATTATCAATGCCTTCGAATAGTTTATCCATATCCTCACGAAGATCAATACTTTTAACGTCAGCTACTATGCCCTTTACAGAAGATTTTACACTTGCAGCTATTTTTTCTGCTTCATTCCCTGTTTTGTCAATAAGTTGATCAATCTCAACTCTTATTTTTTGAATTCTTTCTTTCATACGAACCCCTCTTATGTTTATAACATGTTTAGATTTTTTAAGTTATTAAAGATATCCCAATCAACAAGAAAGAAGAAGAAGAAGAAGAAGAAGAAGAAGAAGAGCAAAATCATTCAACTCTTACAACGATTCCCCTGAGCAGGCGTCCAAGTATATCAGAGCCAGTTATTATTAGCTTTTCAGGATCTTCCTTGTTCCAGTAAAGTATCAGGTCATCATCTATAACATCATCTTCAGAATCTACAGGATAAACTGTCAACCTGTGGAGAACATTGCCAATCTTTTCTTGAGAATCGTGCACAATTATAGGATGATGACAGTAACGATATGGATTAAACTCTTTTTTCCCATAAATGGCATCACGCAGGAATGAACCAGAATCAATAGCCAGTGCTGGCTCCTCGGCCTCATCAACAACTATAACCCATTTCTTTGAACTTAAAGCCATCTTTTCAAGTAAAAGATTGAAATCCGGATCATCTCTGGATGGGAAGATAACCAGACCATTAAAAGTAGGGAGAAAAATTATACTTGAAGGATCAAGCACAGAGCCCTCCTGTTTGACATAAAGATCATCTATAGAAAGAAAATTCAAGGCACCATGTCCTTCAAGATGATCGATGTCGCTACTATCTGAACTTATATGTTTTTTGAGCATTATACCGAGAGAACGCTCTTTAAAGAACTCCATTTTCTCTTTTCCAAGCCACATATCCAGAAGTATTGCTGATGGTTTTGCTACAGGATATAGCACTATCAGGTATAATTTGACAAGAGGAGACAGGGAAGCACCAAGCCTCATGGAGTTTCGCGTAAAATAAGCCTGTGGAGCAATTTCACCAACTGTCGTAATAAAAACCGTAGAGAAAATAAAAGCAGAGCTACCTGCCATTACTGAATCAGTCAGCAATGTAAGAAGAACATTTATACCCACATTACCCCACAGTAAAGTTGAGAGCAGCAGATGGGAATTTCTTCTTAGTGCCAGTATTTTCCTTGCATTTTCGTTCTTAGCTTCAGCCTCTATTTCAAGACGAAGACGACTCAATCCAAACATACCTATTGTCAGGCCGGAAAAAATACCGGATTGGAGCAGACAGAGAACTATTAAAATCCATGTGATTAGAGCATTCATATATTATTCCGCTAAGGTGGTGTTCGAAACCTCAGGTCTTGATATGAATAGAAGATTAATAAAACCTTTTGAGACATGAAACTAATTACTTATATCAAAACAGAAAGGGAGAGAAGTTTTTATGGCATATGGAATATAAAAGCAACATATTAGAGGCCGTCTAATTAGAATTTCAGCATAAAAGCGTATCCTTTTTTTTTCGTTA
>NZ_JADQBY010000016.1 GCF_016278385.1 Methanolobus sp.
AATTTGATCTCTACATCTGAAAACATAGTCTTAATCCCACTGAGAAGTTAATATAGAGGATTTCGATAAACCCCCACTTTCAACCAATTGCTTATAAGGAGTATATATGCCGAGTTTCAAAAAATAGGGTTTTTCGAAATCCTCTATATTCTGCTTTCTCCCCATAACCTTTGGTAGCGTCTCATATTTGCTGTAAAATCCCTATACTCCTATCTGTCCTTAATCTTCCATAGATAAATATCTATTTCCTGTGATCCATTCTTCGTTGATATCTATCAATATTGAGACTTGCAGTCTCAATAGCGACTCGTTATTAGGGAATACCCAAATGACCTTACTTCTTCTTTTGAGTTCCTTGTTAATCCTTTCTAAGATATTCGTATTCCTTATAGTTTTTCATTCATCTTTTCCTGCACCTGATTGCTGTAAAGCCTCAACTTCTATAATCTTGTTCAAGAACCAGGTTATAAGGGTTCTTACAGCATCTTCGCTATCGACAAAATAATCTTCTAACTGGTCACATAGGTTCATGGTCATGTACCTTCTTAGTTAGCCTAAAACATTCTAAAAAGGTACAGGACTATCACATTTTACAGCAAATCAGTTATGTTACCTTTTAGGCACTATAGCAAACTTATTGAAATCACAATCTATAGCTGAAATTATGAAAATAATCAATATAATAGAGACCATATCGAAGTTTTATTAACTTGAACATTTGTTTGAATTTGGAGGTATTCTACAGAACCCTACTTCAATACTTCTTTTAAACATTCTCCTATTACACCGTAAAAAATGTAATATTAAGATATCATTCAAAATAAAAATTGCAGACAATGCTTTCCAAAAGACTTTTATTTAATATTTCAACATAGAACAATGGATACAAAATCCGTACAACAAATGGGGAATTACTGTGGAAGTGCAATGCCTACTCGATTCGAATATGAACCATATCGTAGAAGAGGTTGATAGAGCTATTCATTCAGAGTTGAAGATACTCTTTAGAAAGATAGCAATCTGATATGAAAGGTTTAATGTGGTTTTCAAAGGATTATTAGATATCGCATGCTCTATGTCGTATTGGAAAAAAGTTAACCAGAAGTTTTGAAATCGGTTTCATAGAAAAACGCAGCTTGAAATATCATGCCGAACATAAATCAAAAATATGGGGAAATACAATGGCAATGAAGGAAAATAAGTTAGCTGAGAATGTTGATGGTGCTTATTATGTTGATGATGACTGTATAGGCTGCCGACTTTGTGAGGGCAACGCACCTAAAAACTTCAAGATGAAGGATGATGATTCTACAGCCTACGTATTCAAGCAACCAGAAAATGAAAAAGAGAAGCATGTTTGTGAGAATGCTCTGGATGAGTGTCCTGTAGAGGCAATTGGAAACGATGGTTGAGATTTGAAAATCGGCTGTAGAAAAACTCTAAATTCATGAGACTTATCATGTTAACAATTTTTCAAAGTACTTCAGAACATGACCATATTTGCTCACTGTAATTGACTGGTTCCCTTTTTGAGAGGGTTTCTGCAGAGTCTATAGAGGATTTCGATAAACCCCCACTTTCAACCAATTGCTTATAAGGAGTATATATGCCGAGTTTCAAAAAATAGGGTTTTTCGAAATCCTCTATAATATATGAAGTAATATATAGAAATGGAATGAGACAGTTATTTATTCGATAATTTATAAATTAGGGATAAATATTTTATTTGAAAAAAAGAAAATGTGGAGTGAAATAATGGTAGCGATTGTAAATAGAGAACTGTGCACAGGATGTGGTCAATGTGTTAATATCTGTCCAATGGAAGCCATTTTGCTGGACGACGAAAGCATTGCGGTTGTTGATTTAAATTCGTGTATAGACTCTGGAAATTGTGTAGATGTTTGCCCAGTTGAAGCTATTTCAATAGAGTGAACACCTTTTATTCGACGAATTATGAGAAATTCAGAACTGGGGATAAATAAGAATGATGGGTATTGAAGATTTGAGGCATGAACACAATGAAATAAGTTTAATGCTTGATGTTATGGGAAGGATCTGTGAACTACTCGATGCAGGGGAAAATATTGACCCGGTACACATTAAACAGCTATATGATTTCATGGTTGTTTTTGTGGATGAGTGCCATCATGGAAAGGAAGAAGAGTTTTTGTTCCCTAAGTTGGAATCTATTAATGGCGAGGAATCTAAAAAACTAATTGGTGTGCTTATAGCAGAGCACAAAGTTGGTCGTGAATATGCAAGTATTATAGTTGAAGCTATTTCTAATCATGAAAATATAGATTTAGAGAGTCGTTCAAAAATAATTAAGTATGGAAGGAACTATATCAAGCTCTTGACTCAACACTTTAATAAAGAAAATAAAATCCTTTTCACGATGGCTGAAAAGAAACTCTCAGATAAGGAGAATCAAGAGTTGTTTGAAGAATTTGAGATTGTGGTAAAGGAAAAGATTGGAATGAACAAATGTGAACAATTACATGAAATGCTTCACCAACTGGCTGATATTTATCTATGAACAAAGTTTGGCTCTGTTAGATAAAAGATAACCAATCAAAATAAAGATAGCTATAGGGATGCTATTGCTATTGTATCAGAAAAAAAATCAGGTTCAATGAAAATGTTTCACTGATACTTGACGGTCAAATCAAATATATGCAATTGGCTCTATAAGATGGTTGAGGGTAGGCTCACCCGGAAGTTCACGTTTAGGAGTACAGTGCCCCTATTGAAACGAGAGCATTTATTCCTGTGGACTCCTCACACCCAACACTATTTCTTCCCACCTTTGCCAAAGAATCCCAAGCTTTCAGGACAGAGCCAGCTCAGACGGCACACAGTGAATGCATTGTTTGCAATGGATGACGAAGTTAACTGTGAATATGGTGTTTCAGCATTGCTTAAGGTAGTAAGCATTTCTTATTATGAAAAAGATGAGATGCTCTAAGGGTACATTACAGTATATGAAGAAGAACTCCGAAGCTGATAAACCATTTATTCTCAATAACCATGTAAAAGAAAGGTTGGAAATGCTCTTAAAAAATCAAAATTTATCGAAACTATAAATAATCAAATAAAAGGCTTTGATATCAAGAAAAAGAATATGACAATACGAACTGTAATCATGCATTCAAGTGCCTCCAAAATCGTTTATAAGCCACTGATGGATTCAGGCAGGTCAATGTATGGACGGACACAAAATCTCCGTGTATAAACCGTCATTTTTGACCCATTCTGTCATCAAAGATGATGGTCAGTTTGAATGGGACTAAATGAAAATGTACGATATATGCAAAGAAGGAGATGGAATGCACTCATGCTATTTTTCTTTGAGTTTGGTGTAATATATTATAGAGGATTTCGATAAACCTTCGATTTTAACCAATTGCATATAAGGGGTTTATATGCCGATACCCAGATTTCCGGGTTTATCGAAATCCTCTATATTATATAATTACCATTTATATCATTGCCACTTATTACATTGCCAGAACATGCTTCCATTCAAATATTCCTATATCACCATCAAATTTGGATTCAGGATGATTGGCATACTCTATTATTGTCCTGCTAAGTTGCTTGAAATACTGAGATCCTTGCTTCATCTCTCCTGTTTCATAATCAATAAACAATTCATAATCAATCTCTTCGTATTTTATTTCCTTATACTTGGAAAGTGAGAGGTCGTAGTTATTTTCCTTGATTTCATCAAATGGAACATAGAAGCATTTACCCTTCCTGTCCTGAGGATTCTCTGTTTTCCTGTTCTTGTACCTCTCAATTATATCAAGAATATCCCCTCTCTTATCAATTGGAGTTCTCTTGTCATCCAGAGAGTAACCGTCTGCTTCCATGTCATAGAACCAGACCACCCTTCCGCACGCCTGCGGAAACGACCCTTTCGGATTGGACGATTTTAAGTTTTTCGTTCCGATTTTAGCGGAACTTTGGGCTTCACCAAGTTTGGCGGCAAATTCTTTTCATATAACATCGGGATTTAGAGAAGTTTTTGCGAAGCAAAAATTTGGGTGAACGAGTGCAACGGAGTGAACCTCTAAATCCTTGTTATATTCCCCGAAGGGCTAAAATATAGTGCAACGTTCCGAAGGAAAATTATAGAGTTTTATTTTTGCTTATTTCAGTACTTTGCTAATTTTAACAATAAATCCAAAATTACCTTTCGATAGCTTTATATGCGGCGGGAACGCCGCCATATGTCTCTTCTAGCATCCAATCCAAACACCTGTGCTAAAGTCGAATTAAGACCTAAAGAATGCATTGATACTGTTCTAAAATCCCTTACAGATAATATCACCATTAACATCAATGGTTCACTTACCTGTAAAGACCTGTTTTATACTGCCATATGTATGGCAGTAGAGAATAGTTCGATCCATTCCATATCAAAACACTATCAACAGATTCCTTGTGAAACATCTACAAGATATCATCTCAGGAAACTGAATCTTGAAGAGCTTATCAGGATAAATAAAAAGATCCTGCTTCAAGGTCCTATTAATACTCTGAAAACAGAGAAGAAGTATGAGTTTGCTATCGATTTTACCAATGATCCTTATTATGGAAAAACGAATTCATCCAATGAAAACTATGTGATACGTAGTCAGGCCAAGAAGTCAACAAACTCATTTTATTCATACGCTTCATTATCCATAATAAACAAGAACGAGAGATTCACTATATCTGTTCTTCCAATGGAGAAAAGTAAAACAACAGTCTATTACCTCAACTATTTTCTTGATACGATAAATAATCTAAATCTAAAGATTAAGGTTCTTTGTTTGGATCGAGGATTTTATTCTGTTGATGTTTTTAAATTTTTACAAAACAAAGAGATTCCTCATATAACACCTGTAGTAAAAAGAGGAAACAAGATCAAGCTACTACTTATCGGCAGAAATGCAAGATATACTGAATATGTAATGAAGAATCCTCAGAAGAAAGAGGTTAGATTGGATATTGTAATCGATGTCAAGTATCTGAAAGGTAAAAGAAACAAAACAGGATGTGAAAATCTTGGATTTGTAGTTTATGGACTTGAATGGAAACCTAGGAAGATCAGCAATGTATACAGAAGACGGTTTGCTATTGAATCATCTTATCGAATGAGAAATATAGTCAAACCAAAAACATCTACAAGAGACGTTACTTTAAGGTATTTCTTTGCATTGATATCGTTCCTGCTTAGAAATACATGGCTCTACATTCAGAAAAAGCATTTCACGATTGTAAAGCAAGGTCCTCAGACAATTGATGAGGACAAGTTCAGATTTGATCGATTTATTCTGTTTGTTGGGGAATGGCTTAGAAGAAAGCTAAGGATTCAGCTAGTTGTGCAGTGTTTGAGGTAGAATGATTGCGGTAAAAGCAAAAAGGATGGAAAATTAGCAAAGTACTGATATTATATCTATGTGTAGAAAACTCCTTAATCGGAGATCAATGCAATTATATTGTGATAAGAAGAGTCCATGCAATAATTGATAATACACTATCATCTCAATTTTTTTATTCAAAAATTTGCGTAATATCTAAACAGTTGAAAATTATTTTTTAGAAAAGTGCTGAAAAGTACCAATCGGTATAATAAGGGTACTTTTCAAGAGATTTCTATATAATTAATTTAAACTGTTCAGATGTTTCATAAAAATTTGGCAATAAAAATTGAGATTTAGATTCTTAGGCTCTGTAGAAATCTTCAATATTCTGATAATAACGAAAGTCGACAATTATTTTAAAAATATTCTCTGATTATGATAAAATATGCTAATTTCGTCCAGATGATGCTTATTTAGAGCTGTTTTCTACAGAGCCTAATCATTTATTGTTTTAATAGATTTTTGATTTTCATTATAATGTATAACAAATACAAATTTGCAGAGAAAAAGAAAACTTTTTTATACTTTTATAACTACCACATTTTTGTTATTATATGCATTTGATAGCAAGCTCAGCTAAAACAAAGATTGAAACTTGCATGTCTATTATGTGATGCTTTCAATAAAATTGGAATACAAAACAAATCAAAGATCATATTAAAAAGGTTGTTATATGGATAAAACAACAATAAAAGAAAGCACAGATTATTTTCTCTATAATGTGTGTCCTCTAGCATCTGTAACACTGCTATTTGGTTATACGATACTTAGCGCTATCAATGCATTACCCTCATACTTTTCATCAATGTCTGGCAATGCTAGTATTTTCTTAACTTCATCTGGCCTTAACCATTCCTTGTGATATCTATTTGTTTTTACTTCAATTTTTATTTTACTCATCTTATAAAAACACAACAATTACTATCTAAAAATTGTGTGAATGTGTGGGGAGTTTTAGAAACGATGTCAATAGACCAATTTGACTTGAAGTACATCTTGCCGAAATGGAGATAATGCAACAAATGATACGAAATGTTGCATCACATTTTAAGTTTATTGATGAAAAGAGATAACGAACTTGGTACGAATCAGTCAATTTTGTTGAAAGCGTACCAAATTATCCTTCATACAAAAAAAGGAAACTTCTATACAGGTTATGTAGTAAATATAATTAGGTAACGATTAAATATGTTATTATAGGATACATTTTATTGTATTAATGTTGCCATAAGTTGTAACCTTGTTCATTAAGGTTTCTTTGTTTCAAGTTCGCTTTTGTAGAGATTATGAAATTAGGACTTTGTGGAAATCCTCCTGCTACAATCTCAACTGTGGGCAACTTTTGATTAGTCAACCTAAACGGAAGATTTTTTCCATAATGAAGCTATACTTCGAAAAATCAGATTTTACATATAATGAAAAAAGCGTTTTTTAAAATGCTGTTGAAGTTTTTCCTTTAATTGGCAGCTATGGAACTCTGTGGAATATCTATTGAAATTATTTGTGCATCTCTAAAAAATGCTATTTTATACTAAAGTTTATGTCCATTAAAGTGGTTATTTATTTATAACAGTCACTTAGACCATTAATAATGATTTATTTGTTAAACATCGAATCTATTTTTTAACTAAGATTAACTGGTGGGTAAATACTGGTACAATTTGATTATTTTTCAGAAAACAAGATAGGCAAGTGGGAAACAGAACCTTCAATCTATTCTAATAGAATAGAATTAATAAAAAAATGGACTCCAATAAAGAATTTGAGTCTTATAACTAATCTTCCAGATATCCCTTTAAAATATCATCCTTGTCCAAAGGAGATGGAAGCCATAAAACTCTCCCTATACGTTACAAACCAAGCAACAGTTGCCACAGAATTGAGCGAAGCATTTGTCCTTCTTTGGAACAACGGATTATTCAATGCTGTTACCCTACCTATCCGAATGATATATGAAATTTGGGGGTCTGTCCATTACGCTCATAACATAATTAAAGGAATGAATGATAATTTTGAAGTCACTCAATCAAAGACCACGCGTTTAATAACAGGGAGTCGTTCTAATATAGAGTTGCCGTGGGGAGGCACTTCTAACATAACTTCGGTTCATATTCTGGATTTTATCCGCTCTCTTAATGATATATGTCCAGAGGCAGAGGAAAATTACAATTATCTCTGTGAAGCTTGTCATCCAAATTTTATAAGGCATGCTGAGTTGCAGATAATGGGCCCAAAGATAAACAATTGGGATAATAAAAACTTTCAGAAAAATGCTCATAAATTGGTTAATCAGACACTTTTTATAATGGAAACTGCGCTTATTGGACTTACTTTAGATATAAATGAATCGTTGGAGTTAGCTCTATGTTATATGATAGATAATCCAAATGTCAAACATTAGTTATTGTTGCATAAAAATATGAAGTTGTATAAAATTAGTCTTATCTATGGGAAATTGGAACGCTTAATCACTATATCTTAGCTCTGCATCCTCATTTAGATTTTTTCAGCCCTGAAGATTTAGGGAAACTCGAAAATCCCAATTTAGTTTATTTTTATTTACAGGTGAGAATCCACATCTGACCATCGCTTCTTTAAACTGCGGATTTGCGATAAAGAAACCATCTGGTGATTCTTCAAATAAAAGTTTAAGCGCATAACTGGCGTAAGGTTTCTCTGGTGTTTTTTGGGGGAGTATATTTAACGTTATCCAATTATCCAGGGCTTCTTTTTGATTTTCGGGTAATTCGTATGCACTCTCTTTTTTTGCCATATTGATACTGAATGATTTGGAAATATTTAATTCACATCCTTTTTCTTCAAAATAATTTTCACCAAGTATTGAGCCCATTTCTTCCAGTTTATTGTTTCCAAACTGTACAGGATCAATTGAAAATGAAGAGAACTAACCCTCTATTTAGGGCATCATCTTCATGATCTCACTTATTTCCGTGTGAAGTATATCTGTCTGCATTCTAATCTTCTCTCCTGAAATGCACCATTTTTGAAACACCTATCTTCCTCTCCCCAAGATAATATGAGCACAGGGCATGGTGAAACGAAGTGTAACTCCCCGAAGGGTTTCAACAGCAGAAGCCATTTCGATGAATTTAGCAAGATAGAAACTACCCTGTCCTGTAACATCATTGATTGCCCGAATATAATTTACATTACTTGCTTAAATGGACTCGCACAGTTCAAGTTACATAATCTAAATATCACATAAAACCAATCTTCTCTAAATGAGTTATATTATCAACAAGATAGTCCCGAAACAGCGTAAGATGTCTACAAAGGTAGGTGGGATTCTAATAATCGTAGGTGAGACTATGTTCCTTTTCTCTCTTCTGAATTTCCTGATGATAACAAGGCTTCAGTATTATAGTTCAGGGGACAGTTTCATGAGAACACTCTTTCCTCATTACCTTTTCTTCCTTGCAGCATTATTCATTGCGGCATTCATAGGCATGTGGCTGACCTATGTGTATGTGTTCCCGAGCAAACAGCGGTTTGCACAGGAACAGGCCATCAAGGATGACAGAAGTCCTCTTTTCAACAAGGTTCTGGACATCGAGAGTGAGATCGAAGAACTAAAAACCGCTGTCATTGAGCTGTCTAAAAAGATGGATCGCATGGCTGAAAAAGACAAACATTAATTTCCATTAAAATGACAATAGAGATCGATCCGGTTTTTGATGAACCTGCACTTGTAGTAAACAACGAAACAAGGGCACTGGTAATTGCTGATATACACCTTGGGATAGAGTGGGATCTCTATAGAAGTGGATTCTCCATTCCAAGCCGCATGAAACAAGGTCTTGAACGAATACTCGGGTATATCGAACAGGTTTCACCCGACAGAATAATCCTGCTTGGTGATGTGAAGCACAATGTACCTCAGATATCCTGGCAGGAACGGGATGAGATTCCCTATTTTCTTTTAATGCTTTCCGATCATGCAATGGTGGACATCTTCCCTGGGAACCACGATGGTGGTATCGAGTACCTGCTGCCTGAAAGAAAGAATATAACAGTACATCCTGTACGTGGTTCTGTAATAGAGGGTGTGGGCTATTTCCACGGGCATACCTGGCCAGACCCTTCTTTGCTCTGCGCAAAATACATTATTGCTGCTCACAATCATCCGACTATTCGTTTCACTGACTCTCTGGGGTATGCTACAGTAGAGCAAAGCTGGATAAGGACTCATCTGAATCTTCAGGCACTTCAGGAACATTTCACAAGTCTTGAGCTGGAAAAGGAAAATGGTAACTGGAATGACCCTGAACTTATAATCGTGCCGTCATTCAATGAATTATGTGGTGGTGTGGCTTTTAATGAATCCCTGCATGATGATCTGCTTGGACCTCTGTTCTCATCAAAGGGTGTGGATATTGACAATGCGGAAGCCTATCTTCTGGACGGAACAAATCTCGGGAAACTGAAGAACATAAGGAAGCTGGAAGAGAGCAAGATGCGTCCCTCAAGAAGAAAAAGAAAGAGAGCTAAAAAATGAGTTTTGGAAATTTTTTTGATTCATTCGACCCACGGATACAAGTTGCCCTTGAAAAACAGGGATTTAAGGCTCCCACTGAACCTCAGGAACAGGTATTTCCATATATCATGAAAGGAGATCACACATTTCTTATTGCACCTACAGGTTCTGGTAAGACCGAATCAGCAGTCCTTCCCATATTCCATTCCATTCTTGCCAAGACTCAGGAACAAAGAACGGGTATATCAGTTCTCTACATCACTCCTCTGCGTGCTCTTAATCGTGATATGCTCTCACGTATCCAGTGGTGGGGGAATGAACTTGGAATTGATGTGCAGGTAAGGCATGGAGATACTTCACAGTATGAGAGGCAGAAACAATCCCGAAAGCCTCCTGATTTCCTGATAACTACTCCGGAAACTCTGCAGGCAATGTTTACAGGTTCACGCCTGCGGAAGAACCTGGAATATGTGACTCATGTTGTTGTGGATGAGATACATGAGATGGCCTCGTCTAAAAGAGGAACCCAGCTTGCAGTGGGTCTTGAAAGGCTTGTGGAACTTTCAGGTGAATTTCAGAGAATAGGGCTTTCAGCCACAGTGGGAAATCCGGATGAGGTGGCAAAATTCCTTGCTGGCTCGGATAGGGATGTTTCCATTGTTTCTGTTTCCATGCTAAAGCTTCTGGATTTCAAAGTAGTGAGTCCACATGTGACAGATGAGGACGTAGCGATCTCAAAGAAACTGGCATGTGATGTTAACTTCGCTGCACATCTGCGTTGCGTCAGGGACATAGTTATGGATAATGTTTCCACTCTTGTTTTTGTAAATACAAGACAGAGTGCAGAGGCACTGGCAGCAGGGTTTAATATGATGGAGCTTCCTGTTGGAGTTCACCACGGTTCTCTTTCAGTGGATTCCCGTATTGAGGCGGAAGAATCATTTAAAAACGGAGACCTTCGAGGTCTTATATGCACTTCATCAATGGAGCTGGGTATTGATATTGGCAATGTGGATCATGTGGTGCAGTACGGCTCCCCTAGACAGGTTTCAAGGCTTCTGCAACGTGTAGGGCGCGCGGGACACAGGATACATGAGATCTCCAGAGGTACTATCATTGCCATGGATGCCGATGATATTGCAGAGAGCATGGCAATTTGCAGGCTGGCCATGGACGGTAAAGTTGAGTCGATATCTCCTCATATGAATTCTCTTGATGTAATCGCTAACCAGCTATCCGGATTGGTGCTTGATTTTGGCGAAGTTGGAATTGACCGGATATACAGCATCTTGAAACGTGCATATCCTTTCAAAGACCTTAAGATAGAGGTTCTCAGGAAAGTCGTCAGTCAGATACTGGAATATCGGATGGTCTGGCAGGAAGAAGGCTCGGATTCTATCAGTCGACGGAGAAAAAGCTGGCAATATTATTACGAGAACCTCTCTATGATACCTGATGAGAGAAAGTACGAGATATTCGATATTGTTACCGGCAGGTCAGTGGGTGTTCTGGACGAGGCTTTTGTTATTAATTTTGCAACTCCCGGGGCTGTTTTCATTACCAAGGGGGATATGTGGCGGGTCATTGAGATGGTCAGTGACCGTGACAGAATAAAAGTGGAACCTGTAAGAGGTATGGGTGAAATACCAAGCTGGGTCGGTGAGGAGATTCCGGTGCCATTTGAGGTGGCTCAGGAAGTTGCCAGCATTCGTTCCTTAGTTGCGGGTACGATCCATGATGAAAAAGACGACGAGGACATTGCAAAAGAAGTATGTTCTGTTTATCCTATAGGACCTGAAGCTCTGGAAGATTTGCTCTCTATCCTGAAGGAACATGTTGAAGGTGGTTATC
Source organism: Methanolobus sp. (assembly GCF_016278385.1). Classification (GTDB taxonomy): domain Archaea; phylum Halobacteriota; class Methanosarcinia; order Methanosarcinales; family Methanosarcinaceae; genus Methanolobus. Next base: position 11,758 of record NZ_JADQBY010000016.1, read on the forward strand.
CCTTGCCTGATCAGCATATGTTCGTTATAGAGAATGATGGTGAAGCTGTTCTTATAAACACCTGCCTTGGTCATAATGCGAACGAGACACTGGCAAAAGTTCTCACTTCCCTTCTCGCTGCAAGGTATGGAAGCAGTGTTGCACAGGAAATTGATCCTTACAGGATACGAATGACACTTCCACGCAGGATAAAGGCAAAGGAGATTGAGGTTCTTTTGAGGGATATTCAGCCGGAACATATCGAACCTATTATTGAGATGACTTTGAAGAACACATCATTGATGAAATGGAAGATGGTGCATGTTGCCAGGAAGTTCGGTGCTCTTAGTAAGAATTTGGATTATGATCGGATCAGCATGAAGAAACTCCTTGAGATATATCGTGACACTGCAATGTATGATGAGGTCATAAGGGAGATCTTTCACAATATGCTGGATGTGAAAAGGGTTACGGATATACTTACTCAAATGGCTTCAGGAAAGATTCTTATTGTTGTCAGTGGCCCAACACCATTAGGAAGTTGTGGTTTTTCCATGAAGCGTGATCTAGTAGCTCCGGAAAAGGCAGATAGGTCTATTGTTATGGCTTTGAAAGAACGTATCATGAATGATAATGTGATACTTTTCTGTGTACATTGCAAGAAGTGGACCTCGAGAAGAATGGTAAAAAATGTTCCTGAAAAAATAATATGTCCTGTTTGTGATTCCGGTCTTGTGGCTGCCTTGAAGCCGTGGGAAGATGAAGAGATAAAGCTTGTGAAAAAACAGGATAAAGTCACTTCGAAAGAAGATATAAAACGTATAAGAAGGGTTTACAGGAATGCAAATATCGTGATGACTCATGGGAATCTGGCAGTTGTAGCACTTGCAAGCAGGGGTGTAGGGCCGGAAATGGCAACAAGGGTTATACAAAAAATGCGGCATGATGAAGAGGCATTCTATCGTGATATTTTGGTTGCTGAAAGGAACTATGCTAAAAATAAAAGATTCTGGAGCTAACATGCTTTTATTTGTAAGGCTGGTTGTATAGGTAATCTTAATATAAAAAAAGTACAGACTTTAAATGGGTAAGTATTTTTGATAGTAAATCGGGAGGTTAAGAATGCAATCGTTTATAGTTGAGCATTATCTGCAAAAGAAAATTGATATCTATTGTGGTGGTCCTGACAGGTTCTATGGTGTTGTTGAAGCATGTGCTGATGGTGTTTTGACCATTAAGGACAATGATATGTATACGCATATTGCCATTAATAAGATTATTGCAATCTGGAGCGATGAGAAAAAGTAAATGAGAAGCAACTAAAAACGAATACCTGCTTTTCAGTAATTTATTTTTCTAATGTGCTATTTTCCTAAATGTTTACTATTTAGTAGTTCTTATGAATTTCAATTTTGCCTATACTTGTAAACCAATTTGTTCATGTCTATTAATTTAGTTTTTCTAATTTTCTGCATCCCTCTGCTTCAATCCAATAGCTTTATATCTGATGTTCCCTCTGCTTCAATCCAATAGTTTTATATCTGATGTTACTCAAATCAGGGTGACTTAAATCTACTCAACAGAGAAGGATTCATTATGAACATGAAAGAAAGATTACTCAAAGCATTAAAAGGTGAAGAAGTCGACAAAGTACCTGTTTGCACTGTAACACAGTCCGCTATTGTTGAGCTTATGGATCAGACCGGTGCAGCATGGCCAGAGGCACACACCGACGCACAGAAGATGGCAGACCTTGCAATCGCATCATACGAAGTATGCGGTCTTGAGGGTGTAAGAGCTCCATATTGTCTCACAGTACTTGCAGAAGCAATGGGTTGTGAAGTCAACATGGGTACAAAGAACAGGCAGCCTTCAGTTACCGATCACCCATACCCAAAGGGTGTTGACAACCTTGTTATGCCAGAGAATCTCCTTACAGTAGGCAGGATTCCTGTTGTACTCGAAACAATGAAACTCATCAGGGACAAAGTAGGAGATGAAGTACCTATAATTGCAGGTATGGAAGGTCCAGTTACCCTTGCATCTGACCTTGCAAGTGTAAAGAAGTTCATGAAATGGTCCATCAAGGCACCAGCAGACTTCGACACAATTCTTGACTTCGCATGTGATGCATGTATCCAGTATGCAAACGCACTCTTCGATGCAGGCGCAGACGTTATCAGTGTACCAGACCCAGTAGCCTCACCTGACCTGATGTCACCAGACACATTTGACAAGCAGCTCAAGCCATTCCTTCAGAAGTTCGCAGATGGTGTCAAGGGCCCAATGATTCTCCACGTTTGTGGCGATGTATCACCAATCCTTGAAATGATGGCAGACTGCCACTTCCCATCCATCAGTATTGAAGAGAAGGTAAAGGATCTTGCAGGCGCAAAAGCAAAAGTAGCTGGAAAGGTCACAATCTGTGGTAACGTTTCAAGTCCTTTTGTTCTTCTTGCAGGCGATGCAGCAACTGTCAAGGCAGCTGCAACAAAGGCTCTTGAAGACGGCGTCGATGTACTTGCACCAGGCTGTGGAATTGCACCTGACACTCCAGTTGCAAACCTTAAAGCAATGGTCGAAGCAAGAGACGAATTCTACGCATAAATTTTCTAAACAGACATGCCATAGTTCAACTATGGTCGTGTCTGCATTTTTTTATTCAGTTTCTATTAATTTTCCTTCTATTGCTTTTGTTTTCATTATTCACTGTTAACATAAATTTTTAATATAACCTAGTTGCATCTTTAATTGCTCATATGATATTTGGGCTACGAATTCGTCTTTTGAAAGTTAACTTTGGATTTTTAATTTCAAAATGGAGGAATATTATGCACTATAGTCTGGGAATTGATGCTGGCGGTACGTATACGGATGCTATTCTGGTAAGGGATTCAGATGCTTCTGTGGTAGATTCGAATAAATCACTTACAACATATCCTGATCTTGTTGCAGGTATCAGGAATGCGATCGATGGACTTGATTCGCAGTATCTTAAAAATGTAAATCTCGTATCCGTTTCAACGACTCTTGCTACAAACACAGTGCTTGAAGGTACAGGAAGTCCGGTGGCTCTTATTCTTGTTGGGGAACACCCTGTAAAAGGCGATTTCCCGGCAAAATATGTTCTTTCAATTTCTGGTGGTCATGGTTTTAATGGTGAGGAAATTGAAAAACCTGATATTGGTGCGGTACGGGAATTTACTCAAAAGATTAAAGATGATGTTGCTGCTTTTGCAGTTTCATCTGTTTTCAGTATTCGAAATCCGGAACATGAAATGGCCATTACTGATGTGATACATGAAATGACAGGATTGCCTGTAGTCTGTGGTCATGAACTTTCCCAGGATCTTGGTGCATATGAGAGAGCAGTTACTGCATCCTTGAATGCCCAGTTACTTCCAATTTCTCATAAATTTATTCTTTCTGTAATGGATGAGATAAAAAGAAAAAATATTGATGCCAGATTACTGATGCTAAAATGTGATGGTACTGTTGTAGGTTTGAAAGATGCCTTGGAAAAACCTGTAGAATCTATTTTTTCCGGTCCAGCTGCAAGTCTTGTTGGAGCATCTTTCCTTTCAGGAAAAAACACATGTGCAGTGGTGGATGTTGGTGGAACAAGCACCGATGTTTCAGCAATAACTAATGGTGTACCGGAGTTATCTGATACAGGGGCTGTTGTGGGTGGCTGGAAAACCAAAGTTCGTGCAACAAGGATGGAAACTTCTGCGATGGGTGGTGATAGTCATGTGTGGACGTGTTCCAAAGCAATATACATTGGACCGAGGCGAGTTATTCCTCTTTGCCTTGCCTCTTCTAAATATCCGGGATTCCTGGACAAATTGAAAAAGAGTGTCGCTCCTTTAAGAAGTGTGCTTGACAGGAACATTCAACCGACCAAATTTTTCATGAGATCAGGATATGAACCCATTGGCCTTGATGAGTCGGAAACTGAAATGTTCAAAGTAATCGGTAATGAGCCAATGAGCCTGAATGAAATTGCCAGCTTGTCTAAAAAGTATCCTTCTACTGTTATGATTGACTCACTAATTCAGAAACGATTGATACAGGCAATCGGTTTCACTCCAACGGATGCTCTTCATGTACTTGGCGATTATACTTTCTGGGATGTTGAGGCATCCAAAGTAGGAGCTGAAAAGCTTAGTAATCTTAATAAGATGACCCCCCTTGAATTCTGCAATAATGTCAAGGATATTGTAGCAAGGAACATGGCTTTTAATCTGATGTCTTATCTTCTTCCTGATGTCGAAAGGTCAGGCATCAAAAAAATAGTTGATGGGGAATTCAATGCCAGGTTCAAGGTAGATATCCCTGTAGTTTTGCTAGGTGGTCCAGTTGCAGCTTACCGGGAAAATATGGAAAGCATAATTGATGCACAAATAATTATTCCTGAACATGCGGAAGTTGGAAATGCTGCAGGAGCTCTTTTTGGAAAAGGTATCAAAAGAATTGAGATAATCATAAGACCAATTTCTGTTGCAGATCCTGATCAGGGCTACCTTGTATTTTCTCCAATTGGAAGGAACGATTTTAAGAAATATCGGGAAGCTGTGGAATATGCAAATAAACATGGAAAAAATATGGTTCTTGATTACATGGGTGAATGTGGTGTAAGTAAAGATAATATTGATGTCAAGATGACTAAAAAGACTTTTTCACCAGAGGGTTGGAAGCATGCTCCTCTTGAAACCATAATTACAATTTCGGGAATAGGCTATCCTAAAAAATTCATAATGTAACTCTTACATTAATATTCTATTTTTTTTTGTAAAATATCTGAAAATGAACATACTATCCAGTATGGAATATTAATCTATTAAGAAAAAAAAGAAAAAAGAAACAAGTTCTAAATTTAGAACTTGTAGTTTGCATCTGGTCTGAATACAGCGACCTCTGCCTTGTATTTCTCCATGCAGTCACTCATGAAGGTTTCGGATTCGTCGGTCATTGCGTCAAGTGATGCTTTTGCGTCCTTGAGTGCATTGATCTCGAACTTGGACATGACGAGTTTCTTGCTGTCTGCTGCGTTGAGGATGTCAACACTTGAGATTGCTGCGTTCTTTGCACGGAGGAAAAGGTCGTCTCCGTCCTTTACGATTGCCTGTCCTACCTTGTATGCGTTGTCGTATGCAAGGACGTATCCCTGTGGGTCTCTGTACTTGTCAGAGAGTACGAGGATGTCACGAAGCATCTTTGCGTTTCCGGTCTCTGTTGCTACGTTAAGCATTGCTGCATCGTAGTTCAGGGATTCGGACCAGCACTGTACTGAGGTACCACCGAATTCTGCATGGTATTCAACAGATTCGTTTGACCAGAGGTCACAGCACTGCATGACAAGGTTACCCATTACGTCAGAGTGAGCACAGGTTGAGGTCTTTCCTTCCTGAGCAATTGGGCATCCGGTGATGGACTTTACGATTGTGTTCTCGTATCCACAGTCCTTTCCTGGACCCTGAGCACCTGCTTCATATCCAGCGAGTGTTCTTGGTGCAGAGATTGCTCTTGCAATGATTGCAAGGGTGTGTGCAAGGTTCTTGTCGAGGAGACCACCAGCAATGAACATTGCGGTGTTTGCCTGTGCACAGTCTGTGTCACCAGCTGCAATTCTACCCTTCTTGTCTGCGATCTTCCTTATGTCAGACCAAATCATGGTCATGTCAATTGAACCGAGGCAGCCAATTCCGTAAATGAGGCCAGGTACATCGTTTCTGAGAATTGCGTAGTCAAGAATTTCCTTACCGCCCATTGTTTCGATGGACAGGAAGTCAGCTCCTGCTTCTGCAACAGCTTCGAATGACTCCATAAGGGTGTCATATTTTGCACCAATCAGTGCAAGAAGGTCACGGTCTTCACGGATGTCACCAGGTGTGTGTCTGAGACCACATTTGATTCCGTATTCTTCGTGGTATTCTTCAAGGATTGTCTTCTGTACGTGAGCGACTTCTCCTCCCCATGTTGGGTTGTTGGTCATCTGCTCTACGTGTTCTGTTTCCAGTGATACTGCAGGGAAACCGACCTGTACAGCTCTTGCCATGATGTCGGTTGTAAGTCTGCGGTATTCAGAAACGAGTTTCTCCTTGGAGACACCTGCTTCAGGTCTTGGTGCGTAGTTAACTTCTGCTGTTACGTATCCTGCACCTACTTCTAAACCGAGTTCTGCCTTGACTGGGTAAACTGACTTACCGAAGATCATGTCGTCAGCAGCTTTGTATGCCATTGATGTGTATCTTTTAACCATATCTCTCACTCCTTAGTGTTTGTGGAAAGTCTCCTTGAGTTGTGCGAGTCCTTTTCCTGCAAGGATTGCATTTGCCATCTTTGGTGCATCTGCTGCTTCTTCTCCATATACACCAAGTTCATACTGTACTACGAAGTCCTGGTTTACTGCTCCGCCACCACACTGGAATGGTACCTTGAGACCAGATTCGAGAAGTCTGTCGTTTACTTCCTTGAATGCATACATTGTTGTTGTCATCAATGCTGTTCCGGTAAGCATCATTGGGCTTTCCTTCTTTACAGCTGCGATTACTTCATCGACTGGGCAGTCACGGCCAAGGTCAACTACTTCAAAGCCAGCTGCTCTGAGGAGTGCTGCTACGATTGTCTTTCCGATGTCGTGTACGTCACCTTCTGCTACGTGGCAGACGATCTTTCCTTTTGGTTTAGGTGCAGATCCGCCCTGTTCTTTACAGAACTCGATACCCTCGAGCATTGCATCTGCTGACATCATAACGTTTGGCAGGAAGATTGTGCCCTGGTCGTACAGGTCTGTGACGATCTTCATTCCGACCATCAGCACATCGTCGATGAGCTTAATTGCGTCTGCTCCGCCTTCGATTGCCTTCTCAAGGCCTTCGATAACGTCGTCCTCTTCTCCATCAAAGATTGCAGCACATATTGTTCTTGCTGGTTCTGCTTTAGGGAACATCTCAGCTGCTAACTCTTCTGGTGACTGTGCTTTTTCTTTCTGCACATTGTACCTTATTAATATTTTACTTGGGTCTATATCCATCTAATTCTACCTCCTTAGATCTAGATTGCCTTCCTGCTACTTGTCATACGTTCAAGCGAAGGTATGCTGTAAAGCAGCAGATGGATATCTGTTGGTTCATGCCTCTGATTGATACAGCAAATGTCTCCACAACAATTTGCTAACAACCTTTAGTCATTCACTAACTTCATCTTTCCACACAATTACATAATCTAAGCTGGTATTTAAACATAACGGTTTCGGTATTTTATAATATAATTCGAATACAAATTGTATATATATTTTTCAACAGTTTCTGCTGTTTTCTTTTTTACTGGTTCTTTAATAGGCTGCAGTCTGATTATATTTACACTGTATCGGTTGTACTTCCTTATTTATGTATATATCACGCTGATAAAATTGCATATGTGTCGGTTAACTTTAAATATAACTGGTCATTTTCACGATTTTTACGCTTGTAACTAAAGTTTGCTTGTCATAGATGTTTTCTTTTTACCACTTATATATTTATTAAACCAGTTTGAAATTCTACATGTATTCAAAATAAAATTCATTTGTTGGGTGGGATTCTCCTGTTTTGTAATTATTTTGATGTAACTTCTCGTTTAGTGGTTTCATTGTTAACCGTTCAATTTAAGCATCGTCATATGTCGAAGTCTACATTATAACTGTCGGTTTATTTTGTATGTGTTTGATTTCAACAGATCTGTACGTAATACTTATATAATATCTACGAATCTTACATTTTTCCTACAATCGCTGATAAACAGTTACCATTTTATTCGATAATATGAAGCGCTGGTTTGCAAGAAAAAAACGAAAATCAGTGAAAAAAAGGAGCTACAGAACCTATTGGAATGCAGCTACATTATAATCAATTGTTATTGATTAGGTTAATTGGTGTTGGGTGCCCATGCTCATGTGACCTATTGTGCTTGAAACTGATCATTTTATCAGTCAGCTTCTCTGAAATAGTGTCATTTACTATATGTACAAGCTTTTCATGGTCGATGTTTGAAACTGCGGAGAGAATCTTGAGTCGAGGCATATCTCCTGTTACAGTATCAATTACTTCCATTGTAATATTCTGGTCATAAGCAGTAAGGTTTGTCTTAACAGTATTTGAATCAGATTCTATGAATAATTTGATATGTCCCACAAATTCAGAACTTAGCTTCATAACTTCTGATTTGATATCTTTCATTATGTCTTTTGCGACGATTTGGGCAAGGTCAGTTGTAATTCTCTCATTTAGCGTGTATTCAGTAGCATAGCTGGCTATTCCAGATGCTTCAATGGAATCAAGTGTTTCTTCTATTGGTTTGCCTGTTACCTCATCGATGATCTGGGTATCGAGGCGGGTAGTTTTGAGTTCATGCTTTTCCTGATGTTCAGGAACATCGCCCATTACAAGTTTTACAAAGTTGAACCAATGGTCATCTTTTATGGATGCGGAAAGTAATATCACCTTTGCATTAGGGTTCAGTTGCTGTACAGATGCCTCAATGATTGGGATACGAATTTCATCGATAAGGTCTATCTTATTGATGCCCAAAATCTCAGCATCGATTATCTGACGCATGGCAAAGTTCTTTACTTCTTTCATCAGCTGCTTGAATCTACTGCCATCTATAAGCGTGACAAGAGGCTGAATAGTAGTATCCTTCAGTTCCATCAGCTCAACATCATTCCTGATGACCTGAGGGAATGCGATCCCAGTAGGTTCTACAAGTACGATATCCGGATCGTATTCCTTCTTGAGGAGGGTCATTGTGGCTTTCATATTAACCTTAAGAGAACAACAGATACATCCGTTTGTCAGCTCGGTCATATCAAGACCGTACTTGGAGATGACATCCCCATCAAGACCTACTTCACCAATCTCATTAACAATGATTGCAACCTTCTGACCGGCATCACTGAATTCCATACCCAATCGTATAATGGTTGATGTTTTTCCGCTGCCTAAAAATCCGCCTACTATAAGAACTTTCATATTTCATACCTTCTTTTAAAAAAATTGAAAAAAAAGATTATGCTGATTGTTCCAGCACAGTAAGGTTCTCCCACTTGAATGTATCCTTTGGACACGCATTAATGCATCTCTTACAGTTTGCACCATCACAAAGGTCGGAACTAATCATCACAATACCTTCTTCATCGATGGTAATTGCGTCATTCGGACAGACCTTAATGCATTTTGGACATTCTGGGCAGGTGACTTTCATTGTAAGGTATGTACCTACTTGCTCAAGCACCTGAAGTCCTTCAGGACCAAGTATTGGTATGTCTTTTTGCACTGTCTTTGTAACGGTAGTGGTTTTCTCCGGCAGGTCAATCTGTGGCAGTCCCTTCTTCTTCAGGAACTTCTTCAGCATTTTGAAAGGCATTCCTTCAGTCCAGTATGATATCTCCTGGATATATGCTTCCTTGAATGCAGGGTCAGTTGCAAACATAACGTGGTTGCTTACAATCCTTGAAGCAATTTCCTGAAGCTCCCAGAGTCTCTCTTCAGAAAGGAGGATCTCCTTGGCGACGATGAGTGATGTGTTACCTATCTGTATTACCTCATCGACATTGTATGGCACCATGCCGACCTGGTGTGCTTTGACAGCATCCATGTAAGTTCCGGCAGCACCGGACATGTATGCTTTTTTGACATCAGCAACTTCTATTCCTGCTGCATTACACAGTGCAAGGTGTCCTGCGCGGATAGCACCCATTGCGAGTCCTGCTGCTTCCACATCTTTCTCAAAGAACTTGATCTTGTCCTGCAGGTAAAGTATGTGGTCAGGAGTGTTTATTTTTGGAAGCTGGATTATTCCGTTCTTCATTCCTGCTTCTATGATGGCAATTACACCTGTTCCGGTAATTCCCTTTGCCTTAATGGTGTCGTCTTCAATTATGTCTCCGTTGTTTGGGTTTATGAGTTTTCCCTTTACGGTATCCATGTCCCCGTTAAGTACATAGTTGCGTATGTTACCGTTTTCAAATTCAACATCAGATATGACAAATGGTGATGCAAGTTTTCCGTATTTTATCTGCTGCCCTTCAAGTGCGGGACCAGCTGCAGCGGAACCTGTGTAAATTGTTCCTTCGTGAATAAGTGCCATCTCTGCATTTGTTCCGTAATCAGTTGCAATTGCTGTTTCCGTAGTATCCAGAAAGCCCGATTTAATAATAAGTGCAAGTGCATCGGCACCAACTTCGTGTCTGATTGCAGGTGGAACTACGAGTTTTGCATTTGGATATACTTCAAGCCCCTTGATCTCTGAACATTCAACAATCCTGGCACTTCTGTCGGATTCTTTAATATTCAGTTTTTCTTTCTTCCTTTCGCCTGCGTATGCAAGGTCGTCTATTGGGATTCCCTGGAAAATCGATAGCTGGATGGGATTTCCACAAATTGCCATTCTCTGCAGTTCTTCCGGTTTAACACCCAATGTTTCAATAACATGCTTAACCGCATTTACATGCAGACCCTGGGCAAGGTCAAGACCATATGTGATAGCAAAATCCAGGTGGTCCATGACGTTTGCTCCTGGAAGCGGGTTACGCAAGGTAATTACCGTCTTCTGGATATCACCGGTATCAAGGTCAATTTTCTGTGCTCTGATACCACTGGTACCTATATCTATTGCAACTCCAAGTTTCATTTGTATCCCTTAATCCTTTTAAATTTAATAACGTAGTATCTGTGTCCGAACTTAAAAATATATGTTACGGTATATTTTGTCTCTTATCATCATTATTTAAACTGATTGAAGTACATCCTAAAACTGCTATATTTCAACAGTACTGAAGGTGTATTTTTTATACCGTTTAGTATCTCAAAAAAAAGCAAAACATACTATGTTAGAGTACACTGAGTATTTTTGTTCATAAAGTTAAAGGAATACTCTCTATAGATATTGTTTCTTTAGATGCGGCATATTCTTTCACCCTTTTCGGTCAATTGATATGCTTTACCCTTAATATCTCTATTTTCAGTTGAGCAGGAAGACGCCGCACTGCATGAACAGCAGGCGGATGTTTTTGGCCCGGAATTGTTGCAAACCTCAGCTATATAACCCATATGTTCCAGCATAAGAAGCCTGTCCTTGATGTTACTTTGATCAACTCCTAGCTTTTCTGCTGCTTCTTGTATTGTGCAATTCTCAACAAAAAGCAAGTTCAATGTTTCCTTGATCATTTTAGCAATCCACCTTCTGGAACAGGTTCGAACATGTCTTTCCATTTAAAAAATGCGAATAATGGCAGAATTGCCAGGTATATTCCGGGTCTCAGGTCACTGAGTGGTGTCCAGTCTATGAAATCCTTGTTTTTGAGAAGGTATGCTTCAAGCATATTCCCTGTGCTCACAAGCATATATATCGCTGCAAAGATGAGTGCTATCAGAATACCAACATAAGCATAGGACACACCCTCGTATATTCCGGAACGCATCTCCATAACTCCATATATGAATACCGTTCCTATCAATAGTAATACAAAAGACCCTATTACGTCGGCAGGTACGAACAATATCCCGGTCAATGGAATGCGGACATCCGGTCCCATGAGTATCTTAGCTACTCCTGCTAATAATTGAAGTAATCCTAAAAGTATGTACAGGGAACCTGTGATCATGGAAAAGACCATTGGGATCCTTGTGTCTGGTTCATAGCTGGCATTTTCTGTGTTAATAGCCAAGTAATGTTCCTCCCTGGTAAATTACGAATGCTGTTATCCAGGCAACAGCAACTCCATAGACAATTGCAAACATTGTCCATTTCCATGAACCTGTTTCCTTTTTGATCACGCCGACAGTTGCCACACATGGCATGTATAACAAACTGAAAGCCATCAGGCTAAGTGAACTTAGTGCTGTGATTCCAGGGTCGGCCAGAAGTCTCTCACTCAGGGCTTCAGAACTGTCACCTGATCCATAAAGAACTCCCATGGATGCCACAACTATTTCTTTAGCAACCAGTCCGAATATAAGTGCAACTGATATTTTCCAGTCAAACCCAAGAGGTTTAAGTAGTGGCTCAACCGCATGACCAAGACTACCAACGTAACTCTCCTCGCTTCCGTATTCTACGCCCCATGGGAATGATGCCATTACCCATATAACGACAACTCCGACCAATATGATGGAGCCTGCTTTCTTTATGTACATGAAACCGTTGTCCCACATGTGTATAATACTGGTCTTTAATGTCGGGAAACGATAAGGGGGCAGTTCCATTATGAATGGTGCAGGTTTTCCTTTGACAATGGTTCCCCTTAGTAATTTTGCAGATATGATTGCAATAACTATGCCCAGTACGTACATTGCAAATATGACTGTTCCTGCCTGTCTTCCAAAGAATGTGCCTGCGAACAGTACATATATAGGTAGTCGGGCTCCGCAGGAAACGAACGGTACTATAAGTATAGTAATAAGCCTGTCCTTTTCGTCCTCTATGCTTCTTGCAGCCATAATTGCAGGGACATTGCAACCGAATCCCATTAGCATTGGTATGAAGGACTTGCCGTGCATTCCTATTTTATACATCAGCTTGTCCATGATAAACGCAGCTCTGGCAAGGTAACCACTGCCTTCCAGTAGCGAGAGCAGGAAGAACAATATGAATATGTTAGGTACGAATACCAGTACTGCCCCGACACCGCCGATTATCCCCTGTCCTACAAGGGATGCAAGCCATTCAGGTTGAAGGCTGGAAGATACATAGTCCGCAAACCATGTAGACGCAATGTCTATCATATTCATGAAAGGCGTGGCAAATGCAAACGTAAGTTCGAATGCCCCCCACATCAGTGCAAGGAAAATAGGAATTCCAAGGTATTTATTAGTGAGTACCCTGTCTATCATATCGGATTTTGTTAATGTGTCATTGGCTCTGGTACACATCTGGGGAAATATCGTATTAATTGCAAGATAACGCTTGTCAGCGATTTCAGCTTCATATTCTTCCTGGTCGATGGAATCTATTATTTCCATGACTCTGCCATATACTGGGCTGTCTGATATTTTTCTCTTTACATTGCTATCGCCTTCAAGCAGGCGTATGCTCACCCAACGCAGAGGATACCTTTTATCGCGGTTTTCATCTTCACTTAATGCTTTCTCGATTTCAAGTATCTTATCCTCTATCTCACTTCCATATCCTATTTCATGACCATGGTGCTGTTCAACTTCTTTTTGCGCAATGACTTTGTCCAGAAGGTCACAAATACCTTTTTTCTGGGTTGCTACTGTCTTAATAATGGGTGTTGCAAGCAGTTCCTGCATCTTTTCAATGTAGATGCGATCTCCTCTTTCTTCAGCAATGTCACACATGTTAAGGACAATTAGTATCTCTGAGCCAAGTTCCATGAGTTGCGTTGTAAGGTAGAGATTCCTTTCAAGGTTGGATGCATCCACGACCTGAATAACAACATCCGGTTTTTCCTCAATTATAAAATCCCTTGCAACGATTTCGTCCATGGAATATGCAGTAAGGCTGTATGTGCCAGGCAGGTCTATAACTTCAATATCATATTCTTTATATGATACCCTGCCACTTTTCTTTTCGACTGTGACACCCGGCCAGTTGCCAACATGTTGCCTGGAGCCGGTAAGTGCATTGAAAAGAGTGGTCTTACCTACATTAGGGTTTCCTGTAAGTGCTATTTTTATCTCCCTTTTTTCCATGGGACGATCCTCTGAGAATAGTTATGATAGTTATATGTGTGCCGTCATATCTAATAGATCCGGTAGATATGTCGGCTTAAAGCCTGTTGATAAATATCTGACTCGCTTCTTCTTTTCTGATCGATAGGTGATAACCCTTTATCCTGTAGTCCATGGGGTCTCCGAGCGGTGCATTTCTTACAAGTTCTATGTCTGCTCCTGCAACCATTCCCATGTCAAAGAGTTTTCTTCTTGCAGCGCCTTTTACCCGTACCTTTGTAATCCTGGCCTTTTCTCCGGGTTTAAGCGTGTCAAGTGTTGTTTCCTGAATATCGAGCAAGTCATTCCCTGTCCTTTATGATGATAGCACTAATCCTTTTTTTTTGTATTTAGTAATTTCGCCTTGCCTAATTTATTTTTGTATACAAAACTAAAAATCATGTAAACTCTCATTTACATGTGTTGTATTACTGGCAAATATCTTTTTTCAGAACAACAAGAGATTACACAAAATCTAAATTGGGCCTGCCAGCTTTTATACCTGTGTATTTTTCTTCCCATGAACCGGGCAGGTATCCTTTGCGGCAGGTGTACAGTTGATGTATTCGCCGGTTTCACAATAATGATTAAAATGGTCAAGCCAGTAAGGCCATTCTTCTCTCATATTCATGAATTCTACGAATTTAGTGAGAGTTTCAAATGTTTCAGTGGTAAGTACATGTTCTATCTTGCAGGCATCATGGTCTGCAATTTCCTCACTAAGGCCAAGAATAAGTAAAAAGTCTCTGATGACACTATGTTTTTCCATTGTGCATTTTGCAATTTTCTCCCCTTCTGGGGTGAGGGTGACGCCACCATATTTCTCGTAGTTGATGTATCCCATCTTGGTGAGTTTCTTGAACATCCCGGTAACACTAGGTGAACTGAGCTCAAGTTCCCTTGATACGTCTTTGACCTGTGCATAGCCTTTTCTTTCAATTACCTTCTCGATAACTTTCAGATAATCTTCGGTTCTCTCAGTTGTCATGTAAAAACTACCTTTTTTTGGGTTGCCTATTCTTGTTAGTAAAATCAGATACATATCATATATAAAGATGCCTATCTTTTTCTGTATGCAGTACGATTAAATCTTTCGAGTGAAGCTATGATGCTCTTTTTCTTCTATTCACTAAGATACTTTTCCAACCTTTTCATTCCTTCTTTGATATTATCAAGGCTGTTTGCATATGAAAAACGCAGGTGCCCTTCTGCTCCGATTCCAAAATCAATACCAGGTGTAATGGCAACTCCGATATTTTCCAGTATCTGTCTGCTCATCTCAAGTGAATCTTCTCCAAATTTACGGGCGTCGGCAAGCACGTAATATGCACCCTTTGGTTCGGTTTTTATCTCAAATCCCATCTCTTTCAGTCTTTTTATCAGGTAAAGACGCCTTTTGTTGTATGTTTCAACCATTTCCTTGACATGTTCCTGTGGTCCTTCAAGGGCGGCAATCCCTGCGTACTGGACAAAGGCGTTGGTTGAGATGAACAGGTTCTGCTGGATCTTTTGTAGTGTTCTGATATGCTCTTTTGGTGTAATCAGATATCCAAGCCTCCATCCTGTCATGGCATAGAGTTTTGAGAAGCCGTTAAGCACAAAGGCATTTTCGGTGTACTCTAATATAGTATGGTCATCACCTTCGTAAACAAGTCCCTGATATATCTCGTCAGATATTATGGGAATCTCTCCGGCAACTTCTACAATTCCCCTAAGTATTGAATCAGAGAGTACCTGACCGGTGGGGTTTGATGGTGAATTAATGAGTATTGCCTTTGTTTTTGGGTTGATATGTGCAGCAACTTCTTTTGGTTGTAACATGAAACCATTGTCCTGGTTGGTGTAGATGTAGTCGGGTACTCCACCTGTGCTAGTTACAAAGTTTGGGTAACAGGCGTAATGGGGGTTTGACATAATGATCTCATCTTCAGGGTTAATGAGCGCAATGAAAAGCAAAAGCATAGCAGGGCTTGTGCCGGATGTTACGATTATTTGTTCAGGGGTTATATCAACATTGAATCTGTCCTTGTATTTCTTAGCGATGGCCTGCCTTAGTTCTATAAGTCCCTGACTATGGGTATATTTTGTATTGCCTGCACACATGGCTGTTGCTGCCGCATCGCATATGTGTGGGGCAGTAGGGAAATCAGGTTCACCTATTTCCAGATGGATAATACTCCTTCCCTTTTCTTCAAGCTGTTGTGCTCTTTCAAGTACTTCCATAACGTAAAAAGGTGGAATATTTGCAACTTTTTTGGATAACATGATACTCATCGTTACTAAGGATTGTAGGTTCAGGATGAGCCAGAGCAATAAAAGATTTTTGTTCAGGGAATGATCAACGGCAAAAAAAGTTGCTGGCATTAAGGCCAGCAATGATATTGTGTCTTTTCAATTAAAGTTTACTTACTTCCTGGCTTTTGCATACTCAACAAGAGCGTCCTTGATTCCCCACTTGAAAGCTACAACAACTGCGAATCCCCATGCAAGCGGACCTACAAAGATGTAGAATATGCTTGTGTCTATTAGCATTGCGTCAAGTGCAAGCATAATTACAATGAATGCAAGGAATCCGCGAAGAGCTGGTATCCATATGTTGCTTCCTTCAACCTTCATGTTCTCAAGCATACTTCCCATATAGTCTGCAAAAAGATCAATTGCAAGCAGACCTATCAGCAGTATTATGACACCTGCAAAGAGGTTTGGCAGATAGTTAAGTATTGATTGTACTACTCCTGCTATCATGTATAGCTTAAGGACATTAAGTGCTGCAGTGACAAATATCAGGTAACCAAATGCTCTTACAATTCCTGCAATGATCCCTGAAGTTGTCGTATTGCTTGAAGTCATTGCACTTCCAAGGCTTGTACTTGCCACACGGTCATCCAGTCCAGAGGCCACAAGTACGTTCTTTATAAGGTCTGAAAGGAAATCAACTATCAATAGCCCTATTAAAAGTATTACTATCGCAGAGAGTATCAGTGGTATATAGAGTATTATTGTTGTGATAAAATCTGCAACTATCTGGATGTTGAGCAGATCGATAATTATAACTGCAAAGATCAAGTAGACAAACCACCTGATTGCGGCATCAAAGAATTCCACAGTTGTTACCTGTGTTCTTGCTATCATATCTCCAATGGTCGTCTTGTCTATAAGATCATCGAGTCCTATCTTATCGAGAATCTTTGATCCAATCTTTCCCAATGCCTTTCCTACAATTGTTCCTACTATCAATAATAGTAGTACCCCTACCAATGTAGGAAGAAAAGCTATTGTCTGGTCTAACATAGTGTATATACTATCCATAATTGGCGATGCGGCCATATTTTTAACCTCACTTTATTATTCAATACCGGACGTCTTCCGGTGGTAAACCCGTTTTACATTAATACATCTCTCTCTAATTCTATATATAGATACTTCTCTTTATTATTTGGACAGATGTCAATGGTTGTGTTTATATATTATATTTTTAATTTATTATTAAAAACAGTTTAAAACACAAAAAGTATATAATCCCGGGATTTAGAGCCAAAGCTAATACTAAATACTCAGGTATTGATATTCAATGAAGGCTAAAATTATGTTTACTTATAATGCAAGTATTATTATCATATACTTACAAGTCCGGCTATAGCAACTACTGCGACGATCATGAGCATATATAGAAAGACCATGAATCCTACTTTTTTCGCGCTGATTATTGCTTTGTTGTTCATTTTTCCTACTCCATACTAATATATGTGCTAAATGCATATAATCATTATTTAAATATTAATTGTCTATAATTAAGGATATATTATCACAATGGAATTTCTTCTACTATATCTTTGATATAACAATTTTAGAAGTTCGCTCCAAAGAATAATTTTTATAGTCTGATAAGGATAAGAAAATCATACATAGGAATTGTCTCACCAGTGCAGGCTGTTTTTCAAAGCAGACACTTCGAATATTGGTCTGCTTATTCTGCTTGAGTAGTATAGAAAAGGGATATTAGCGATTTAGCAACAATACATTTTGATATATAATCTTTTCAAATGTTCCCATAACATTATATTGCTTCCTATCTCACTGTTATATGGGGGCTTTAGAAATGGATAAATTTGAAAGATACTTTTTTGGATTACTTGGACTTGTAATAGTGTTTCTTTTGGTGATTGTTGTTAGTATGTTAAATAATCCGCAATCTGATTACACAGATATGCCTGCTTACAATCAGCCTGGTGGTATGATGGGACAGGGATACTATGGTGAGGGCGGCATGATGGGTTCTGGTTATTATAATGAGGATGGCATGATGGATTCAGGTTACATCTATCCTTATGGCATAGACCTGAAAACAGAGTTCAATTCCAATGGTGAAATCATCTACTATACCGGATACAATGAAAGTGGGCAAATGATTGCCTTTTCATACGGTCCTAATTGGCTTTATGTCCACGGTGGAAGCTGCGTCAATTGCCATGGTGTAGATGGAAAGGGTGGGGTTCCTATTATGATGGCATACGCAATACCTGCTGACATTACTTATGATTCTCTTACTTCCGAAGATCATGAAATGGGGGATGGCGAGGAACATGAAGTGTTCACTGCTGAGAGTATCAAGAAAGCAATAAGAGATGGTGTCGAGCCTTCGGGGAAAGAGTTGGACCTTGCTATGCCCAGATGGCATATGGCAGATGAGGATATGGATGCTGTGGTTGAGTATTTGAAAACGTTGTAAAATAAGGTATTTAAGGGGTTTATATTCTCCTTTCCTTCTATTTATGTGATGATATCAGTTCAGTTTTCAGATATTCCTATATTCTCTCCGTTATCTTTTATCAGAACAAAGCCGAAATACAGTATTGCACCTACAATATTCAGAAGGACCAAAACTACTATCCATATTAGTTTTTCATTATTCCCATTAAACAGGAACTTATTTTCACTTCACTGAAGACAATCTATTATTGCCACTAGCCACAAAAGAAGAACAACAGAAATGCTTCCTAACAGTAGCTGTCCTATATAAGTTGCAATGGGAACAATTATCAAAATGGAAATTCCAAGTGCTGCCAATATATTTGTTGCTCTGATGCTTTTTGATTCAAACTCATATCTCTTATCTGCTTGATTTTATTCTTCAATTGACTTGGATTTTCAAAGAAATCATTAATGTCTGTTATCTAAAATTTAATTCAAATAGGTGAATCTTATTTGTACTATTCTAATTGATAAAAGTTTTGTAGAAATTTGATAAATCATGAAAAGATGCATATGGGTTCATAAGTGTGATTGCTCTTCAGCAAGCAGCCACATCATAACGGTTTCAAAAAACCTCTGGCATATATGCAATATTTGCAGGCATACCATATATTAGTTTAATAGGTTTATATCGATGCCTGCTTTTTGGTTGTAGTAAAATAGTGATCATTTTTAATAGCTACTAAATAACCTCATTGACAATAACATCAATATTAAATAGATTAATTACTTTATTTAATATCATCTATAATATATTTTTTTAAATAGGTGCAATAAAAGTTAACTTATAATATTATTTATATTCCTGAGTACTTTTGAATTTATTCTGGCTCATTCCTGCAAGGGGTACATATAGGCTTATAATAACTTTTCCTACATAACAGTGTGAACTATGCAAATCAGGCAGAAAAAGTAATTGAAGCGATGTATACGGCAGTAATTTCCGTATAATCTCTACTTTTCTCAGATGGATGGGCGTTAAAGTGATATATCCATGAACTCGTAAATGTGCATGAAGTAACACTTCAAGGAGATATACATGACTTCAAAAGATAATCTTAAAGCAGCTTTTACCGGCGAATCAATGGCAAACAGAACATACCTTGCATTTGCAAAGAAGGCAGATGAAGAAGGCTACTCACAAATCGCGAAACTATTCAGGGCTGCTGCTGCTGCTGAAACAGTTCATGCTCTCAATCATCTTCAGCGCATGGGCGGCATCGGATCCACAATGGAAAATCTGAAAGAGGCCATCAATGGGGAAACATATGAATTTGAGGAGATGTATCCTAAATTTATTGAAGAAGCAAAGGCAGAAGGGGACAACAGGGCTCTCTGGAGTTTTGAAGTTGCAAATAAAGTAGAAGTAATCCACGCAGGCCTCTATGAAAAGGCATTGGCTGAAATTGGTAAAAATGAAGAGGTCGACTACTACGTATGTAGTGTTTGCGGGCATACTCATGAAGGTAAACCTGAAGGTAACTGTCCTATCTGCGGAGCACCTGCTTCAAAGTTTGATAAAATAGATTGAATTTCCTATATATTATTCTGAAATTTTAAGAAAAGCTCTGAAAGTTGAAGTGTAGGATAGATCGATAACGGTGGAGCAATCTCTAAATCCAACGTTAACGATTTTATATTCAGTTTCCTTTTTCATTTACACCTGTCAGATCATTTCCACATGAATATCAAGCTCATGTGCACCGGATTCTGTAGGTACAGGATTGTTCCAGGTACTATAGTAATCTCCATTTGAAAGTCTGCCATTGCCGTCTACATCTACATGTACTGAAAGTGAGTATGTCAGTCTGTCATCTAGTTTCGGATAATAGATTATGTATTGAATTGGCTGGATATTATTTGCATCCAGGGATGTACCTTCAATGGAATCTTCTGTTATTATGCTGGATTCGATATCCTGAAGACTTACATCCTCTAGCTTCAAGTAAATGGCAGTATTTGAAAATGATTGTACAGGTTCGTCAAAGATTATCTCCCCTTGGACACTATTCTCTCCTAAAACGGTTTCTTCATCTGCATCAATGATATCTTCAGATGTTTCTTCATTATTGCTTTCCGCGCATCCCATAGAAAATGCAGTGGCTGCTATTATTAAAAGTATCAAAGTCAATGTAAGGTATTTGTTCATGCTTGCTGCTCCTCTGAATCAAGTGCATGAATAAATGATGCATTAGTATAATTATTTTGTTGGAATTATTGATAGAAATTATCAACTTGTCTCATGATTTCCTGCATTCTAATTTGCTAAGCATTTTTCCTCACCACATAATTTCCACATGAATTTGGAGGAAGAAAATCAGGTCTTATTATAAAAAAAAGAGGGCTTTAAACCAAAATTCAAATTTGATGTTTTCACCCTATATGCAGACTTTTTTAAATCTGCAACAATGGATCAAACATCAATTGCACATGCCATAAATAGCAGAATGCTGGGCTGCCATTAGCATTAAATTGTAATATATGGGTATTTATTGACTTTTAACCGGAGTCTCATATTTTTTGATATACCAGCTCAAGGTTTTTATAATACCACTTTCAAAATTCTCGTCTGCTCTCCACCCAAGTTCGTTTTCGATCTTACTTGCATCGATTGCATATCTTCGGTCATGGCCAGCTCTATCTGTTACATAGGTGATCTGGTCTTTATAGCTGCCTTCAGATTTAGGTTCAATTTCATCCAGTATCTGGCATATTCTGCTAACTATGTAGTTATTTTCCCTTTCGTTCTTTCCACCGATATTATATGTCTCTCCTGTGTTACCTTTGTGGTATACAATATCAATTGCTTTACAATGGTCCAGTACATATAGCCAGTCCCGGATATTCTTACCATCACCGTAAATAGGAATAGTTTTTCCCTGAAGAGCATTGCGTATAATGGTGGGGATGAGTTTTTCATCATGTTGTTTAGGGCCATAATTGTTGGAACAATTAGTTATGACAGTGTTCATTCCGTAGGTGTGATGATAACTCCTCACTATCATATCGCTGCTTGCCTTGCTGGCACTGTAAGGTGAGTTTGGGGCATATGGTGTCTCTTCGGTAAAGAGTCCTGTTTCGCCCAATGTCCCATATACTTCATCAGTTGATATATGGTGAAAACGGGGAAGGACCGATAATAGGTGTTCCTTATAAACAAATGGCTTTTCCATCCAGTGCTTATAAGCTACGTCAATAAGGGTATGTGTGCCGTTGATATTAGTTTTGATGAACACATCCGGGTATTTTATCGAATTATCCACATGTGATTCTGCTGCAAAGTGGATAACACCTTTAATGTCATATTCTGTGAATATGAAGTCCACCAAATCCCGGTTGCATATATCTCCCTTGATGAATTTATAGCGTGGATTATCCTTTACCTCTTCCAGGTTTCCCCGATCAGCGGCATATGTCAATAGATCAAGGTTTATAAGGTTGTATTCTGGATATTTTTCCAGAAAATACGGTACAAAGTTGCTCCCTATAAACCCTGCACAGCCTGTAACCAATATATTAGAATCCACGTAACAAACCTTCCAGATATGTTCCATAATCATTTTTGTTGAGCAGTTTTGCTATTTTCATTATCTGCTCAGAGTCAATCCATCCATTATTGTAAGCTATCTCTTCAATGCAGGCGATCTTGTATCCCTGTCTGTGTTCTATAGTTTGAACAAACTGGCTGGCAGTGATCAGGCTGTCATGTGTACCTGTGTCAAGCCAGGCAAATCCACGTCCAAGAACCTCAACTCTTAGCTTCCCTCTTTTGAGATATTCTTCATTCACAGAAGTAATCTCCAGTTCGCCTCTGTTCGATGGTTTGATACTTTTTGCAATCTCTATAACATCATTATCATAGAAATACAGTCCAGTAACGGCAAAATATGATTTGGGGTTAGTGGGTTTTTCCTCTATTGAAATAGCTTTTCTGCTATTCTTCTCAAATTGCACGACACCGAACCTTTCAGGATCTTTGACTTGATAGCCAAAAACAACTGCTCCGTCTTGTGTTTCCGCTGCCTGTTTCAAAATGGGTGAAAATCCGGGGCCATAGAATATATTGTCACCAAGTACTAAACAAACGGTATCATCACCAATAAATTCCTCACCCAGAATAAATGCCTGGGCAAGTCCGTCTGGAGATGGTTGTACTTTGTATGATATATTGAGTCCCCATTTAGAACCATCACCAAAAAGTTTCTCAAAGGATGGTAAATCATTTGGTGTGGAAATTATTAGTATATCCCTGATACCTGCCAACATCAGTACTGACAATGGATAATAGACCATTGGTTTATCATATATTGGCAGAAGCTGCTTACATATTGGAAGTGTGACGGGATACAGTCTTGTTCCACTACCACCTGCTAAAATAATGCCTTTCATTTTTTATCTCCCGATCATGAAATTAGGATGAAATATAATCTCAAATTTTTGACTCCTTCGTTTTTGCAAGATCAAATTGTTGTAAACAATGCAGATTGCATACAGGTATCACTTTACTTAAACTTTTCAATTTATAAAAAGGATTCTACTTTTTTCTGTATGATTTTCGTGTTTATTTAATGCGATTGTCGCAGGGACTTTTCAACAAGATATATCTTAATATATGTATATATGTGTTGTGATGGACCTTTAAGCCATTTAAATATCTTCCATGTGGCTGGCTAAATTGATGCTTTATGGACCTACT
The DNA here is from genome assembly GCF_016278385.1 of Methanolobus sp. Taxonomy (GTDB): domain Archaea; phylum Halobacteriota; class Methanosarcinia; order Methanosarcinales; family Methanosarcinaceae; genus Methanolobus. Next base: position 34,897 of record NZ_JADQBY010000016.1, read on the forward strand.
GATAGCTGCAAGTCTTCTTTTTATTGGGTTAAGGCTTTCAATTCAGGTAAATACGGACTTTTTCTTTTAGACACATTGTAAGGGTGTGTGCACCAAAATTTAGAGTATGTGACTTTTAATTCAATTGTTGTTCCAGTTGAAATGAAGGGGTTATTATAAAAATAATTTATATATTAAAATGTTGATTGTTGAATTTCAGTTTCTTTAAATACTCGATTAAGGTGTTTATGCTGAAGTTCTAATTGGCTGCCATCAATTGAGAAGAACAAAAAAGAAAGATATTGATAAATCATATAATTTAAGAAGTGATTAATATTTGACCTTATATCTAATAAAGGAAGCTTTCAACAATTATGCTTTTGATAATATTCAACATGCCGGTTTTATAATTAAAAAAGAAAGCCCCCGGGGGGATTTGAACCCCCGACCTGCTGATTACGAATCAGCCGCTATACCCCTAAGCCACAGAGGCAATTGTGAACGACACTATAATTCTATGTAATGATTTAACAATTTCGCTTATTATCTAGCTATATTACTTTCACTTCTATGCAGACGTTAAACTGATGGGGAGCGTAAGAACGGACGATTCGTGCTTCTATTAGTTCTGTTGTTCTTCCTGCTCTTTCTGCAGCCTCTTCGATGAGTTTCAGTGAACTCTCAAAAAGGTCGTCCTCATGGGTTATGTCATAATAGTGGATTATTGCATTAGGAGCGCACAGCTTGACGGCAGCATCAAGGAACTCGTTGGCGTTGTGTGGCAGGTTCATTATCACATGGTCGGCCACTGAGGCGAACTTTTGAGCTTCAATGTTCGCATCGCCTTCTATTGCTTCCACGTTGGTGGCAGAATTGAGCTTTACATTATGGCGCAGGAATTCGACTGCATTGGGGTTCTTGTCTATGGCGATAACCCGGATGTTGGGGCTTTTCTTTGCTATCATTATACTGTAGGGGCCAACACCTGCAAACATATCAACAACGGTTTGTCCATCCTGTATCTGCGTGAGGATGCGTGAGCGTTCAGTTGCAAGGCGGGGGGTGAAATATGCCCTCTCAAGATCGATGTAGTATCTGCAACCGTATTCCTTGTGAGTGGTTGAGGTCCTGGTTTCTCCTGCAATTGTCCTGAACCTGCGGGTTCTGAACTCTCCCTCTACAGGACTCATTGCGGCAAGCACTGTCTTAACGTTCTTTTTCACTTTCATAATAGCATCGGCCACCTTTAAAGGCTCAGGTACATCATCTTCGACAAGTGCTATATCTCCGACTACTTCAAAATGCGGTATGTCATCAAGGAGATCTTCAAGTTTAAGTTGTCCTTTCTGCTCTTTAAACTCGTTCTCGGTAAGTTCAAACTCTCCGGGCAGGTTCATTAATTGGCTTTCCTGTAGTTCTTCTGTAAGAGGTAGGTATAAATGATCATCTTCTGAAATAATGCGTGCAGAATTATCCAGAAGGTCCATTTCCAGCAGTGCCTTGCGTATGGGTTCGCCCTCTCTCTTTAAAACCTTGATGCAACTTTTTCTCATGTTCACGTACCTATGATAAACCATGATCCGAACAGGACAAGGAACAGACCACAAGACATCAGTACCCTTTCATAAACTTTTGGGGACATGAGTCTCTTTCCTTTGCTGAATGATGTGGACACAACCGTAAAATAACCAAGGTCTGCAAACCAGTGTCCTATCACAAACATCGCTGCTGCAAGTATACTGATCTCAAGTCCGCGCAATACCAGTGCACTTCCGGCAGCAAGCCACCACAGCCAGAAATATGGGTTTGAGGCGGATGTGATTATTCCGGCAAGCACAGGATTTGAGTTTGTAGTTCCATGCTCATGCATTGAACTTGCCGCACCTTTTGCATTTCTCATGGTAAGGATGCCAAATACAACAAGCGTCGCTCCTCCAAGTATGGAGATTACCAGAACTGTATTGTCGCTAACCGCTGTAATGCCAAATATTATCAGTATACAAACCAAAAGCTCCAGAATCGCATGACCGATGAATATTTCAGGTCCTGCTCGCCATCCCTTTTTCAGAGAAGTGTCTATCGTAGCAAAGAGCATTGGTCCGGGTACTAGTGCACCCGTCATGCCCACGGCAAATCCGATTGTCAGCATCTCCAGAAGTTCTAACATAGTTCACACTGGTTAATCCGGTCAAATGTTAAAAAAGATTTGGAAAAAAGTATGTGGAACAAAGGAAGAAGTGGTGCAGTCTTCCTTTGTTTCATTGTTTTAGATCTATTATTTTTAAGCTCTCTTAGAGAATGATTTCAATGTCAAGCTCTTCTGCAAGCTCTTTGTACCTGTTACGGATGGTGACCTCTGTCACACCTGCAACATCTGCTACCTCACGCTGTGTACGGCGCTCTCCACAAAGAATGGATGCAATGTAAATTGCTGCTGCTGCAACACCTGTTGGTCCACGGCCACTGGTAAGCTCCTTCTCGGAGGCCTGCCTGAGAATCTCGACACCTCTGGACTGTACTTCTCCTTTAAGGTTAAGTCCTGAACAGAATCTTGGGACATAATCTATTGGTGAGGTTGGCATGAGTTTGAGGGACAGTTCCCTTGAGATGAAACGGTATGTTCTACCGATCTCTTTCCTGCTTACCCTTGATACTTCTCCAATCTCGTCAAGTGTCCTTGGGACACTGCACTGGCGGCATGCTGCATACAATGCTGCTGCTGCAACACCTTCAATGCTCCTTCCGCGAATGAGGTTCTTATCGACTGCTTTCCTGTATACCACAGCAGCAGTTTCACGAACAGTCCTTGGAAGACCAAGAGCTGATGCCATACGGTCCAGTTCTGACAATGCGAAAGCAAGGTTCCTTTCCGTAGCATTGCTTACACGTATCCTACGCTGCCATTTTCTCAACCTGTACAACTGAGCTCTGTTCTTTGATGAAATGGACTTACCGTAAGAGTCACGGTTTCTCCAGTCTATCATGGTAGACAGACCTTTGTCGTGTATCGTGTACGTCATTGGTGCGCCCACACGGGAACGCTTCATCCTCTGGTCATGATCGAAAGCACGCCATTCAGGTCCTTCGTCAACGAACTCTGCATCAACAACAAGTCCACAGTCAGAACATACGAGTTCAGCTCTCTCGTAGTCCTGTACCAGGTTACGGCTGCCACATTCAGGACACTGCACTTTAGCTTTTTCTACCTCTGCGCTCTTATCTTTCTCTTTACGCGCTTTGATCATTGCACGTATCTTCTCCCTCTCGGAAGAATCGGAATATCGTACCCTCTCTACTTCAACCATTCAAATCACCTTTTATAATATTTATTTGAAATATATTTGACAAGTTTGTTCTTAGTCATCCACAGCTCACAGCGTAAATCCAATTATTAACTTCAATCTGTCATTGAACGTAAACCCGCTCGTTAACAAGTTTTTCCAATCCGGAAGCTACAACTCTTTTATCAGGTTTCAGAGTAAAATAGGGGTGGTCCACAGGACCAAATATGCCGGAAATCTTTCCAATAGGCCTTATGGATTTGTCCAGAGCAAAAGAGTTAATTCTCGGTAACTCTTTCATAGAGCCGGTAAAAGTCTTCCGGTCACCTCTGATAACAAGCTCATTTTGCCTCGAAATATGCAGAATTTGGCCTAATCTTTTCATATGTCTTCGTTCTTTAAATAAAGGTTTTGTACTATAAGTAGTACCAATCGTATATAAAACTTTCGTAAGCATTTTAATATTAGTTTTTTACAGTACAAAAACATATCTACACTTTTTCAGACCATGTCATCTATTAACAGACCACAACCTTAAAGTTATAAAAGAACAATTGAGGCACGACTTAAATAATATCAATTGTCCATCATAATTCTTATGCATGGAGGAAATTCAGTGGCAGATAATAAATTCGTATATTTTTTCGGGAACGAAGAAACTGAAGGCAAAAATAGCATGAAAAATCTGCTTGGTGGTAAAGGCGCCAACCTTGCAGAGATGGCCAACCTGGGAATCCCCGTTCCGCCAGGATTTACTATAACAACGGAAGTTTGTTTACTTTATCTTGAAAATGGGGCTTATCCAACAGAGGTTATTGACCAGATAAACAACACAATAGTAAAACTCGAAAAGGTAACTGGTAAAAAGTTTGGAGATAATGAGAATCCTTTGCTCCTTTCTGTCAGATCTGGTGCAAGGGTATCAATGCCTGGTATGATGGACACAGTCTTGAATCTGGGTTTAAATGATGATGCCGTTGCAGGTCTTGCAAAGAAGACTGGCAATGAAAGGTTCGCGTACGATAGTTACCGCAGGTTCCTGACTATGTTCGGTGATGTAGTACTGGATATTGAACATCATAAGTTCGAATCCTCACTGAGTGCTAAGAAAAAGGAACTGGGTGTAACTCTTGATACTGATCTTAATGTGGATGCACTTAAGGAAATAGTCGAGGAATTTAAAAATATCATCAAAAAAAGTATAGGCACTAATTTCCCTCAGGACCCGCGCAAGCAACTTCAGATGGCAATAGATGCTGTTTTTAACTCATGGAACAACCAGCGTGCCATTACTTACAGACGTCTTAACGGTATCCCTGGTGAATGGGGCACAGCCGTTAACGTTCAGTCAATGGTTTACGGTAACATGGGTGAAACATCAGGTACCGGAGTTGCATTTACAAGGGATCCAGCAACCGGAGACAAGCACTTTTTTGGCGAGTATCTTATTAATGCACAGGGAGAAGATGTGGTCGCAGGTATAAGAACACCTCAACCGATATCGACTCTTAGGGATACTATGCCTGAATCCTATGCTATGCTTGAAGAGATCTACAAGAAACTGGAAAACCACTTCGCGGATATGCAGGATATCGAATTTACCATCGAGGATGGAAAATTATATATGCTACAAACCAGGACTGGTAAACGCACTGCTGCAGCTGCTCTGAAAATTGCTGTTGACATGGTCAATGAAGGTCTCATTGATAAAAGAACAGCTATTACAAGGGTAACTCCCGAACAGATTGATCGTCTTTTACATCCAACCCTTGATTCTGAAGCTGAATATGAAGTCATTGCTACTGGTTTACCTGCTTCTCCCGGGGCTGCTGTTGGTAAAGTTGTTTTCACCGCAGAGCATGCCGAAAAGATGGCAAAGATTGATGAAAAGGTTATTCTTGTCCGTACCGAAACTTCTCCAGAAGATATCGGTGGAATGGATGCCGCAGAGGGAATACTTACTGTAAGAGGTGGTATGACCTCTCACGCAGCAGTAGTTGCAAGAGGGATGGGAAAACCATGTGTTGCTGGTTGTGGTTCAGTCAGTATTGATTCAGGTGCTTGTACCTTTTCTGTATCTGATATTACAGTAAAAGAGGGAGACTATGTAACCATCGATGGTAGCACAGGAAATCTCATAATCGGCAAAGTTGACCTGATCATTCCTAGTGTAAGCGGTGAACTTGATATCCTCCTCTCATGGGCAGATGAAATAAGGGAAATGGGTGTCAGGACAAATGCAGACACACCACACGATGCTCAGGTTGCCAGGGAATTCGGTGCAGAAGGCATCGGTCTTTGCAGAACAGAACACATGTTCTTTGGAGAGGACCGTATTCCTGCAGTAAGAGAAATGATCCTTGCAGAAGACACTGATGTAAGGCAAGCAGCTCTTAAAAAGCTTCTTCCAATGCAGAAAGAGGATTTTATAGGTCTCTTTAAAGTCATGGAAGGACTTCCTGTTACGATTCGTTTACTTGATCCTCCTTTACACGAGTTTCTTCCAAAACACGAAGAACTTGCTGACAAGCTGAGGGCACTTGAGGCAGAAGGTGGCAGTTCCAAAAACATGGATGATATCAAAAGGCTGATGGAACGTGTTGACTCCATGGTAGAGACAAACCCGATGCTCGGTCACCGTGGTTGCCGTCTAGGTATCACATATCCTGAAATTTATAAGATGCAGGTTCAGGCTATCATTGAAGCGGCATGTGAGCTTAAATCAGGTGGAATGGACATTGTTCCTGAAATAATGATTCCTTTGATATCTCACGTTAATGAACTCCGTTCTGTTAAGAAGGATCTTGTGGAAGTTGCAGAATCTGTAATGGCCAAAAAAGGTGTTAAACTGGATTATCTTGTAGGTACTATGATAGAGCTTCCAAGAGCTGCTCTGACAGCAGACCAGATAGCAGAAGAAGCTGAGTTCTTCTCATTCGGAACCAATGATCTTACACAGACTACTTTTGGCTTCAGCAGGGATGATGCAGGCAAATTCCTTCCATTCTATGTTGAGAACTCAATACTTTCAAGCGATCCATTTGCAATCCTTGATCAGGAAGGTGTTGGTGAACTTGTCAGGATAGGTATTGAGAAAGGACGTTCTACAAGACCAGACCTTAAAATAGGTATATGTGGTGAACATGGTGGAGAACCAAGTTCTGTGAAGTTTGGATATAACATAGGACTGAACTATGTAAGTTGCTCACCTTTCCGTGTACCAATAGCAAGACTTGCAGCAGCACAGGCTGTAATTGAAAAACAGGATAACTCCTGATTTTTCAATACTTTTTCTTTTTTATTTCAATTAGCTGATACTTGAATACAACAGTTGTCAGGCGATGCTTTTGTCTGTTTATCAGGATGACATCAGCCAGTCTCAAAAGCGTAGCTCTTCATAAAAGAATTAAAACAAAAAATAAAAAGAGAAAGAAAAAACAGATCAATATGATCTTGTAATCATATAATCTGCTATTGCCAGAAGTATTGTCTTTGCCTCTGAATCTTCAACAACATCAAGAAGCTCTTTACCTTTTGCCACATACGACAATGCAAGATCTCTCACATAATCTATAGATCCTGCTTCTTTGAGCTGGCTAACTGCTTCATTGATCTCTTCAGTTGTAGCTTCTCCCTTTCCGAAAATCTTAAGCTTAACGCCATTGTTCAGGGCGTGTATGGCTATAAGGGTCTTCTTGCCCTCCATAAGGTCACTGCCTCTTACTTTTCCGAGTATTTCTTCGGGAGTTGTCATGTCAATGACATCATCGTAGATCTGGAATGCAATACCTATCAACCTTCCACACTCGTAGAAAGCATCAGACACTTCTTCGGGGGCACCACCAAGAATAGCACCAATTTGCATTGAAGCTGCGTAGAGTACTCCGGTTTTCTTCTCGATCATTTCGAGGTATTCTTCCTTTGTAACATCTGTACGATCTTCAAATTCCACATCCATCCACTGGCCTTCACAGATATCCCTGCATGTCTTGGAAAGTATATCTATGCATTTCAGGTTTCGTTTTGGTTCTCCTGGTGCGTGTGTGAGTATCTCAAAAGCTTTTGAGTAAAGCGTATCACCAGCAAGAATGGCTCCTGCTTCTCCCCATTTGACATGGACGGCAGGCATTCCGCGGCGTATATCATCCCTGTCCATGATATCATCATGTACCAGTGTAAAATTGTGGACTAGTTCCACAGCCACGGCAGCCGGAAGAGCGGTTTCAAGATCAGAGCCAACAGCTTCTGCTGCAAGGATCACTATTGCTGGACGAAGTCTTTTACCACCTGCGTCAGGAAGATATCTGGCTGCTTTGTAAAGTTCATACGGTTTGTCGATGGGGAGATATTCCTTTATACCCTTATCGACATGCACTGAACGGTTTTTAATCTCTTCAATCAAATCCATATGCATCCCCTATCCAAGCTAATTACTCTTCTTCGATATAGAGTTCTTCACCGTTTCTCAACAGATGGAGTGTATCTCCGAGTACATAGCCTGCATCTTCTGCCATCTGAATATATTCACTGTGCATTTGTATGGTTCCATGTGCAGGAATGACATGTTCTGGTTTAAGCATCCTGAGCAGTTCCCAGTGGTCTTCACGGTATGCATGTCCGGATACATGGACATTGTCATATATCCTGGCTCCACGCATCTTCAATTTTGTTTCAAGTGCATAGCGGTTTGCCTGTGTCATGGGGTTTGGAATGATGTTAGCTGAGAATATTATCCTGTCACCACTGTCAATCTTGAATGGTGTTTCTCCGTTTGCAATTCTTCCAAGCACCGCGCCGGGTTCCCCCTGGTGTCCTGTAACAACTGGTAGGTACTTGTTTTTACCGGCTTCCATTATCCTGCCAAATGCTTTGTCTATTTCCCTGCGGTTTCCATAAATTTCCACGTTTTTAGGCAGTTCAATGTATCCCATCTTGTGGGCAGTTGCGATGTACCTCTCCATGGACCTTCCCATGAGAACTGGAATTCTCCCCATTTCCTGTGCAAATTTCACAATTGAATTCACACGGGCTACATGTGATGCAAAGGTGGTGACGATCATACCTACATCTGATTCTTCGGTTTCAATCAGTACGTCCCTGAGCATTGAATGAGCTATCATTTCAGACGGAGCTTTTCCATTGCGTCCTGCATTTGTACTTTCTGTAATCAGTGCAATGACTCCTTCTTCGCCAAGTTCTTTAAGCCTTTCAAAGTCAGGTGCCTCTCCAAGTGTAGGTGTCCTGTCAAGTTTGAAGTCACATGCGTAAACAAGAGCACCGCTTATGGTGTGGATTACAAGGAATATAGTATCTATTATGCTGTGCTGGGTGTTGACAAACTCAATGGATATGTCCTTTGTGATATCCATGGTTTCTCCTGCGTTCATGGATACGATGTTGTTCTTAACTCCGAATTTCCTCTCTGATTCGATCTGGTGCTTAATAAGGGCTGTTGTGTATGGAGTTCCTATTATGGGAGCTGCATATCTGTGTGCAAGTTTTGGAATTGCACCGATGTGGTCAAGGTGACCGTGTGTACATACAATTGCACGCACATTGCCGTTTACCTCTTTCATAATGGTGTCATCAGGGATGGCTCCCATTTCGATAAGCTCAAGTGAGTGCATCTTGTCGGTCTCTACGTCCTCGTGTATCTGGACTCTGTCCAGGCGGAGGCCCATATCAACGATGATGATGTCATCATTGATCCTGATAGCAGTCATATTACGGCCCATTTCATTATAGCCGCCAACTGCAATTATTCCTATTTCAGTCATATATATTACTCACATATTATTAAAAATATTTTATTTAATTATTCCCTTTGATTGATGAATGTCAAACTGTCTGAAAATCAGTATTCTTTGAACGCAGAGCAAGATCTTTTACATTAAAACCACGCAGTTCAAGATATTCTCTCGTCCAGCCACTTATCACAGCAGGTGCCAGGTGTAAATCGTTCATGTTCTTGCAGCCGCAAAGGAACATTGCCACCTTTAATTCGTTAAGCATGTGCTGGATGCTGTTCACTACTTCGTCCTTCCCCTTCATTGCAGGTTCTACAAAAGGTAAAGCAGCGCTTGCAACCGAGGCTCCAAGAGCAATGGACTTTGCAATATCAAGTCCACTCCGCAGACCTCCAGTTGCTATGACTGGCAAAGATACACTACATTCAACTATGCTTGGCACGGTGGGTATGCCGAAATCCCAGAATAATTCTCCCAGTAATTCAGATTCCAGGTCTTTTCTTTCCCTGGCACGATATACTTCCACACCTGACCAGCTTGTACCTCCGACACCACCTACGTCTATTGCGGATACTCCGGCTTCTTTAAGAAGGAATGCATCTTCATGTGATATTCCTGCTCCGGTTTCTTTGATAATTACAGGTACTGCCAGTGAGCATATTTCCTTAATAACTTCCAGGGCTCCTGAAGCATCCCTGTCACCTTCCGGCTGTATTGCTTCCTGAAGGAAGTTCAGGTGAACTGCAATGGCATCGGCATCGATCATTTCGATGATCCTTTCCACGCCTTCAACACCATATTCTTGTATCTGCGCCGCACCAATGTTACCGTAAACAAAAGCTTCCGGTGCTTTATCCCTCACAACGCGGAATGATTCCTCCTGTGAAGGATCTTCAATGGCGGCTCGCTGGCTTCCAACTCCAATTCCGATCCCAAGTTCTTCTGCAGCCTCTGCTAGTGCTGCATTCACTGACGTTGTGTCGGGATGTCCGCCAGTTATGGATGCTATCATAAAAGGTGCCTTCATATCCTTTTCCAGAAAACGCAGAGACAAGTCAATGTCATCCATGTTCATCTCCGGCAGGGCTCTGTGTACCAGCATTACATCTTTAAATCCTGGTCCTACTTTCCTTGATTCTACCGGGCTTGCAGCGCATAGCTCTAGATGTTCTATTTTTCTCCTGGAAGTACTCATAATAATACCTTGTAGACACTTAGATTTATGTTGTTTTAACACCTGAGATTGCGGTGCCTATATTTTTTCCACTCAGGAAATCAGATACGTTTCCTGCATTACCTGCATTGAATATATAAGAAGTACTGTTTGACTGCTCACTAAGATTTAAAAGCTCAAGTACTTTTCCCAGCATACCGCCTGTTACATCAGTATTGGCAGAACCGCCAAGACACTCCTTAATTTTATTGAAGTTATTGTTGCTGATATTGGGTATTACTTCACTGTTACTGTCAAGCACTCCTTCTTCAGCACTTCCTATTCCAATTCTTGCTGCTTTCATCTGTATTGCTAGATATGGAACTATCTGATCGCCTGAAAGGACAGAAGTCCCAAGTTCAGTGTCCATTACCATGTCTCCATGCAAAACTGGTACAAAGTCATTAGTAAGCATTTCTTCTATTTGCTCCAGGAACATACTCTTAATTCGGCTGTTTTCAGACACTGCACATGCCATTGGATGGACTGGCAATGCATTAACTCCTGCGGAGTTAAGGGCTTCAACAACCATGGTGTTAAGTTCCCGTACGGACATATGGGTCACTATTGAGCCGATGTGGTCGAATTTTCCTGTAAGTCCGAAACGTTTAACCTGCGGATGTCCAAATGATCCGGCTCCGTGCACGATAATAAGTTTACCTTCAAAACCTGCAATCTCGCTGGCAATACGTTTAATTTCATCCTGTCTCGCAGCACCGTCATCAGCACTTTTATCGGTGATGACACTACCTCCGATCTTCAGGATGGTGATATTATTTTTATCCATTCAATGGCTCCAGTCGTACGCCTTCTTCCGTATTTTTAGTAATAATGGCTTCTCCACCTGCATCTTCAATGGCTTTTGCAATAGTCATGGCGGTGTTATCATCTGCGAGCGATATTATACATCCGCCACCACCAGCTCCGGTGATTTTGGCACATATGGCACCACTGTTGCGGGCGGCATAAACAAGGGACGAAAGCTCAGCACTTCCAACACCAATGGCATCAAGAAGTCCCTGATTCACATTCATGAGTTTTCCAATTGTCATGTAGTCTCCCTCATGAACGAATTTTTCAGCAATCATGGACATCTGTCCTATATTGAAAAGGATTGATTCTATGATGGTAGGGAATTCGCTGCGAAGGTTTGCAACATTTCCAACAAGCTCCTTTGTAGAGGAGAATTGGTTCGTGTTGCCTATCACAATGGGACACTTCAGAAGTGGAAGTTGTTTTCTTTGTGGTATCATAACAACACCGCCCATGGTGCTTACATATGTGTCTGTGGGGCTTGCATTACCCTGTACCATTTTTTCGATTTCATGCCCTGTTCTTGCAATATCTTCAAGGGAAAGGCCACATTCATATAGATGGTTCAGTGCCTGGATACTGGCAACAGTAACGGCTGCAGAGGATCCGAGTCCGGAACCGACGGGAATTTCGGATTCGATTCTGATTCTGACGCCTGTTATATCTGTTAACCGTTGCATCTTTTCAATGGCATAGGATACATACGGGTGTATCTCATAGTCTATCCCTGTGGTTCCCAGCGTTGACTCTATTAATATATCGTTGCTCTTTTCCACATGAACCTTTGTGCGAAGTTCAACAGCACAGCAAATTGCGCTTTCTCCATATACTACTGCGTGTTCACCAAAAAGGTAAATTTTTCCAGGTGCAGAACATGTAATCACAGAAATCCCCTTGATATGGTTCTTACTCTACTACAATTGCTGCATATCCGACAACTTTCGCCATGTCTCCGCTGACGTCTCCGCTGGTCGCATATTTTAGCAACGATACGTTTTTAGCACCAAATTCTTTTGTGGCTGATAACATTGCTGCAATTGGGCCGAATCCGCATGCTGATATGTTTCGCTCTTCCCTGCGCCTGTAAAATTCAGGAATGTCCATTTCAATAATGGGTTCAATGAGGTAATGGTCATTTTCTCTGGCAACATCGGCAGGTTGGTAGTGGGTAAAATCACTTGATGCAATAAATATTACTTTCTTTCCTGTAAGCTTTGCTGCCTTTGCAACTTCTTGACCTATTTCCGATGCAGTTTCTTCATCCTGAAGTCCCATGCATATTGGAAGTATTTTAAAGTCATTGTTGGATATGTGTTGCAAAAAAGGTATTTGCACCTCAATGGAATGCTCTAAATGGTGTGCATGCTCATCAGAATCTATGATGGTGCCAGCAAGAAGTTTTCCTATTTCCCTGTCGGTTTCAACAATTCCAAGAGGAGTCATCCATGTATCCTGGGACATTGCCACAGCAGATCCATAACCTGTGTGGTTTGGTCCAAACAGTACATAGGTGTCTGCTTTAGGCAATCGGGCATATGCATGTGCTGCCACTTCTCCCGAATATATGTATCCGGCATGAGGTACGACAGCACCAAGGATGGGCATCTCTGAGATAACCACATCCTTAAAGCACCTGCTAAGTTCCTTCTTAAGGCTTTTTGGATTAAGCGGATAAAATTGACCGGCAACGGTTGTTTGTCTCATACTACAATTCACCCTATATTATTATACAGGTTTTTGATATATGTAGTATGCTTCACACAAGCTGTCAGTTTCAAACTCCTGCTTCAAAGTCTTCAAGTTCGTAAGTAAACATTGAATCATTGGCCTTTGCTATCTCTCTTGCAAGTAACCAGTATACGAGGGAGAGTGCTTTTCTTCCTTTGTTGTTGGTTGGAATTACAAAATCTACATTTGATGTCATGTTGTTGGTGTCACAGAGTGCCACAACAGGTATACCGATGTTTACGGTTTCCTTGATGACCTGTGCATCACCGGTAGGGTCGGTAACAATTACCACATCAGGCTCGCAGAATAGTTCTATTTTAGGGTTTGTAAGAAGTCCTGGAATAAATCTTCCTACCATTGACTTAGCACCGATTGCTTTTGCGAACATTTTTGCAGGGAATTGGCCGTACTGTCTTGCAGATACTACAAGAATCCTCTGTGGTTCGTATTTTGAAAGAAATGCTGCTGCGAGTTTAATTCTCTCGTCGGTTGCCTGGATGTCAAGTACATAAAGACCGTCTGTTCTTACGCGGTAGACGAACTTCATCATGTTCTCTGTCTTCTGTTGTGTACCGATGTGTACGCCTGCTGCAAGGTACTCATCTATTGGGACAAGAGATGTGGTCTTTACTTCTTCACCTGCTTCTCCGGTCACTTCACTTTCGATATTAGTTTCAGTAATTGTAATTTCTTCTGTAGAATCCATAAAATCACCTAATGTTATTATTTCGTTTAACAGTAATCGGAATTACTCCGAGTTCAAATTCCTTTTTAGCAAGGGTTAATGAGTTCATGCTTGGATCATCGATCAGCACTGGAGCCCCCATTGAAATTTGCAATGCTCTTGCACCAACGATTCTAGCTTTTTCATACCTGGTATAGTGTTCTGTAGTCAAATAGATCACCTGATTAAAATCATATTGAAAATATCAATAGTCCATTTGTTGATAGCTACTCCTATTGCTTTCAAAAAGTATTCCTGTATGAATAGCCATTAATGTGGTCAATGATAACCATGATAGATATAAATGTATTCGGAATCCCTCCGAATGTGGTTGTAAACCTTTTCTGATAGTAGTGCCCTTTAATTTTATGAGGCTGCTGAGATTTGAACTCAGGTTCCGGCATGTTTTGCATAGAAGATACATCATATGTCCCGAACGCCGAAAGCTGGTTCAGGTTACTCTACAGCCCCTTACTGGTACGGGGCAAGTGTATCTACTAGCTCGACATGTGAGAGGATCATTCTTCTGCAGCAGTAGCGGATGACACCAAGGTCATCCAGAACTGCAGCAGGATCTTCTCCTTCTCCGACACGCTGTTTATATTCTTCCCAACAGTTTGAGACTACTTTTCCACAGCTGAAACATCGAACTGGTAACATATCCTTTTGCCTACCTGTATGATTTCTGATACCTGGCACGTGCGCCTGGTCCACCAAACTTCTTGGTTTCCTTCTGTCTGGAGTCGTTTACCAGGAGATTACGGTCGTATGCCATATATGAATCTCTGAGATTTGTATCACTGGTCCAGTCTACAATGCCTCTTGCAATTGCAGTCCTTACAGCACTTGCCTGGCCGATAATTCCACCGCCATTGACAATAACATCTATGTCTAATCCTTCAGCAGCATCACCTGCAAGCGCAACTGCCTCAAGGATCTTGAGTTTTGCAAACTCAGGGCTGTATATTTCCAGTGGCTTCTTGTTAATGCGCACTTTTCCGTTTCCCTTCTTCACTGTTGCACGTGCAATAGCTGTCTTCTTTTTTCCAGATGAGGTTATAACCTTAATAGCCATTATAATCTTCCTCCTTTTTAGAACTTAGCACCGAGTTTTTTACTGACATCGCCAAGTCTGAGGTATTTGTTTGAACTCAGGCGGTCCATGCTTGCCTCTTCGATCTTTACAGCTTCCTTGTCCTGGAATTCCATTGGTACTCCAATGTATACCTTAAGACTGGACATTGCGCTTTTTCCTCTTGCACGTTTGTAAGGGAGCATTCCTCTTACGGTCCTTTTAAGGATTCTGTCCGGCCTCTTAGGGAAGTATGGTCCAAACTCTGGCTTACCTCTTTTTAGGGTTTGATCATACTCTCTTAATGTAGTATATTTTGAACCGGAAATGACTGCCTTTTCAGCATTGATAATATCAATTTGTTCACCAGCAAGCAATCTCTTTGCAACAGTACTTGCAAGCCTGCCCAGAATGAGTCCTTCTGCATCGATAATCGTCATCTTTTCCACCTACTGCAAGATCTTGATTCCAGACCCCTTGGGGTTTTCTTCCAATATCTGTTCAATTGTCAGGCATTTGCCGCCAACTTCTTCGATCTTTTCCAATGCAGTTACACTGAAATTGTATGCTGCGACAGTTACTGCCTTGCTAAGTAATCCTGAACCCAGGACTTTACCTGCAATAAGGACCGTTTCACCATCTTTTGCATACCTGTTGATCTTGCTCAGGTTTACCTGTGCGTAGTTCTTGCCAGGCTTTTCTAACCTTTTGGCCACATCTTTCCAGATAGCGACTTCATTCTGACGTGCCTCTTCCTTTAGTGCTGCAATAAGCACAGACGTGCGAGGGTTTGTCTTTCTTTCGATTTTGACTTGTGTAGTCTTGCTCATATTGTTCCTCCGCAAGAGTATGTCTCACTCACGCACTATATGCGTTCGAACATCCGTAAGGTGTCAATTAAGTAAGTACATGTGAGTCTGTAGAATCAGACTGGTGTTTGAATAACATTAATAGTACATAAAGATTATGTGGATTATTCTCCGTTACTGAATACATTACTGTACACTTTGTCATATATGGGACTTATGTCACATCCAAGTTCCTTTGCAGTGAGCAGGCCAGCAACTTCAATATCAACAAGATCTTCTAGTTGTTCCTGTTTCTTATTTATGAGTGCTGTTATGTCCCTTGCACTTTTTCCGCAATTAGCAACTATCAGGGAGATTATATCTTCGATTGTAGACCTCTCCTTAAAGATAGATTCCGAGGGCTTAAAACCATGTGGTATCTCTATCTTGTCGATATCAAAATTAGGGACAAGTTCTGCCTCTTTGAATTTTAACAAACGAGCTCCTATGGCCCTGTCCCTTATTTTAGAAGCAACATCAGGTGCCATCCATTTAAGATCAAAGGAGAGTGCGAATTCAAAGTCCTTGATTGACAGTGAATTCTTGTTATTTCGTTTAAATGGAGTTGCTGCTACAAGCATCAATTCATCCATTATGAACCTCTGCGAAGCTCATCAATAATTGTATCGGCAACTCTGCCACATTCTGTTCGCTTCGGACCATCAATATGATTGATCTGGAGTACAAGCAATTCACTTTCAACAATAGCCCTTACCAGGTAAATATCGCCCCTGAATGGGACACGATTGTACTTTCCATCAAGGTAGCTGTATCTCAAGTGAACCCTGAAATCTATAATTCCCTCTTTTTCCAGAGTGTCCAGTACATAATCTACAGTATCATAATTAAGTGATGAAAAATCTATGCCATTGGTGACTACCTCAATGGCTATCTCTCTTTTAGCCTGTATACGATGTCCTCTCTGGGTAACAGATTCAGTAACGAACATGCCGAACTTCCCGTCTATGTTTGCCATCACTTTCACAAAAAAAGGAAGGTCAGAATGGTAGCGATATTTCTGTTCAAACTCCACGGTCCTGTGAGGAAATCGATGATATATTCGCTTTCGCATCATTTTAAATTGCTACCATCCTTTATTTTCTAATTTTTATAATAAATGCATGTTCACTCTATTTAAAGTTTGATGAGTTTGGCGTCGATTATTCCTTCAACTGCCCTCATCTCTTTAAGAATTGGCTCAGAAACTTCTGAATCAACATTGAGAGCCATAATGGTCGTTCCACCGATTTCAGCTCTTCCTACTTGCATCCCTGATATGTTGATGTTGTTCTTTCCAAGAACCATGCAGCAGGGTCCTATTACATTAGGTTTGTTGACATGTTTTGTTACTATCAGGTATCCTGATGGTATAACATCAACATGTTCTCCGTTGATATTGATTATTTTTCCTTTGCCACCAATGACAGTTCCTGCTATTGACACTGTTTCGTTGCCCATGCTGATCTCTACTTTAATAGTAGAGCTGAATTCTTCCGTTGTATCTGATTTGCTCTCAACGACCCCTACTTTCCTTGACTTTGCAATGGTGCCTGCATTTACGTAGTTTACAGCAGATCCAAGTGCAACCTGAAGCATGCCTTTCACTGCAGCAATAGTTACTGGTCTGGTATCTTTTTCTGCAATTTCTCCGTTATATGATATCTTTATTTGATCATAATTCTTGCCAAACAACTGTGCACATGCATCACTCATTGTTTCAGCAAGCTGGATATAAGGTGCAAGCATAGTCATTATCTCTGGTTTAACAGAAGGTATGTTGATAGCGTTCTTTGCAGTTCCGCCAGTGAGCACGGATACAACTTCTTCTGCAACTGAAACAGCCACATTGATCTGTGCTTCCTTTGTGGATGCTCCCAGGTGTGGTGTAGCTATCAGCGTCTCACAATCAAGAAGCGGACTTTCAAGAGGTGGTTCATTTACAAACACATCAATTGCAGCGCCAGCTATCTTTTTACTGTTCAATGCCTCAGCAAGTGCTTCTTCATTGATGATTCCCCCACGTGCACAATTGATGATTCTTGCATTACTTTTCATCAAAGCAAACTCTTCTGCATCGATGATGTTTCTTGTATCTTTTGTAAGAGGTGTGTGAACAGTGATGAAATCGGCCACTTTTACTATTTCATGAACTGACATCATCTTTACTCCCATTTCCTTTGCCCTTTCATCAGAAACAAAAGGATCGTACGCCAGGATCTCCATATTAAGTCCCTGTGCCCTTTTTGTCACCTCTGCACCAATGCGTCCAAGTCCTATGACACCAAGGATCTTGCCATTGACCTCAACACCCATGAACTTGTTGCGTTCCCATTTTTTGGATTTGAGTGATGCATTTGCCTGTGGCACATTCCTTGCCAGGGACATCATCATTGCAATAGTGTGTTCTGCTGCGGAGAGCATGTTTCCTTCAGGTGCGTTGACAACGATTATTCCTTTCTCTGTAGCTGCCTCTACATCCACATTATCAATACCTACCCCTGCTCTTCCAACAATTTTCATTTTGTCGGCTGCTTCTATAACCTTTCTTGTAACCTGCGTCCCGCTTCTGATTACAAGTGCGTCATATTCAGGTATCTTCTCAACGAGTTCCTCTTCGGAAAGTCCTGTAAGGACATCAACTGTGAAATGCTGTTGAAGTATTGTTAATCCCTGTTCTGATAATGGATCACTAACTAGTACTTTCATATTATATGTCTCCGCGGATAATTGCAATATAAATGATTGCGTATTGATTTTATAGTTTTAAGGACTATGGAATTGTATCATTTTCTACATATGGCCCTATGCTTCCATAATCGCTTTCAAGCTATTTTAACTTTCTTTGAAAATACACCATTTTACATATACTTGTCTCTTTAAAAACTTAAGTGCTTACATTATTATATTTAATTGTACTTGGATATGGTTTCTATCGCAAGATAAAATAGAAACATATATATAAAATACTCTATATTAGCTTTAAATACCGGTAACAATCAATTCAAACATATATATGTGCCACAAAGAAGTTTTTTTTTCCATTGCAGGGTTCTATATGAGAAAAGGCGTAAGAATACTATTGATATCAATATCGTTTGGTCTTGCATTCTGGTTTATTGATACATACATAGTACATATTCTGTTCGATGCAAACATCCTGCCGTTTTCTTCATCACAAAAGGAATTTTTCCGTAATATCTATGTTAAAATTTTTGTATTCATTGGATTCATCCTATTTGGTCTGACTATTTCGAAAATGGCTCAAAAATGTGATTGTGTTGAGGGCGAGTTACTTTCGCAACTAAGGTTTGAGAATATTGTTGCAGAGATATCCTCTCATTTCATCGGAAAGAAGTCAGAGTACATAGATGAAGGAATCCATATTTCTCTCAAGAAGATTGCTGAATTTGCGGATGCTGATCGTGGTTATCTTGTTATTTTCTCCCCTGACAAAAACCAACATGATACTATGTATCAGTGGCATGGGGAACACATAGACAATGAGTATATTGATAGTTATCCCGGTAGGGATTTCCCCTGGTGGATGGAAAAACTTTCATCTCCTGAAATAGTCCACATTTTTGATGTATCAGAGTTGCCTTCCTCTGCAGACAAGGAAAAAGAGGCGCTTGAAAAGGCAGGTATCATGTCTGTACTTTCCATACCCTTACAATCCAATGGGTGTCTGGTAGGTTTTCTGGGTTTTGACTCTTTCAGCCAGAAAAAGGTCTGGCCATCCAATTACATCAAGTTGATGCGGGTAGTCGGTGACATTTTTGTAGACAGCATAGAAAGAAAGGAAGTTGAAGAATCGATACTGGAACACAGGGAAAGGCTGGCAAGAGCGCAGTCAATTTCGCATATAGGGAGTTGGGAGATAGACCTGCGCACAAAAACACATTTCTGGTCAGAGGAAATGTATCGTATCATGGGTTTTGTTCCTGATGAAATATCCATCGATAAGAATACTTATACTGAAATTATAAACCCTGATGATTGGGAAAGGTTTAATTCCTGTGTTGAAAGGGCACTTTCGACTCCGGGATACAAATTTGACATAAAGGTAAGGGTTGTGAGAAAGAGTGGCTCCGTTTGTATTCTTCATTCTCTTGGGGAGGTGATATGGGACAATGATGGCAATCAGCTATTATTCCAGGGGACTACCCAGGATATTACTAAAATATCACTTGCTGAAGAAGAACTCCATAGAAAGAATCGTAATTTGCTTATTCTCCAGTCCACGGCTCTGATAGCTGCCAGCTCACTGGAGATGGGAGAGTTCCTGAGTGATATCCTTGAAGAAATAAATGCATATGTAGGCTGCGAATACGGCTCGATTTATTTGCTCTCTCCAAAGAACAAAAGCTTTGGGCTTTGTTCATCAAATGGCATAAAAAACGATCTGAAAAATAAAATTGATTCAATTCCTCTGGACGATCCTATATTCCAGACAATACCCAACATTCAGAACACCTGGATCACTGATAAAGTGAATGATATTCAGGGCTGTCTGGAAGGATTTATTTCAAACGAAAATGTCGGTAAGCTTGCTTTTATTCCTATTATTTCCCGGGATGATCTTGTAGGTATTATATTATTGTTCCCTAATAAACAGACCGCAATTTCCAAAGTCGACCTCAGGATACTTGGTAATGTAGGTCGTCAGATAGGAATTACCGTGGAAAACATTCGCCTTCTGGATGAAACAAGGAACGCTTATGAAGAACTGAAGTCCCTTGACAGGATGAAGGATGAATTTGTAGCTAATATTACTCATGAACTTAAAACACCTCTTATATCTATCAAAGGATACAGTGAGGTTATTTATGAAGGTCTTCTCGGAGAACTGGATGAAAAACAAAAAAAGTGCCTGAAAATAATTATTTCAAATTCTGAACGCCTGGAACGTCTGATAGAATCTCTACTTAACATGAATTCCCTAAATTTTGAAAAACACCATGTATTTTCGCCAGTTCATCTAAAAGATGTGCTCGACAATGCCATTAACAGCCTTTCCATGAGGATGGAAGAAAAGAACGTAAGGGTGAAGAAGGATTATTCCATTGATATGCATCTTGTGTACGGAAATTGTGAATTCCTTAAATATCTTTTTGTATATGTTCTTGACAATGCTATTAAATTTTCACCATCGGGTTCTGAAGTATCTATATCGGTACGCGTGGATGGAAAAAATCTCCATGCTACCGTAAGCGACCATGGAATAGGTATTCCTCAGGAATGTATGGACCGAATATTTGAAAGGTTCTATCAAATAGACGGTTCAACAACTCGTATTTATGGGGGTAACGGACTTGGTCTTTATCTTTCAAAAAACATCGTAGAACTTCATTTCGGAACGATTGAGATTGAAAGTGAGGAGGGTGCTGGTACGGATGTACACATTTATGTTCCTCTTTACAATCCTGATATTCATGAATAGGGTGAATACTATTTCGATTCGTCCTTAAACCGGAAGTACACTCTACGGTTATTCTTTCCCTTATTTTCGGCTTTGATTATTTCTATGTGAGGGATGTCTCCTGTGTTTGCAATATGAGTTCCGCCACAGGCTTGCGTATCAACGTCAGGTATGTTTACCACTCTGATTTCTTCTATTTCAGGAGGGAATGCATCTTTGAGTTTTACAAGAGAAGGAATCTGGAATGCTTCATCTCTTGGCATAATCTCAATACTCACCGGTATCTTGCGGTCTATTATTTCATTGACCTTCCCTTCGTATGATTTTATATGTTCCCTGTCAAAGTCCTCAAGATTGAAGTCCACACGGGTCTTTTCTTCCCCAAGCTGGTTGCCCGATATCTTTGCTCCGGTTTCTTTGTGTATTATGGCACTGAGTATATGGCAGGCAGTATGGTATTTCATGAAAAGATACCTTCTGTCCCAATTGACAATTCCCTTTACTTTATCTCCTGCCTTCAGTCCTGTAACTGTGACCTCATGACTGACATTGCCGTTGAACTTTGCGACATAGGTGATGGGGAATTCTGCTCCGTCTTCCCTCACAAAGATACCGGTGTCATGAGGCTGGCCACCGGAATTAGGATAGAATGCTGTTCTGTCAAGCACCACGAATTTGTCATCCTTGACACTTTCAACAGTTGCATTGAATTCATTCAGATAACAGTCATTCAGGTATAGTTCATTCATAAATACAGGTAATAGCTCTTATTAAAATTAATTTTTGCTATTTGGGATCAGTATGATTGCAAAATATCATATATTAGCTGCACCCTAAAATTATTAGGAAAATGGCTGGCAAGGGAACAAAAGATATATCGATCTATCCTCTTCTGATGGTTAATTTTATCGGCAGTATGGGACTCAGTTTAGTGTTGCCGTTCCTCATATTCCTTGTTGTAAGATTCGGTGGAAATGCGCTGATATATGGTATTATTTCCTCAATGTATCCTGTTTTCCAGTTGATTGGTTCTCCTTTGCTGGGGCGCTGGTCTGATATCTATGGCAGGAAAAAGGTTCTTTTTCTCAGTCAAGCAGGCACTCTTTTGTCATGGATCATCTTCTTCATCGCTCTCTTTGTACCGGTTGTTGCTTTGAAAAATATAAACTCAGGGATACTGGGAAGTTTTGTAATAACCATTCCTCTTCTTCTTCTCTTCATTGCAAGGGGATTTGACGGACTTACCGGAGGAAATGTTTCCGTTTCAAATGCTTATATTGCTGACATCACTGAAGATAAGGACAGAAGCAAAAATTTTGGAAAAATGTCAGTTTCCACAAATCTTGGTTTTATAGTGGGGCCGTCGCTTGCCGGACTTCTCAGTGTGACAATATATGGTGAAGCTCTTCCTGTGCTTGCAGCCATTCTGATATCACTGGCAGGTACTATAATGATAGTTCTCTATGTTCCCGAATCTCGTAGATGTGTTTCAAAGAGCAAAGTTCCGAAACACTTCTCAACAATGGCTGATAAGCCGGGTGGATGTGTTGACTCCACACCTTTGCAAAAGCAGAAGTTCAGGGATGTGATGAAACTGAAGCACATACCTTATATGTTCCTGATATATTTCCTCATCTTCCTTGGTTTTAATACATTCTATACGGCTTTTCCTGTACATGCAGCAAACGATCTCCAGTGGAGTATTGCAGAATTAGGTTTCTTTTTTTCTTTCCTGAGTATCCTGCTTGTGATCGTTGAAGGTCCGGTACTTTCTTACGTTTCCAAAAGATTCTCTGATCCGTTTCTTATTATCTCAGGGAGCCTGATACTTGGAAGCAATTTTGTATTGCTGGCTTTTGGTAGCACACTTCTTACTTATGTTGCAGCAATCTTTTTCGCAGTTGGCAATGGTTTTATGTGGCCTTCTATTCAGTCAATTCTGTCAAAACTTGCAGGGAAGGATAATCAGGGACTTATTCAGGGAGTTTCAGGTAGTTTTATGAGCATCGCCAGTATTCTCGGGCTTATTGGTGGTGGTTTTATCTATGAACTTATGGGGAGGGGAGCATTCATAGTATCTGCCCTTATCATCTATATTGTGTTTGTACTGGCCCTGCATCTTCGTTCTTTTGATCTCTCAGGTGAATAAGACTGCTACATGCCTGACAAAATACTATCATTTGAGCATATACTTCACGTCATAACTACTTGAGGGGTAGGCATACACGGCTTCTCTTACCTGTTCCGCTGTGAGTCCTGTGTTAATTGCCAGGGTGTAAAGATTGATGATATCTTCGGCATTAGGTCCGATCAAATGAGCTCCAACGATTCTTTCCGTCCCTTTTTCGATAATTATCTTGGATGCAGCATGTTCAATATTTGTTTTTCTGGCAGAGTAGAACTTGCTCATATCAGTGTATATTATCCGGTGTTTATCAGTAGCATCCTTTTCCATCAGTCCGATAGAGGCTAGTGTGGGTATGGTAAATACAGCAGAGGCAATTTTTGTGTAATCTGCCGTATGCTTATTTCCGTCCAGTATATTGGATGCAACCACATGTGCCTGGAGGCTGGCGGTGGGGGTAAGTGCAGGTCCTGGCAGAATACAGTCTCCTGCTGCATAAACAGCTGGATTGGAGATGCTTTGCAGATATTCGTTGACTGCAATGCCACCATGCTCTATCTCAACTCCTCCATTTTCAGGTTCAAGGCCCTGTATAGCAGGAACTCTACCAAGCCCATGTACGATCATGTCACATTTATGGATTATTTTTTCCTGCTTTTTGCCGTCAAGTATTGTAAGTTCAAGATCTCCATCTTTTTTATCTATTCCTTGTAATTCCTGTCCTGTTATAATACTGATTCCTGCTTTCTCAGATGCATCTACCAGCATGTTTACAAGGTCCCTGTCAAATGTTTTAAGAAGATTCTCTCCCCTGTGGATAATTGTAACATCAGCGCCCGCTCTTGCAGCTATATGCGCAAATTCAAATGAAATATATCCGCCACCTGCAAAAATGATCTTATTCGGTAGTTCTTTGAGATCAAGGAACTCATCGCTTGTGGTGAGATATTCAGCTCCGGGTATGTCTATTGTTTTTGATGTTGCACCAACGGTGATTAGGATGTATTTTGCAGATATGAGTCTGTCTCCCACAGCCAGTGTATTGTGGTCATGGAAACTGACTTTGCCGTGGTAAGTATCTATTCCAGCACTAATGAATGCATTTTCTTTAGGATCTGTCAGTGAATACACAATTTCATCTTTAAAATCAATAAGTGACGGCCAGTCCAGATGATTACGGCATTTTGAACCCTTACCTTTCATTCTGTTTCCTGCATCTATAATTTCTGCAGCACCACTAAGTATCTTTTTAGGGATACATCCATGAAATGCGCATATTCCTCCATACTTATCCTTATCGGCAATAGCAACTTTCATTCCTGCTTTTTTGAGTTTGTATGCAAGTGAAGAGCCTGCAACTCCAGTACCTATTACAAAAGCATCATAATATGTGTCCATTGATTTTACTCCCGTGACTGGTTTGATAAGAATTGGTTTGTATGACTTATAAATTACCTTTTCGATCTATATGTTCTTGAAATAGAACTATGCAGTAAGCAAAAAACCAGTTGATTACGTAAAAAGTAAGAACAAATTGTTGTTAGGCATAAGAAGGGATTTCATCTGGCTTAATGGTAATAATCTGACTGATGGATATGTGTGAGTAGCGTCGCTCTGTGATCTCAAGCGTCAGAACTCCATCACTGCATGCTTTTACGTTTCCCCTGAAAGTAAGGATTCCTCCACAGTAAACAGAAACGTCTTTTCTCATCAGATGCTCAACGATAAACGATTGCATTTCTATCTCCGTCCATTATGAATTATTCCTATCTTTATTGAAGACTGTTCAATTAATATATGTATTGGTTGATGTTTTCTTATTTTATACTGAGCCTCAAATAGTTCCTCGTTCCAAAAGAGTGAAATAGTTTCCAAACGACAATAGTCCAAATCCCATCTACCTATCAAAGTGGTGTATACCAATGGCTGATAAAAGGAAAAAGCGAGGTTTTTTTGATGATATCTTTAGTGAAGGTAATTTCAACGATATTGAAGACATCATAGAGCACATGATGGAGAGATTTGGCTTCAACCTCGATGATTTTGAGAAACAGCCTTTCTTCTATGGATTCTCTGTGTCCGGCCATCCCGGCGAGGAACCTGAGATCAGGGAGTTTGGAAACATTTTTTCCGATGATGATGAAGATGATGATTTTGAGTCTGTGATACAGCAGGTCGGGGCAAATGAAAGAAAGCCTCTAATAGATGTGTTTGAAATTGACGATAAGGTGCACGTAATGGCTGAGTTTTGTGGTGTGGAAAAGGATGATATAAAGCTGGATGTTACCGAGACGCAACTTGAACTGAAGGCAGAGAATGAGAAAACGTCCTTTTCAGAAATTATTGAACTTCCTTCAAGTGTGGATCCGGATACAGCTAAAGCAGCTTATATCAATGGTGTTCTTGAAATTATAATGGATGCGAAAAAGTTGGGTGTAGCCCGTTCAGTTCATATCGAATAATCTTTGTATCCATCCTTTTTTTTAGTTGTTTTGTTGGATATGTTTGCCCTACCAACATGTATATATGTATGACATATAATCTATATTTTGTATTGCAGAGTAATTGACTGGGGAGTAAAAATGTCTGCTGATTCAGAAGTTAAGGATTGTAAATACAGCATGTTACCAGAGGTGCTGCAGGATATTCAGTTTGATTTACTTTCCAGACTGGATTTTGGTATAATCTGTCTGGATAAGGACGATAAAGTTATCCATTTAAACAAAGTATTCCGGGATCTTATAGGAATTATGGATGATGCGGCTATAGGCAGGGGTTTAAATGACCTTTCATCAACCTTGTTTAAAAATCCCTCTTCTTTTTTTAATCAGCTACTCTTTGCTAAACAACAGAGCAATTTTGAAAGACAGGGCCTTTTAAAAATAGTAAGCAATAATGGTTGTCTGAAGTACTTTTCCTGTGATTTTGTTCCATATTTTGATAACGGGACAGTTTCTAATGGAACGTTATGTCTTCTAAAAGACGAGACCGTTAAAACAGTTTGTTCGAATAGATACTTTGTCAACGATTGTGAACTGAATACCTCTCATCTTCCATTTGTATCCTTCTTGTGGAAGGGAGATGATGTCTGGTCTGTAGAATATGTTTCAGATAATATTGTCCAGTTTGGTTATGATCCGGAAGAGTTCATATCTGGAACACTCTCATATTCAGATATTATACATCCTGATTGTCTCAGTAATCTCATGAATGAAGTTAATGTGTTCAATGGATCCAATTTCTCGCAAGAATACATGATTTTAACTGCTCACGGTGAGCCTCGATGGGTTCTTGAAAGGTCCTATGCCATTCGTGATGATAACAATAATATAACTCACTTCCATGGTGCTATTCTTGACATTAATGACAGGAAAAAAGTTGAACATGAATTAAAATTCGTACACAGTCTGGAAAAATCCCTATCTAGATTATGGGAGAAAGCCATTTCATGCAGTGATGTAAATTCACTGATGAATTATACCGTGAAACTGGTTGCAAAAACTCTTGACATGAAATATTGCAGCATAATGGAAAAGCTTCCAGGAGATAATTTTCTTCTAAGGTATGGGCATGGATTTTCGGACTGGTGTATAGGTTCAGCCATCGTTGACAAAAATGAAGGTTCTCAGGCAGGTTTTACTATATTTTCCGGCAAACCGCTCATCATGGAAGATATTGAAAATGAAACCCGCTTTAAAACACCTCACTTTCTTTATGAGCATGGTGTTGTAAGCGGAGCAAGTGTTATTATTGGAAGCCGGAAAGAACCATTTGGAACATTATGTGTGTATACGGACAAAAAAAGACATTTCACAGAACCTGATATCAGCTTCCTTCAATCGGCTTCAAATGTTCTTACAGAAACGTTACGATTGCGGGAATCATTCAGCTCTCTTGAGTTATACAAAAATCTGATAAACCAGTCTAATGACTATATCATGGTTCTGGATACAGTATCCAAAAAATTCATTTATACAAGTGCCAGGGTGATTCAGGATATTGGTTACTCTGAATCTGAAATAAAGGCTCAGAATATCTTTGAGAAACATTTTTTTATGAAATCATTCGATATACTTGATGTTATCAGAAAAGCAGCTGATGAAGGTTCTTTTCTGGTGGAGTCTGAATTCACCCGAAAGAATGGGACTTCTTTCCCGGTGGATATTAGTTTTTCATTTGTGGAAAATAAAGGTAAAATCTACCTGGTGTTGATCGGTCACGATATTACTGAAAAGAAGAAATCTCATAAAAGACTCAGCGAGTCCGAAACAAAATTGAGTGCTATCTTTGACAACGCTAGTGATCTGATATGTCTTTCTGATGTGGATGGTACTATTTTACAGATTAACAGAACCATGGCAAATATTTTGGGATATCAGGGTCATGAGTTGCCAGGGCTATCTATTGAAGATATCGTTGCTCCGGATTTTTGTTTAGATATACCACAACTTCTTGATGAAATAAAGATTGATGGGCTTATTACTATAGAACTTGATTTATTGAAGAAGAATGGTGATGTTTTTCCTATGGAGGTAAAAGTCCAGTCGATAGAATATAGTGGTCAAAAGCATCTTCTTTCAATAGGTCGTGATATAAGTGATAGGAGAGTACTGGAAAAAGCAATAAGGGACTATTCTGAGCAGTTGGAGTACTCCAATGAAATTAAAAGCATTTTCGCTGATGTTACGAGTCATGATCTTGTAAGTTCTATTTCTTTTATAGAAGGGTTTGCAGAATATCTGTCTGAAATTGAAGATGACAGGGAGAAGATAAATATTCTTTATCATATCAGGGATGGTACTGATAAGTTAAGGAAAACAATAGATTGTGCTTCAGTTTTCGCGAGAATGAGCAGTTCTGCAGATATGGATCTGCAAACATTGGACCTTGGAGCATTTTTCCGTGAGTCTCTTAAAAGGCTCTCCAATGAAATGGTTGCTGGCGACATAAAAGTAACATTGGTCTCTCCCTCATGCTATCCTGCTTATATAAATCCTATAATAGAGGAAGTATTTTTCAATCTGTTATCCAATGCCATAAAATATTCACCCCCTGGTTCTGAGGTGATTGTGGATATAGTTAAAATTGAAGACAAGTGGAAGGTCAGTGTTTCTGATTTTGGTCCGGGCATATCCGATAAGGATAAATCAAGGATATTTGACCGGTTTAGCCGTGTATCCGCTTCTGGTGTAAATGGAAAAGGTCTTGGACTTGCAATAGCCAAAATGGCATTGAAATGTCATGGTGAAGAGCTTCATGTTACTGATAATGAAAATGGTAAAGGTAGCACATTCTGGTTTAATGTACGTGTTTCTAATGAGTTCGAAACTTTTCAATGAAAACTTTAATTAAGAACCATA
This sequence comes from Methanolobus sp., assembly GCF_016278385.1. Taxonomy (GTDB): domain Archaea; phylum Halobacteriota; class Methanosarcinia; order Methanosarcinales; family Methanosarcinaceae; genus Methanolobus. Next base: position 63,206 of record NZ_JADQBY010000016.1, read on the forward strand.
ATTATAGATTTAGGTTCAGACTCAGTTAGTTTTTTCTGTGCATATTGTCACAAAAGGGAATTGTCATGCATACAATTACCACAAGTAATATATAGTTGCCAAAAAATTACTTTCTGGTCTTAGAGGTATATCGAATGGTCAAAAAAACAATTCATGAAATCAACGGTAGAATAAGAGATGGAAGTGTCAATGTAGTTACTGCCGAAGAAATGGTTCACATCGTCGGTGAACTGGGTGCGGAAGGCGCTGCAAAGGAAGTTGATGTAGTAACTACCGGTACTTTCGGTGCAATGTGTTCATCAGGTGTCTGGTTGAACTTCGGTCATTCGGAACCACCTATTAAGATGCAGAAGGTATTCTTGAACGATGTTGAGGCTTACACGGGTGTTGCGGCTGTTGATGCTTTCATCGGAGCTACTCAATTATCCGAATCATTGGGTATGGAATATGGCGGTGCTCATGTCATAGAGGACCTGATAAGGGGAAAATCTATCCACCTTCATGCAACATCTCACGGAACTGACTGTTATCCGCGAAAAGTGCTTGATACCACTCTATCCCTTGAAGACATGAATCAGGCCATAATGATGAATCCTCGCAATGCATATCAAAAATACAATGCTGCGACCAATGGTACTAAAAATACGATACACACTTACATGGGCTCTTTACTCCCTTCATTTGGAAACGTCACCTATTCAGGTGCCGGTGTGCTCTCACCGCTTTCCAACGATCCCGATTACATGACCATCGGTGCTGGAACGAGGATATTTCTGGGAGGTACCCAGGGATATATAGTAGGCCAAGGAACCCAACACTCTTCCGGTGGTGGTTTTGGTACTCTTATGGTTCAGGGGGATCTCAAACACATGAGTCCTGATTATATAAGAGCTGCAAATTTCACCGGTTACGGTACTTCTCTTTATGTTGGAATGGGTGTTCCAATCCCAATTCTTAACGAACAGATAGCACAGGCCACTGCTGTTACTGATGCAGGGGTCACGACAAAAATATTGGACTATGGTATTCCAAGCAGGGACAGGGCTGCAGTACGTGACGTGACATATGAGGAATTGCGCAGCGGTTCTGTTGATATCAACGGACGTGATGTGCCTACATCTTCTCTTTCAAGTTTCAAGAAATCAAGATTAATTGCATCTGAGCTGAAGGAATGGATCACCAGGGGCGATTTCTTTGTGTCAATGCCTGTTGAAAGGCTTCCAAAGGATATATCTGCAAAACCGATGAAGCAGACAGAAGGCATAGCTCTTGTTTCAGATATCATGGCAGTCAGTGTTGTAACAATTGCTAAGGATGCAAGCGTTTACGATGCTGCAAAGACTATAATGGAGACTGCTTTCAATCATCTTCCTGTTGTCAATGCTGACAATGCCCTTGTTGGTGTTGTTACTGCATGGGATATCTCAAAGGCTGTTTCCCAGAATAAGTTCGACCTTGTTGAAGATATAATGACTCGGAAGGTCATAACCGCCATTGCTGATGAAAGGGTGGCGGTTGTCGCAAGAAGGATGGACCAGGATTCAGTTTCCGCAATGCCTGTGATAAATAAGGAAAGGCATATCATAGGTATGATAACAAGTGATGATATCAGCAAACTATATGCTAGGAGGTCATGAACATGAAGATCAAGATCAATATTTCAAGTGATATACTCACAAAGCCTATCATGGCAGAATCTATACTTGAGACTGGTGTTCTGCTGAATATCTCTCAGGCTCATTATGACCGTTCCCAGGGCGAAGTCGTTGCTGATGTGGATGAAGAGAAATTCGACCTTATATGCAAATCTTTAACAAACAAAGGCGCACGTGTCTCAAAACTGAACACTCCGATAAAGTGGGATGAAAATGAATGTGTAGAATGCAGTGCCTGTATTTCCGTATGCCCGACCAAGGTATTCTCATTGGATGATGATTTCAGTTTGATTGTGGATGAATCAAAATGCATCCAATGTGGAACATGTATTGATATGTGTCCTCACAATGCCCTGTCACTTGGAAACAACAACAACAGGTGATACTTCTTTTTTCATTTTTATTTTACCATGAAAGAACATTTCAGGTTGAAAGAAACCATTGTAACTATTCAGGCTGACGCTCCTTCTTACATAGAGGTGGCTCGCGAGTCCATAAGGATACATCGCAGGGAGCTTGAATCATATATCGTTTCGGACCCATTTTTCCAGAGTACTCTGGAACCCTATGATATAGATGGTGACTTCCCGGAAGTTGTCCGGAGAATGGTTGAAGCCGGAAATGGAATGGGTATAGGTCCCATGAGTGCTGTTGCAGGAACTATCTCTTCTCTTGCAGTCGAAGCCATGGTGGATGCAGGTGCAACCTTTGCTATAGTCGATAACGGCGGGGATATTGCCATTATCAATGACCGTCCGGTGGTAATGGGCATCTATGCCGGCAATTCTCCTTTGAAAGATATTGGTTTTGTAATGGAATCGAGGGTTTCTATTACAGGTGTGTGCACTTCTTCAGGCAGTGTTGGTCCTTCCATCAGTTTCGGGATGGCTGATGCAGCCGTTGTTTTTTCCGATAATGTATCACTGGCTGATTCAGCAGCCACAGCTCTTGGTAACTCCACTTACATTGGAAAAGATGCAGTTGAGCGGTCTTTTGATGTTGTGAAGGATGTTGCAGGAATAAAAGGTGCCATTGTCATCCAGGGTGAGTATATGGGATTATGGGGTGATGTGCCTGAACTCCATAGGGCTGATGTAAGGTATGATTGCATCACAAAAGGGTAAGTAAGAAATAAAAAAATAAACAAAAGGAACTGTATTATGATCTGGGTGTGAGCCCACATGCCTCGTTATGAGTTGACGGAATATAGGATACATTGAATCCACAATTGGTCGAAAAAGTTTCCGACTAATCGTTTGTTGCGATCGTTCCTATTCTTTTTTAGTATAACAGGAAACTGAACCTCCTGAAACCTGAAATATCCCCATTCCCTGTTCATCAATAACTACTTCCGCAGGATTATTACCTACACGATCAGTCCATATCTCCCCCGAATGAGCCTTTCCTACGGACATCTCTTTTTCTCCATCTGATCCATTTGTCAACACTACTGCACAGCCTTTTGGATGCTCTTCAGTTCCAAGTCGTGTCCAGCCGATTGTATTTCCATGATCAAAATAGTCCTGTTGTTCTCCGTAAGCAATCTCCTTTCTTAATCTGATCAGATTGTCAATAATTTCTCGCATTGGTCTGTGCCCTTCCACATTAGCAATTCCATAGTAGTCACCAAGAAATATTGTAGGATATCCATCCTTTCTTAATAAAATCAATGCATATGCCAACGGCTTGAACCAATCCTCAACAAAGGATTCCAATGCCTGCATTGGTTGAGAGTCGTGGTTGTCTACAAAGGTTACTGCAAGCTGGGGTTGAGTTTTAACTAACGAGTTGTCAAAAATTGTTCTCATATCAAAGCTGCTACCTTCTTTAGATGCTCTATATAAATTAAAGTGCAGTGATACGTCAAATAAATCCAACAGATGTTCTTCCTGATCCAAATAATAGTCTAATACATCATGGTTTGATTCCCAATACTCGCCTACAACAAAAAACTCTTTGACCTGCTCATTTTTAATGAACTTTAAGAACTCTCTGATAAAATCCTGATTTATGTGTTTGATTGCGTCAATTCTTACACCATCAATACTTGTTTCATTTACAAACCACTTAAACCATTTGTATATTTCGTTCTTAACGTCCGGATGGTCAAAGTCAATATCCGCAAACATCAAATAATCAAAGTTGCCTAATTCTTTATCAACATTCTCTGCCCAGTCCTTGTTATCTCCGAGAATTTTGTACACGGCAGTATTTCCGTTTGCGTTATTGTAATCAATACCGCTAAAATGCTCAAAGGACCATTTAAAATCAGAATATTTATTATTTCTTCCAGGAAAGGTGAATTTTGTCCAGCCATCAATATCATAAGGCTCTGAACTAACTTTGGTTCTATCATTAATTTCAACTTCAACCACTTTAAAGGTCTGAGTTTCATCGCTTCCGGCTTTATGGTTAAGAACTATGTCGGCATATACTTCTATTCCGTTTTCATGCAGAGCATTAATAGCTTCAATCAACTCATCTTTAGTTCCATACTTCGTTCTTACGGTACCCTTCTGGTCAAATTCTCCCAAATCGTATAGATCATACACACCGTAACCTGTATCACTGGAAGAGGTACCTTTGAAACAGGGTGGTATCAAAACAGCCGTAATCCCCAGTTCACTTAAATGAGGTGCATCAGCTTTTAAGTTGTTCCAATGCTGACCATCATTTACCATTGCAAATTCAAAGTATTGCATCATTATACCGTTTCTCATAAGTTACTCCCCATACGCCTTTGTTTTATAGTTCTGCAAGTCGATAAACTACAAACCTGTCTCAAAACTCATCTGTTCACTATTTCGTGAATTTGGTGAGAACTAAAAACATGGCAATTAGAGCTTTTGTTGTTTGCTTGCTATGGCCAAAAAATAGAAAGTAGGAGTTTTGAAACGGGTTGATCGAAGAATCACTCACAATTATACAGCAGTCCATCCTCCATCAACACAAATATGTTGCCCTGTCAAATAAGTAGAATTGTCAGATGCGAGGTATATTAATAAACCATCCATCTCGCCCGGTTTACCAATTCGTTTCATAGGACATCTTGATCGAACGAAATCCTTAAAGCTAGCATCAGAAACGAGATCCTTTGTCATCTCTGATTCAAAGAATCCTGGTCCTATAGCATTAACAGTAATTCCATATTGTGCCCACTCACCTGCCAGTGCTTTTGTAAGGTTCATTATTCCTCCTTTTGATGCATGATAAGAAGAGAGTGGATTTTGCATATTTCCAATTACGCTATACATTGAAGCTATGTTAATTATTCTTCCGTAATTACGTTCTTTCATCTTCCTGGCAGAGTGTTTTGCGAAGAAGAATACACCTCTAAGATTTGTGTTAAGTACGTTATCCCATTCTTCTTTGGTTACATCTTCCGCTGATGTAAAAGAAGCGGTTCCTGCATTATTGACCAGAATATCTATTTTCCCAAATTCTTCAACAGTGCGTTCAACTACATTTATTACATCATCTTCTTTTAAAACATCACACTTTACTGTGAGACACTTTATTCCAGTTTTCTCAAGTTCTACCTTAAGTGTTTCTAACTTCTCAATTCTTCTTGCTGTAATAGTAATATTTGCTCCGGCACTAGCTAATGCCTTAGCAAACTGAACTCCCAATCCACCAGAGGCACCGGTTACAATTGCAACCTTGCCACTTAAATCAAATAAATTATTAACCATAACTACTTACTCCCATTTACAATTTAATTTAATTTAATTTAATTTAATTTAATTTTATCTTACAGTTAAGAATGCTATTATAGAGCTTGTTTCGTCATTATCCATCCATGGCATAAGTTCCCAGTTCACCTGTTTTGATAATCGCGTAAACCAATCCGGCAATAACACTTATGGCTAATACTGACAAGGGGAAGAAACTGAAACCGAAACCGTCCTGCGATCTATGAAATTCAAATATCGTGTAAAGACTATTCGTGGGTCCAATTGCAAAAGATCCGACTCCTAAAAGATCCAGAACAATTGGCGCTATACCCATTAAAATCCCCAGCGCAAAAAAACAGAGTATGAAGACTTTGAAAAATCGGGAGCCAAATCCTGCTGTAGAGATATTAATGGGTTTATCAGTTTCTTTGCCATAAATTATCAGCCCGGTTTTTTGATCTTCCAGCAATACATGTTTCGGATATCTTAATACATTACGTGTCACCCACAAATCTCCCACTGCCCCGGAAGCATTTGCTACAAAAGGGATGAAAACCCAGTTCGCAATCAATGGGAAAGCAGCCATTAAACCAATCCCAACCAGGGAGATCAATATAAACGGAGCAATAGAGATCACTATGAACTGGTTGCGTGGAAATACAGTTTTTGTAGTGGTGTAGAAATAGGGAAGAATGAAGTGAGCAATGCCAACACCATAACGCGGCTTGCCACCATATCTTGACATAAATACGCCATGTATGAGTTCGTGCAGTACCATTGTACCAAGGAAGAGAGCTACTGAAATCAGAATTGTGCCGATTGTGATGTCAAAGTTAAAATCGCTTCTTCCAGTGAATAATGTAGATAGTGAAGTGAAAATAAATCCAAATGCAAATAAAGATAATGTTCCCATGCCAAGTAGTGTAACTACAACTTCCTTTGACATTTCTAATTTTCCAATTTCTTTATGTCCATCGAGGTTGAATGCTTGTTGTTCTTTCATATTTATTCCTTAACAATCCGTTACGCAGAGTCAGTGTGGCCGATTTCTCAATCAGTGTGTTCTCCAGAAGAAATCTACCACATTAACAACCCGGCCGCTCAGGCGTATAAGGAATTAGGCATCTGGCTGCAGGCGCATAATACGCCGCTCTTTTACTTCCCCAAGACCTTCTTGATCTGACCTACCTTTTCTTGTGTTTTGCCTTTGGTCTTTTCAACCTTACCTTCGGCTTTCAAGTATGGATCATTTGTGAGTTCCCCTACGGTTTCTTTGACCCCTCCCTTCACGTTGTGAATCGTTCCTTCCACTTTATCCGTTCTGCTTGTTTTCATGATATTCTCCTTTTTATAAAGTTTCTTTACATTCCAATAAGTGGTTTACAAAAAGATTTTCAGAAGGTTATTCCTTCCACGAATCTACCAACTTAAGGCGCTTGATGTTACATCTCTCAATGAGATTGATCAACCTCTTATTTTTTCTTTGGTAAAGTGACATTCTTCAGATCATTCGAAGTGACATTCTTCAGATCATTCGAAGTGATCTTCTTTAGATCGTTCGAAGTGATCTTGTTCAACTGTTCTTCTTTCATGTTGTTACCTCATGTTGCTACTAATTTAAAAATAAGTTAATCTGTAGTGGCTATCAGCCATAGAATCCCATCACAGGAAAAATGTCACAATCGCCAGTATTACAAAGATTACCACAAGCCACTTTGCGATACCCATGGAAAATCCGGCAACCCCACGTGCACCCAATACATAGGCAATAAAAGCCAGTATCATGAATATAATAGCTAGTCCTATCAAGCCTGCCATATTCTACCACTCCTTCCATATTAACGTTATATTTCTAATATTAAACCAGAAGTACCTATTAGTCACTATTTGAAAAGCTTCTAATAGAGACTCTAAAATCAGGTCCCAAAAATCATGTTCTAATTGACATTCTCCTACGTTATCCTTCTAATATACATTTGTAATAAATAAAGGGATTTCACCCCCATGAATCCATAGGAGGAAATATTTTATGCGGGGGACCTTTCATATTTTAATAGATTACGAGACGACTTCCTTAGTTTATTTGCTTTTTCCATCGCTTCTGCTTTTATTTCGTCTGTGTTCTTTATCGTTGCCATATTATCATTGCTCGAGAGGACAGATGAATTGTTCATTAAAATCAAGCTTGTTTCAAAAATCCTGCTTCATTATTTGGTTTAAGGGGTTGGTTGGTGTCCTACATACCTACAGGAAACGATTTTTGAAACAAGTTATTTACCCCTAATTGCGTGAGAACTCCCCAGTCCCCAACTCACAGATATATCCAATTGAGACAGACATCTGTTTCTCTCTCCTATATATGTTGTTTATATACTTAACATAAATGTAACAAAAAATATCACGCACTCTTAATTTATAATGGCGTTATAATTCTCAACAGTGTTACTATGTATTCTGCAGATTCAATCATTAATAATAAGTATCTTCTTTCAAGGCGAAGGCATATTAATACGAATAAATTTGTAATCAATACATTAGTTGTAGCACCATGAATTGACAAATCAATGTGATTCAGATAATTGGTGAAATTGTGAGACATCTGCGGAGTATACGTACTAAAGGGAATTATGGCTCTGTAGATATCGAGGGCGTCTAATTAGAACTTCAGTTTAAAAGATTTTCCTTTTTTTTTTGGGGGG
>NZ_JADQBY010000030.1 GCF_016278385.1 Methanolobus sp.
CTTTTTAAATTATTATGTCAAAATAAAATAGGAAGTAGGTTTTCTACAGAGCCGATATTCCTCCATTTTAATATTGTTCAAGCACCTTTTACTAGCGGCACCTCATCACTCCATCAGCTCTTCTTCTGAAGGGGAAGACGAGGATGAGTTTCCACTATTCTGACCATCAGTTGTTATAGCAAAACTGGTGCTGAACGTAGCTGCATTTCCTGCATTGTCAACAACATACAGAACTACTGAATGGTTTTCTTCAGTCAGGTTAGTGGCACTGTACTTTGTATTTGAACCCGTGGTCATGACATCAGTGCTGTTAGTAATGTCCATATCATCAAATGTCATGGCTATTGAACTCACATTCACGCCTGTCTGCATGTCACTGTAGCTGAAACTGATATCCATGGATTCGATGGTTCCTTCAAATACAGGACCACTTGACATATTAACACCCTGAAGTACCGGAGCAACAGTATCGCTGGCTATTGCTGCATATACACCAGAGAACTGTTCAACCTGTGTGACCCAGTAATCAATGCCATCGACATTCTGGACCGTTGTTGGCAGTTCTTCCCAGACATTTGCGGTTTTATTGAAACTGTAGATAGCAACATCATCGATACCGATGCCTACCGGAAGGAGCGATTCATCAACCCTGATGGATATTGTGGCATTTGAGAGATTATTTGCCAGAGTATCATTAAGTTGTACAGCCAGGAAATGAATTCCCATCTGACCACTTGACGGATCTATGAAAGTCGTCGTACTTTCGGTTACTACTATTATTTCATCAGAATCCTCAATAGCATTAAAGTTAAGAATAATGTTACTTTCAGGGTCTGAGAACGTACCTGTTCCATTGAAAATAGCCACCGATGCAACATAAGCTTCAGATTCACCATTTCCGATGTTTCCGGCAAGGTCCGATCCGTTCATATTGATAGTGTAAGTTCCTGTACCATTAATCTGGAAGATGCCGTTCCAGCTATCATTCATAGATTCAATACTCACAGGCACATCATCAACAGTAAGTTCAGGATTACCCTGCAATGCTTCGGTGCTGGTGACATTCACATATGCATAGGTGTCATTGAGAATGGAGACGACTGAAGAGATACCGGGAGCTATCCTGTCGATTATCACTATCTCAGAAAGTGTGGAATTGATATTCTTTGCCCCATCCTCGGCAACAATTGTAAGTGTGTAGTTCCCGTCATCAGGAACCGGAGATAGGTCAAATGAAGCAGTCCAGGATTCATTTTCAAAGACAGCATTTGTATCTGTTTCGAAATTGCTGAAGGCAGATGACAGGACAAAGTCAACTGTGATTGCATTTCCATAAGTTGTCGATTCTGAAACGTTCACAAGCAGTTCTGAGTTGGCGTATACCTGCTGATCCGTATTATTTGTTCCATTGATACTGTTTATGACCATGACCGGTGCAGTGTTATCAACTGACACCGAGATCTCCTCTGAACTTGATTGGCCAAAGACATCAGTACTTGTGAGGTTCAGACTGTAGTTTCCACTTTCAAGTATTTCGCCGGACTGTCCGGTTGCATTCCATGTGAATGTGTATTCGCCGGTGAGCAACTTATCAGTGACGTTCTCTGTGTAGACAACAGTATTATTGTAGTCCGTGATGACAAATTCGGATTTATCCAGATTGAGATCAGTGCTGTTAAGCGTTACATTAACAGGATTATTGATGCTGATGTTGTCAGTAAACCCGACTTCCATGCTTACATATGGAGCTCCGTCATCAACAACCGTCAGGTTCTGAGTTGTTTCGGGGGACCATGCACTGTCATTGTCCTGAACCCTGAAGTTGATGGTATGATTTCCTATGGACAGAGTTGAAATTGTCAATACGGAGGTGTTACCCAGATAACCATCAATGATTGAGGTCCACTCATAATTTATTATAAAACCATCAGTGTCATTACCTGAACCGTTGAATTCAACTGAACTGCCTGCTATTGCAGGATTGGGTGAAATTGATATTATTGATGCAACAGGGATTTCATTGATGGTTTCGTTGCTCAATAATGTAAGTGGAAGATAATCGATGTTATTGTCATCCAGAGTATAGATAAGGTCAGAGATACCATCTCCATTTGTATCGTTAGCTGTCTGGCTGAAACCAGTTCCATTTATTTCTGCCCAGTAGTTCCCACCAAGATAAAGCCCGCCTACTATGTTTGTACCAGTTGTCTTTGTGATATTCCACAGATTGATATTGTCACCGACTCCGAATACAACATTATCCTTGTTATTGAGCAAATTGTTATAAATTATATTGTCGTTGGAAAATTCCAGTGAGATACCTTGAGAATTGTTCAACAATTTGTTGTTGCTCAATGTGTTGTTGTTGGACCCATTAAAATAGATTCCTTCATAGTTGTCCGACACAATGTTGTTAGTAACAACACAATTTTCAATTCCATCTAGATATATTCCATAAGCTTCGCTTGCTCCATCAATGCTAAAGCCGTTTATGTTTATTTTATCTGCATTTATAGAGAACACATCATCATTGGTGTCTGCTGCCATCACAATTGTATCTGCAGGATTTTCCGATTGCGATTTGATTGTAATGTTTGCTTGTGATACGACTATGTTCTCTTCATAGAACCCAGGATAAACCATGATTATGTCTCCATCAGTTGAAGCGTTAACAGCATCCTGTATCGAAGTAAAATTTGCTACCGAATCTATACTGTTGTTAACTGTTAGTGTGCTTGCTGATGCAGTTCCCAGAGTCACTAATAAAAAAGCTATTCCAATATAAAGTATTATATTATGTTTGATTTTCATTTTTGCTCCCCCTTCATTAGAATAATTTAGGAAACCCCACAATTATGTATACACAGCAAAGTTAGATTCCAGAAGCTATAAAGTTTTGGAATCAATGTTACTTATTATAACTACTAATGATAGTTACTAATTAGTGAAAAGTTCATTAAGTTGTAGGAGAACTTTGAATCAGTCTCTTTAAAAATAGAAGGGGAAAAAGATGTTTCATCTTTGGACTTAATTATCTTTACTTATTTTACTCAATCTCTATCTCCAGACCCCCGATTATTCCGGCTGCTGCATTGAATATCAATGCCACTATCACACCACCAATGAATCCCATGATCCCATAAAATATGGGTAATGTTATGATTGCCCCCGCTCCAAAAAGTGTACTTGCAAATGCTCCATGGTTTCCCATTATGGAACCCATTCCCAGGGATATGAGGGTTATCATAGCACCGAATATAAGTCCCAGTATTCCGTATATCGCTGCAAGGACCTTTCCAAGTGAAAATACCCCTACTTTATAGATACGTCTTGTTTCCATCAATAAAACCTCTTATTAGTAATCACTTTAAATGCTGTTGGGGTTGTATAAAAATATATGCGGTGAGTTTGAGAGCTAATCAGATATCCTTATATATATGTGACTGAATATATGCATCGTCATACAGATTGATGCTTTCATAAGCATATAGAACTTTAAAAAAATTTCATAGGGGTACATAGGATGTATAAAAAACTGATGGTTCTTGGAGCCGCTAAATCACAGGTTCCAATAATTAAATTAGCTAAGAAACGTGGCTTTGAAATAATCGTGGTAAGCTGTAATGGCAATTATCCCGGTTTAAAATTTGCAGATAAGATTTATGAAATTGACATATGTGATAAAGAAAAAGTATTGGAAGTTGCTAAACTAGAGCAGGTTGATGGGATAGTTACAGATCAACTTGATTTTCCAGTTCCAACCATTGCTTATGTAACTGAGAAATTAGGCCTGCCAAGTATTGGCTATGGTTGTGCCCTAAAATTCACTAATAAATACATAATGCGTAATGAAAGCATTAAATTAGGAATAAAGAGTCCTAAATACTATAAGGTTTCAACCTTGGATGAAGCCAGGGAAAAGTCTCTGGATATTGGTTTTCCAGTGGTAATGAAACCTACAGATAGCGCTGGTAGTAGGGGTGTATCAGTAGTAAAGACTATCACTGAACTTGAGAATAATTTCGAGTCTGCAATTGCTTACTCTACAGATAATTGCTTAATAATAGAAAAGTACATTCAGGGAGCAGATTATGGAATTTCAGGCTTTGCTTCAAATTACAAATTCACAAATTTAGTTATTGGGAAAAGACAATTATTTGATATTCCGGGCGCATTCATTCCCAGCTCAACCCTTTACACTTCATCTCCTGACAATTGTTCGGAAGAGCAGATGTTAAAGATTAATAAAACTTTGATCGAGGGTTTTGGTTTGAAATTCGGTGTTACTCACTCTGAGTATATAGTTGAAGAAGGAACAGGAGATATATATTTAGTAGAATGTGCTGCCAGAGGTGCTGCTATATGTATCTCATCCCATCTGATACCTTTAGCTACGGGCATTGATGCAAACAGTCTGTTGCTTGATGTTGCCGTGGGGAATGTAGAAGAAATTGAAATTCAAAATATAGAGAGCAATGTAGCCGGATATTTAGCGTTCACATTACCAAAGGGCTTTGTAAAAGATATCAGAGGTCTTGAAAAAATACAGTCAGTGCCAGGTGTCCAGAAAGTGTACATTGATCCGATCCATATCGGGATGGAAACAAAAACTGCGACAGATAAAGGTAACCGTATGGGCCCGATCATCATCAAAGGTAAAAATAAAGAACAATGCGAAAATATAATTCATGAAATAAAGTCTTTATTTGAGATCGATGTGGAAACCTCTGAAGGAATCAAAGGTATAATATGGCATTGAAAAGATTGGTTATGTAGGAAGCCTATTTCCTCTATACATTAAATATATTTTAAAATGCATAATTCCCAAAGTGTTAGTTGGCACCAAAATTCAAAGAATGATTAGTGTTTTGTTCCAGATCAGAAATCTGGAACACACTTTATGAATTTGTTGCAAGGTCAAATCTGTCTATTTAGGAGCAATACCTGGTGGCATACTGACTATTCTTTCAGGCCTGTGAAAGACCTGTTATAAATCCCAGAATGGCCGTTGCAACTATCCTATAAGAATAGAGTCCTTTATCTTCTTTTTCATTAATGCACTTATAAGAAAGAAACCGAATAGTGCCAGTGCTACAGGAATTGTATTCATCCCCCTATTATGCATTATGCACCTTCAACACCCGGAAAAACGATATCTGCGTTTATAAATCCGATTACTGGAATAAACTAAAGGAAGTTAAATTCAAAATATTAGTGCGTAACCTCTACAGGCATGTCAAGGTCATATTTATTATTTAATAAAGGATTTCGCTAGAGTCATTTTTTTTTGAAATTTTTTTAAATGAACTGACAACATAAGTAATAACGATTTTAGAAAATATTTTAATCAGACGAATTGGAGGTACATCTGCCATCGATCCAATAATATATCGCATTCTGAATTGATCTTCTATTTCTGTATTACCTAGTCTTGAATAATATTCAATCATCCAGAACCAGGTATTCATAGTCATGGCTTTTTGTTCGGCTCTTTTCTTCATAGACCATATTCCGCCTTCATGAACACGATAAACAGCCGGCTCTATGTTTGGTAAATACATGCCTGATCCGTATTGTCCCAAAATGGAAAAAAGGAAAGTGTCGCCATTTTTAATGAAGAAACTTTCTGGAGGGTACTCTTTTAATAATATATCAAGATTTCTATAAAATATTGTAAGAGTAGAAATATGAACTTGACCCGTCATCATTTCATAGCTGGTATATGATCGCTGATGCTCCGGTGCTATTCTGGACTCTTTCATAAGGCCATTTTCATTTAATACAATGTCGCCGTGGTAGCAACATACTACATCCGGGTTATTTTCAAGACAATCAAATTGAATTTGTAATTTTTTTGGATCAGTCCAGTAATCGTCTCCCTCACAAGTAGCAATATATTTTCCTTTTGCTCTTTGACGATTAAACAGGGATACTTTTTTACCTTGTGAGTACTGATTTACTGTTTGATAAATTGGTTTGATCAAATCTGGATATTTTTGCTCATAAGAACGGATAATATCTGCTGTCCCATCTTTTGATGCATCATCATTTATAAGGATCTCATATTTGAAGTTAACTTCCTGCATCAGAAATCCTTCAATTGCATCCGCTATGAATTTTTCATGGTTGTATGCAAGGCAGCAAATACTGACCATTATTTCTTCTTCTTCTTCTTCTTTCATTTTTGACCTTTTTAAAGTGCGTTTTTATCAGATTAATCGTACCTTAATTACTTGTAAATATATATAGATATAACTCGCTCCAATGTATGCGAGTACTGCAAGAGTGACAAAAAGTGCTATATGTATTCAATGTGGGAACAGTTTTGTAAAAACATGGCGTAGTCAGGTTACATGCTCTAGCAAATGATGTTTGCTGGACAAGACAAAACACTGGATTCACGTTGTTCTTTGAAGCGTTGATTGTTGCTATGTCTAAAGAAATGACTGTTTCTTCTATTGCAGAGCTGGTTAATATCCATGAGGATTCTGTGTGGAGAATTCTAATGCATTACGTTGAAGAAGCAAGATCAAAAGTAGATCAGTTTGAACTTGATACAATTGGAGTAGATGAAATATCTGTGAATTATCCAAATGCTAAGATCGTTTATGATAGGTTTCACATTATCAAAATGATGAATGATGTGATTGACATGGTTCGGAGAAAGGCGGTTATATTGAGATAGGTGCAATGTCCGCCGGGAATGAGATTGTGATCTATGTAAAAGACACTGGTGTGGGCATTGCAAGGGAAAATCTGGATAATATATTTGAAAAGTTCTATCAGGTTGATGGTACTTCAACCCGAATGTTTGGAGGAAACGGTCTTGGTCTGTCTATAGCAAAGCATATTGTCGACCAGCATAAAGGGAAACTGTGGGTGGAATCTGAATCAGGGAAAGGAAGCACATTTTACATAAATATCCCTTATTAGGGGAGAATGATGAAATAATTTAATTCCTTCTTTAATAAGTATTTTCATTTATTTTAATCTCTCCGAGGTTCCTATATAGTCTACATAGGTTCTACTGTTCTATGAAGACAAACTTTATAGCCCAATTCAGGTTCAATAGTTCTAGATTCCTTTTGGGTTGTGAAACGGATGGATACAAGAAAAGTACAGATAACAGGTAAATCCACTTATGTGCTTACCCTGCCCAAAAAATGGGCTCTTCGGTCAAAACTAGAAGCGGGTTCACATATTTCTATCTTTTACCAGGAGGATGGAGGTTTGCTTCTTAAACCTCCTATCTCAAAGGTTGCACAAAAAACAAAGAAATTGAAGTTTAATAAGCAATTGGAACATCTAAAAAGGGATATTGTAGGTCTGTACATAGTCGGGGATTTTCAGACAGTTGAATTAACTGGCGATAATATTTCTGATGAAGCACGCCGTGAGATTAAGGAGCTATGTCATCGTCTAGTGGGTATGGAAGTGGTTGAAAGCAGCGATCAGAAAATAATAATTAAAAATTTTCTGGACACTGAAGATTTTACCATCGAAAAAGGTCTGAAAAGAATGTCCTCTCTTGTTTATCTTATGCTGGAAGAACTTGCATCGGTTTTTGAGGAAAATGACAGGGATATGTGTCAACATATTATTACTCGTGATGATGATCTGGACCGTATGTTCCTTCTAGTATCAAAACAACACGTTGAACGTTTAAACCTCAAAAAACCTTCTAAACATGATAATCTAAACCTCGTAGAATCGTTTTATTATCGTCTTGCAGCCAACGATATAGAACGCATTGGTGACCATATATCTAAAATATCATTGCATTTTTCTTATATATCGTTGCCTCATGCTGGACTTTCCATACTTGCGGATCTGTGCAGGGACTGCCAGTCTCTCTTCATGGACAGCAGCGAAGCTTTGAGGGAATCTAACAATGAACTTGCCAATGATGTTCTTGGCAGAGAGGGTATGTTCAGTGAAAAACTTATCACTGCCAGCCAACTGCCCGTAGAGGATTCCATTGAGATGATAATTGACAGTTTCAACAGGATAAAGGATTATGCTTCAAATATTGCAGAGTCTGCGATCGATCTATCACAATTATAAGTTGATACCGCTTTTTCTTTGTATTGGTGTAATCATAGATTATTCCCTGACGTTCTATTTTGCAGGGAGTATAGAGAACATACTGGCATATGAGTTCAGTCCAACTCTTGTATTTGCAGTGAGAAACGATATAGTTCTTCTATATCTTGCAGCGACTGTTATATTTTATTATCTGATGGGTTACACAATCCTTAAGTTTCTGGAAAAAGAGGAAATATATCCAATTGGTGTTTTTATTATCTTGTTAATGAGCGTCACGCATGTGCTAGGAGGGCTTTCATGGTTTGTGCTAAAAGAGACGTATTCTAATGTGATTTTCATTCTTTCTATGACATCGATTATTGTTGCAATATCTGTGTTTGGGTATGAGGTTTTGAAGAGAGGGTAAAAAGCAGGTAGTTAAAAAAGATTTATAGGATACAGGACAGTTTGCCATTATGGCTATATCTGTCCCTGGATTTGTTTTTATGTTGGTTCGAACTCTATTTATTAAGGTCCTTTTCCACCATTAACCTGACAAGATCCTCAAAGCTAAGTTCAGACTTCCAGCCTAGTTCTGTTTTGGCTTTTGTTGGGTCTCCTATCAAAAGGTCAACCTCTGCTGGTCTGTAATATACGGGATTTACATCAACAAGTATCTTTCCAGTAGCTTTATCCTTGCCAACTTCCTGAGGTCCTTCTCCTTCCCATACAAGTTCGATTCCGGCCTCTCTGAAGGCAAGCTCTGTGAATTCCCGGACTGAATGTGTTTCACCTGTGGCAAGCACGTAATCATCCGGTTTATCAGCCTGCAACATCCTCCACATACCTTCAACATAGTCCCTCGCAAATCCCCAGTCTCTTTTAGCATCAAAATTACCAAGAGATAATTTTTCCTGCTTTCCTTTCTTTATGTTTGCAACAGCAATTGTTATCTTCCTTGTAACGAAAGTCTCACCACGCAGGGGTGATTCATGATTGAACAGTATTCCATTGCAGGCAAACATTCCATACGCTTCCCTGTAATTCACGGTTATCCAGTAAGCATAGAGCTTGGCCACGCCATACGGACTGCGTGGATAAAATGGAGTATTCTCGTTCTGGGGAATTTCCTGGACCTTTCCGTAAAGCTCGCTCGTAGAAGCCTGGTAGAATCTTGTTTTATTCTCAAGCCCAAGGATACGGATAGCTTCAAGAATCCTGAGGGTTCCCAATCCATCTGTGTTTGCAGTGTACTCCGGGGCATCAAAGGATACCTGAACATGACTTTGTGCTGCAAGATTGTAGATCTCATCGGGTTCTATATCTTTAATCAACTTGATAATACTTGGAGAATCTGTAAGGTCACTATAATGCAGCTTTAAACGGTCAGACAGATCAGGATCACTGATCAAATAATCAATTCGACCAGTGTTGCTCAAGGATGAACGTCGTACCATCCCATGGACAATGTATCCTTTGCTTAAGAGTAAATCTGCAAGATAAGCTCCATCCTGCCCTGTAATTCCAGTAATAATTGCAATTTTTGTCATTCAATCAACCTATATAGTTTAATAATTCTATTTATAGCTTAAACCCATGTCGTTTCTGACCATCATCCGGACAAGTTCTTCAAAACTTGTTTCTGGTTCCCATCCCATTTTATTATAAGCTTTTGCAGGACTGCCAACGGAAATACTTGATTCAACCGGTCTGTAAAAATCAGGACTAACTCTTACTACAATCCTTCCACACGATGCATCTTTTCCAATCTCACTTGGTCCTTTCCCTTCCCACTTGATTTTGATCCCAACTTCTTTGAAGGCAAAATTAACAAAATCTCTTACAGTATGTGCCTGTCCTGTAGCAAATATATAGTCATCCGGTTCGTTTTGCTGGAGTGTCATCCACATTCCTTTTACATAGTCGCCTGCAAATCCCCAGTCCCTTTTCGAATCCAGGTTTCCAAGGATAAGTTCTTCCTGTAAACCTTTTTTGATTCTGGCAACCGATGCTGTTATTTTTCGGGTAACAAAGGATTCGGGTCTATGGGGTGATTCATGGTTGAATAATACCCCATTACAGGCAAAGATCCCGTAAGATTCTCTATAATTGATGTTTATCCAGTGAGCGTAGATCTTTGAAACAGCATACGGATTACATGGGTAAAAAGGAGTTTCTTCTGTTCTTTGTAATTCTGTTGTTTTCCCGAAAATCTCTCCGCTAGATGCCTGAAAAAACCGTGTTTTTTCCTGTAGACCAAGGATCCGGATTGCTTCAAGTAATCGAAGTGTTCCAAGAGAATTGATATTGGATGTATATTCCGGCCTTTCAAAAGAAGTCTTAACATTGCTTTGTGCAGCAAGATTATAAACTTCGTCAGGTGCAATTTCTTGAAATAAACTGAGGACGGATGAGAAATCACTCAGGTCATTTTCGTGATAAAATACATTTTGTTGTTCATTTTCTGATGTTAATGCTGGTTTTTTTCTTGCAAATCCATGCACAATATATCCTTTATCCAGTAAGAACTGCAAAAGATATTTTCCATCCTGACCATTTATGCCAGTAATTAACGCAACTTTTGACACGTAATTCCTCTTATGATTATAATATGTTGGATATGCTCCCAAAATGAAACTTTATTTATCTCTATGTTTTAAAACACTATTCCATATAATATTTGTCGAATAAACTGTAATTTCTATATCAGGTGGGATTATGATAACTAATATATATTTTCATATGGTGTATTCAATACGATGTGTTCCATTTCATTAGTAATCTTTATTATTCTTGAAATGTTTTAAATCACATAAAATTGTACTAATGACGAGGGAAAATGAAAGTTGCTATATTCCATGACTATTTTGGTGCTATAGGTGGCGGTGAGAAAGTAGTAATGACTCTTGCCAGACTTCTGGATGCTGACATTATAACTACGGATACGGATGCTGTTAGCAAGATTGATTCTGAAATAAATGTTATTTCACTTGGTAAAACAATGAAAATCCCTCCTTTGAAACAAATATCAGCAACTTACAAATTTTACACATGTGATTTCTCTGATAAATATGACTATTTTATTTTTACCGGGAACTGGAGTCATTATGCTGCCCACAGGCACCATCCTAACATGTGGTACTGCTACACACCGGTAAGAGCCTTTTATGACCTTTATACCTCCTTTTTAGAACGACAGGATTTTATAAAGCGCTCTTTGTTCAAGCTATGGGTATATGGACATCGAAAGCTGGATCAAAAGTCGATTAAACAAGTTGACAAAATAGTCACTATATCTGTAAATGTTCAAAACCGAATAAAAGAACATCATCATAGGGAATCAGTTATAATATATCCCCCGGTTGATACTGCAAATTATAAGTTTAAAGAGCATGGTGATTTCTGGCTGTCTGTGAATCGTATTTATCCCGAAAAACGTATCGAATTACAGATAGATGCTTTTCGGGAAATGCCTGAAGAAAGTCTCATCATTGCAGGTGGTTATGCAAAAGGGGACCATGCTGAAAAATATGCAAAAATGATTGGTAAAACCCTTCCAGATAATGTAAAGATGATCGGGGAGATATCCGAGGATGAACTGGTTGAGCTTTATTCGACCTGTAAAGGATTTATCTGCACAGCGGTGGATGAAGATTTCGGCCTGACCCCGGTTGAAGCAATGGCAAGTGGAAAACCCGTTGTTGCGGTTAATGAAGGCGGTTTCCTGGAAACAGTTACATCAGAAACAGGTGTATTGGTAGTAGCTGATTCGCAAAGCATTGTAAAAGCAGTGAAAAAGATATCAGAAGAACCCGATATTTACAAGGAAGCTTGTATTGAACAGGCAAAAAAGTTTGATATATCGCTTTTTGAAGAGAAAATGAGAAATGTGGTAAATAATGATAGTTGATCACTTAAAGAGTCTCTATGGTTATAGAGAATTGATTTGGCAGCTTGCATGGAGTGAGTTTAAGCTCAGATACAAAAACTCAGTTTTAGGATATTTCTGGTCGCTTTTAGAACCCTTGCTTATGCTTACTGTTCTTTATGTAGTGTTTTCTAATCTAATGAGGGTTCAGGTAGAATATTTTCAGCTCTTCCTTCTTCTTGGTATAATTCTCTGGAACTTCGTGACCAGGGCAACTACTATTGGAACGATTGCTATAATTGGAAAAGCAGATATGATCAAGAAAGTATATTTCCCACGGGATATTTTTGTAATCTCCGCATGCTTAACAGCTCTGATCATGAGTTTTTTTGAAGCTATTATTTTCATTTTGTTTATGCTAGCATATAGAGTTCCTATATCTATTAATTTATTATATGCACCAATTCTCCTTATATTTCTTTTTGTATTGTCCCTAGGACTTTCTCTTATACTTTCTGCTCTTAATGTGTTTTTCAGGGATGTGCAGTTTATATGGCAGGTTATCTTGCAGGCAGGCTTTTTTGTAACACCTATCATTTATACAATAGATATATTTCCTGCAGATTTACAGAAAATAGTTCTACTGAATCCAGTTGCAAGAATGATTATTTCGGCACGTGATTCCATAATATACTCCTTGCCAGTTAGCACTAATGATATGGCTTTTATGTTAGCTACTTCATTTATTTTTCTTGTTGTAGGCTACATTGTTTTTTTCAGACTGGAACCCAAATTTGGGGAGGAAATATAATGCGTGTAATTGAAATTGAGCACATGTATAAGTCATTTCGTATTCCTCATGAAAAAAGAAACACATTGTTTGAATCAATGACGGGTGTTTTTAAGCCACCTTCCTATGAAACATTCAATGCCCTCAATGACATCAATTTTTCAGTTGAAGAAGGGGAAGCAATTGGTATTATCGGGGAAAACGGAAGTGGAAAAAGTACTTTATTAAAGATTATAGCTCACATACTTAATCCGACCGATGGTAACGTTAAAATTAATAAAAAAGTTACTCCTTTTCTTGAACTTGGTGTAGGTTTTCATCCCGAAATGACAGCTGTAGAGAATATAAAGACCTATGGCACGATAATGGGAATGTCTAAAAGGAACCTCAAATCAAGGACAGATGATATACTGGAATTTGCTGGGTTAGAAAAATTCAGAGATGCCAAACTGAAAAACTTTTCATCTGGGATGCAGGTACGACTTGCATTTTCTACTGCAATTCAGACAGATCCTGAGATTCTTCTTATGGACGAGGTTCTGGCAGTGGGAGATATGGAATTCCAGCGAAAATGTCTGGATGTCCTGAATAATTATCGTAAAGAAGGAGTGACTATTGTATTTGTGTCACATGATCTGTCTTCTGTCAGGAGGTTTTGTGACAGAACTTTGCTGTTGCATAAGGGAGAGCAGGTTGCAATTGGTGAAACTGGAGATGTTATTGATAAGTATGTTTATAGTGGGGGAGAAATATCTCCTGATGTTAATGAAATAGAAAAAGATTCATCTCAAACAGACGATGATTCTAATGAAAGTGTTCGTTGGGGTAACAAAAAGGTTGAAATTACTGGTGTAAAGTTCTATGATAAATTTGGGAATGGGAGTACAAGATTTAATTCCTTTGATTCTATGAAAATCAGGATTCTTTATAAGTCTCATCAAAAAATACTTGATCCAGTGTTCGGTATTGCTCTGTATTCTGAGAATGGAGAATACTTATTCGGTACAAATACTGAACTAAAAAAATTGTTCATAAATTACGTGGAAGGTGAAGGCTACATCGATCTCGATGTTGATAGGATTCCTATGCTTATGGGAAAGTTTCTGCTGACGGTTGCGATACATGCCCACGATCAAAAACCATATGATTGGCATGATAAGCAGTATTCATTTGACGTGATACCGTCAGGTAGAGATGCGGGACTCTTTGAAATACCATGTCAGTGGAATTATGATAATATGGTAACAAGGGCGAGGGACTGAGATTATGGATACATTTGAAATACACGATGAAGAGATTGATGTTGAAAAGATTATGGCCCAGATCAGGGAGAACATTCGCAACAGAAAAGGAGAAGGTGTTTATCGCGGGAACAAGGATGAGGACACCATATATCAGTCTGAAAAATCAGTTTGTCCCAATATCAAAGTTCAGCGGGATATTGAATACATTAATGCAAATTGGGATATCCAGAATAAAAGTTATTTCATCAGTTCACATCGTCCGTTTGTAGGTCAGATTCTGGTTAAAGGAAGGGAACTGGTCCACGGGGAAGTACGAAGATATGTTGATCCAATGTTCTGGAAACAGAGTGAATTCAATGCTGGTGTCACGAGGATAATAAACGATAACAACAATCGGTTCATTGTTTTAGATGGTCAGATAGACCAGCTTAGATTTGAGGTCAATAATGAGGTTAAAGATCAGATTCATCAGCTTCAGCATGAGTTCGATAACAGGATTAGAAGAATTGAATCTCAGATGAATAAAGACATTGAACATTTACAATCCCAAATAGATTTGATGAAGAGTTCAAATATATATGACAATTTAGAAGCTTTGGGAATAAATTACTTCCAATTCGAGAACAATTTCCGTGGCTCTTCCGATGACATCAAAGAGCGCCAGTCGAAATTCATTAATTACTTTAAAGGATGTTCAAATGTTCTGGATATTGGTTGTGGAAGGGGAGAGTTCCTGACATTATTGAAGGAGCAAGGCATTGGAGGAAAAGGCATCGATGTAGATGCTGCGATGATAGGACACTGTGTTTCTAAAGGATTGGATGTGGATCAAAAAGATGCGATAATGTACCTTGAATCGTTGGATGATGAAGCACTAGATGGTGTTTTCATTGATCAGGTAGTAGAACATCTTGAACCTGTTTATTTGATAAGATTGCTTACATTATGTGCTCATAAAATGCAACCAGGATCATATATTATAGCAGAAACTGTAAATCCATTGTCTTTTACTTCTTTTGCTAATTTCTATATAGATCTGACTCATATCAAACCAGTGCATCCTGCAACATTGAACTATTTGCTTGAAAGTTGTGGTTTCAAAGAAAGGGAAACCATATTTATTTCTCCTGTCCCTCAAGAAGAGCGGTTGAAAAAGATTGATCTAAGTGATTCCACAGGCTTTGAGACAAGAGAGCTCATGGAAGCATTCAATAATAACATTGAAATGCTTAACAATATACTCTATGGTGCTCAGGATTATGCAATAATAGGGCAAAGATAATTTAGGTGTGTTGTATGAAAATCGCGATAATTGCACCAAGTCCTGTGCCTTTTACTATAGGCGGAGCTGAGCTTTTGCTCAAGGGAATGGAGGATGCTATTAATAAATATAGTTCTCATCAATGTGAATTAATCAAGCTTCCTACCAAAGAAGATAGTTTCTGGAACCTTATTGAGTCTTATTATAAATTTTATCAACTAGATTTATCTCATTTTGACATGGTAATCTCGACCAAGTATCCATCATGGATGGTTAGACACAGGAATCACATTCTTTACATGATCCATCCTTTAAGAGGGTTGTACGATACATATTCTTTCTCCAACCAAAGTCAGGAAATTCCTGATAACCTCAGGATAGGACTGATCAAGGACATTGTTGATTTCATTGATAAAAGAGGAATGGGTCATGAGGGTGTTGATGACCTGTTCACAATGCTCTTTCAACTTAAAGAAAATGAAAAGCAATATTCTAAAGAGGCTTTTCACTTTCCGGGGCCTTTCATAAGAAAAATTATACGTTTCCTTGATAGTTGTGCTTTATCACCGGATTCAATACAAAAATATTTCACGATGTCAAGAAATGTGAAGAACAGGTCCAATTATTTCCCCTCGAATGTCCAAATTAATGTTATACACCCTCCTTCTAAACTGAATGATTTCGAATGTAAAGGTTACAAATATCTGTTTACAGCAAGCAGGCTTGATGGTCCAAAACGGATTGATTTGCTTATTAAAGCAATGAAACTTGTTCCACATGATATTAAATTAAAGATTGCAGGAGACGGGCCTTTAAAGCAAGCCCTCATTAAATTAGCTGATGGTGATAAAAGAATAGAATTTCTTGGATTTGTAAATGAAAGTGAGTTAATCGATCATTACTCCAATGCTCTTGCAATTCTATTTGTTCCTTTTGATGAAGATTACGGATACATAACTATTGAAGGTATGATGAGCGCCAAGGCGGTTATAACTACATCCGATAGTGGAGGTCCGTTGGAATTTGTATCGGAGTCGGAAACTGGATTTGTGGTAGATCCAACACCACCAGAAATAGCAGGCGCCATTAATTATTTTGTTGATAATAGAACAGCAGCTCAAGAAATGGGACAGCTTGCAAAAGAAAAAGTGAGAACGATATCATGGGTGAATTTTGTGCATGAATTACTGGATGAATCAGTTGTTCAATATGAGGAAAAAAAGAAAATTCTCGTTTTATCGACTTATTCCTGCTATCCTCCAAGAGGTGGCGGCCAGCACAGATCATATCATATCTATTCCCGACTTGCAAAAAAATATGATGTTACTATTTGTTCAATCATTGAAACTAACAAAACATACGAGAATTTGATATTAGAAAATGGATTGAGGCAGATTTGCATACCTCAAAGTGTTGAACATGCAAAGTATCAATGGGAAGTAGAAAGTAAGACTGGTTTCAATCTCTATGATATTGTCATGATAGATTCGATTGGGAAATCAGATGATTACGTATCCAAGGTAAAGGGTTTATGTGATGTGGCTGATATCGTCATTTTTTCACAACCGTTCCTATATTCTTTGAAGAATTTTATAGACCTGAATGATAAGATTGTAGTATATGAATCACAAAATGTAGAATATTATCTTAAAAAAGATTATGTAGGTAGCCAGTTGTCTCAAAAGGTTCTAGATATAGAGAAAGAGATTTCAGTACAAGCAGACATTGTATTTACCACCTCTTCTGAGGATAAAGACCATCTTGTGCATTTATATTGTATTGAAGACAGTAAGGTTTTTGTAGCTCCAAACGGTGTTGATACTTCTGTTATCAACATGATTAGTCAGGGACATAAACAGTTCCTAAAGAAGAGAACGGGGCTTGCTAATAAAAATGTTATTCTTTTTGTTGGAAGCTGGCATCCTCCGAACCTTGAGGCATTGAAGTTCATTGTGGATAAGCTCACAAGAAAAAATACAAATTACATTTTTGTAGTTATTGGTAGCATTAAAGATTACTATCTTCAAAAATATCATGATTTCCCGGAGAATGTCCTGGCCTTTGGTGTTGTAGATGAAGATGAAAAGTATGAATTATATAAGTTGGCAGATATTGCTTTAAATCCAATGTTTAGCGGTTCTGGAACCAATTTGAAAATGCTTGACTATATGAGTGCAGGTATTCCTGTAGTAAGTACTACTGTTGGTGCAAGAGGTTTGGATGTTGAAGATAGAAAGCATGCTTTGATATGTGATGCTGATAACTTTAATGAAAAAATCATTGAATTAATTGAAACCGAAGAGTTGCAACTAAAGTTAAGGAAAAATGCAAGAGAGCTAGTTGAAACCAAGTATTCGTGGGATAAAATTGCTGAATCTATTATATCAAAACTTCAGGAGATAGTCGAACCTTGAAAATCGCATTTGTTGTTCAGAGGTATGGAGAAGAAATTGTTGGAGGTGCTGAATATTTCACCAAGCTTGTGGCTGAGCGAATGAGTAAATATCATAATATTGAAGTTCTCACCACATGTGCTGTAGATTATCATTCCTGGAAAAATGAATATCATCAGGGTCTTGATATTATAAATGGTATTAATGTACGTAGATTCGCTAATTCAAAAAAGAGAAATCCAAAAAAGCACATTAGTATTCAGGAAAAGGTTTTTTATTCTACACATAGCGTAGATGATGAAATTCGATGGGTAGAGGAACAAGGGCCATATTGCCCAGAATTGATTAAGTTCATTTCTCAGAATCGTGATAAATTCGATTGCTTTGTTTTTTTTACTTTCAGGTATTATCCCTCTTATTTTGGAACAAAGGAAGTTAGGAATAAAGCAATAATTGTTCCATTTGCAGAACATGACCCTGCTCTTGATCTTACAATCACTAAAGAGATTTTTGATGATGTGGTTGGAATTATTTACTGTACTCCTGACGAAAAAAAATTAATTGAAACAAAAGTAGGGTTAAAAGAAGATGTTATTTCTGATATTATTGGTTGTGGAATCGAAATACCTGCGAATATAGCTTCCTGTGAAACTTTTGCAGACACAAATTATGTGGTGTACCTAGGAAGAATAGAAGGTTCTAAAGGCTGTTATCAACTGTTTGAGTATTATCAGAGATTGATTAAGGAGATGCCAGATTCTCCTTCGCTCGTGTTGGCAGGTTCGGATTCAATAGGCATACCAAAAAACGATAAAATAAAATATTTGGGTTTCATAACAGAAGATGAAAAATATTCGTTATTAAAAAATGCAAGATTTTTGGTAATGCCTTCACCGTATGAAAGTTTATCTTTGGTAACATTAGAGGCAATGGGTGGTGGAACTCCTGTTTTGGTAAATGGTGAATGTGAAGTGTTAAAGGGTCATTGTCTTAGAAGCAATGCAGGGTTATGGTATCATAATTACGATGAGTTCAGAGAATGCTTTAATTTTCTATGTTCCAATATTAATATAAGGGCAAAAATGTCCGAAAATGGAATAAAATATGTTGACGAAAAATATTCGTGGGATGTAGTTGAAGACAAATATTTAGCAATATTAAAAAAGGTTGCCAATTTGAACTCGGAAAAGTGATGATTACAAAAGAACAACTTTGGTTTTACCAGTTTGATTGTTGCTTTCTTTGCAAAGATAATCGAAGAACGTTAAGATTATGAGTATTTGCATGCTAAAATTGATTTATAGTTATATAGGTATTAGATATGGATTTAAACGATTATATTAAAAAAATGCCTAATTTATATCGTTCTGTTTTGGATACTGTTCATGTTTCGGAAAATCATCCAATGTACAAAAAATATGTTAATGACAGTATTTGGAAGTATATGTATGGTGACGAAAAAGTATCAGAACTATCGACTTACATTAATATAGATGATCTTCGAGTATTAGATATAGGGGCAGGAATAGGCGGTATTTCAGCAGCATTCGCAAAAAAAGGAGCAAACGTTACTGCAATTGATGTAGATGAGGGCTACCAATATTTGTCAAAAATTGGTTATGAGGAGTTAGGTGTTCAAGTCATCTCTCAAATATATGATGGTGGAGAACTACCTTTTCTAAGTGAATCTTTTGATGTAGTTTGTTGTTTTAATATCTTTGAACATGTGCCTGATTTATTTTTATTATTTAGGGAAATGGAACGAGTGTTAAAACAAGGAGGGATTGTAGTGGGCCGTGCTGATTACTGCTATAATATAACAAATATAAAAGCAGATCCTCATTATGGGATACCAGGAATTATTTTGATGCCAAGATGGTTCCGGCGTTGGGTAGTTGTTGATGTCATGAAAAGGAGCAAAGTATTAGATGATTTCACATGGGCTAAAAACTTTAAGGATATATGCAATCATTTTGGCAAAGTAAAAATGTTAACATATCCTTGGAATGATGATTTTATTGCAATCAAATCTCCTACTAGAAATTTTGAAATTGGCACTGGAGATATCAATATTGAGAGGCAACAGGAGTGTTTTCCTTATGGTTGGTATAGGTCGGAGTTGTGGGGTGATGAAATTGTTATGTGGAGTAAAGAAAAAGCAGCTATTCAGGTTATTCCATTGGTGGATGTGAAAGAAATATCGTTTGAACTTTTTTCATTAGAAAATAAAAGGGTCATAATTAATAACGATGTGTATTTCTTAAAACCCGGTGAATGGGAATTGATTTATGTGCAAAGTACAGAAATTAAAATTAAAACAACAGCAACGAAAGTTAAAAATGATTTCCGAAAATTAGGCGTTGCAATTAAAAAAATCAAAATAATGTGTCCATAATAAGGAACTTTTAGCTTACAAGTTTTTTCAGCAGATTGTTTATATCAATGCATTCTTTTTTGTTTACTATGAAAAATGTGAAGAAGTCACATATATCAGAAAGTTGATTTACAGCCAGAATGGTAAACAGATGTTCTTGTTAGGAACCACTTCAGATGTCTTAATTTTTTACATATAGAAATTAGCCATTTACTAATTTTCATCCATCCGATTTAATATCGATGTTCTGGAAAGCCAGACTTAAACACCTGTTATCATCTGAACCTTTGACATCGTACGTATTTGAACAACCTTCTGGAACATAGAATCTAATCATATTTATTCCTTCTTCGAGGGACACATTTGTCTTTACAGTAACAAATTGCTTAGGAACAGGTGTGTCATAGATTAGGATATCATTATTATATATCTCAAGTTTCCTTGGCATATAATAGCTCATCACACTTAAATTGGTGGGAAGATTCTGCTCTTCTTTTGAATATATCAGTATTGTTGCATTATTGGAAATCCAGCGAGTTGGAACCCCATTCCAGTTTTCCATATTGTACCAGTTATCAAAAAAGAAAACTGATGCGTTAGTTTGAGATACATCTTTAAAGGTAATAGCTAAATCATCTGATGATGAAACACTTACCTTGTAAACAATGTACCTTTTGTCAGCATAAACAGGTTTAAGATTTTTAGTTGTAATCGCTTTTGTCTCATTCATACCTAGATTTATGGGGTTTTTCGCATTTACGCCGAACACATATGCATCTGTGCCATGATTCTTTGATTTTAATAAGATTAATAGTGATTCTATTTCCTTTTCGGATTTGATAATCATATCAGCACTGCCATTGACTACAAAAGTACCATCTGTATATTCGCTTTTATCATCCAACCTATATACGAAAAGATTGTCAATTTTGTGGCCGTAATCCGAAAAAGGTAGGGTATCCATTTGTGTATACTCTATTGGTAGATATGAATATGGAAAGGTTGTCAGGTGGATTGAAGGATTGCTTGAGTTTTCAATAGGATCAAAAATAATCGGGTTTAACGTAAGAACAGCTATAAAAATAATAACTGTTGCCTTTTTGATGTCGACTTTTTTAATTAAATAAATGAACGCTGGATACAGATAAAAATACCTGTTTCCTACAGCATCCATTCCTCCAAAATAGTTATTTCCTATAATTGCACAGAAAAAAACAATATATAAAATAATTCCTATAACGACTAAGACTTTATCTTCATTAGAACTTATGTAGTTTTTAATATTTAATTTTAGAGTAGTTCTTGAATCGCCAGAGGAAGCAAAAACAGAAATTAAAGCAAATAAAGTGAATGGATAATACCAAAACATCCCGGTAAATCTTCCAAAAAAGTAATAAAACAAATTATAAGGGACAACTTTGAGATTCTCTATATTCATTAGTGCATCGACACGATTTTCAGTTATACTAAAACCTTGTTTTCCAGCTTCATTAATGCTGTCATATCCTTCAACAAAAGGATATTGATATGCGTAGTATAGTCTTTCTCCACCATAAAAGGATATACTCCCTGTATTCAAGAAGAAGTAACCATATGTTATGATTAAAGGAATTAAGAATACGCATAGCATGAGAGTAAAATTCTTAAATCTCTTGCAATACAATTCGTAAAGTAAAAATGGAACGAATAATAAGATGTTAGGTACTTTAGCCACAAATGCAATCCCGAACACTAACGATGCCAGAAGTAGAAGGTTCTGATTCTCACTTTTGAAATATCTCTCCCATAAAAATAAGCTGGTCATTAAGAGAAACATATTATATATCTCTGCATGTATCCAGAATATGTAAACAAAAGCTGTAGATAATATGAAAAATAGGGCTGATACAGTTAGTGCAATTTTCTCTTCGTTTTCCTCTCTCAAATAAAGATAACCCATCAGGATCATCGTAAAAAGCATTAAACCATTAAAGAAGAGAATTCCGTTATTCCCTAATATTTTGTAGAAAGGAGAGGCGAATAAGGCATAGGAGAATTCCTTTCCATAATAATACTTTCCGCTTTCAGTCTTTATTAAGAAAAGCCCGGCAGGGAGTTCATCAAATCTGTTCTCCATAACTCTTTCAATATCTTCTGGCTGGTACTGTATATCAAGGTCATTCGATATACTTTGTATCTGCATGTAATAGGTCGAGGCATCTCCCCAACGATGAACAGGGGCAGTCAAGGTTATACTTGATAAGAACAGGAATAATAATACAAGTATGATATTGATCCTGTTTAGCTTATTCCTATAAGGCATCATTGATTTCTTCTTGGTATTACTATCGTGTGGACCCAAACTGCTTCCTCTATAATTATCATTTCTTGCATTGAAGACTTGTTGTTATATAAAAGTCTTTCCAAGCTTTTTCAAACAATCATTCTAATTGTAAAGAAGCGTTTACATATCTCCAAGGGTATGTGTTTTAATTGTTTTGATCTAATGGGTGACAATTTGAACAACATTTGCTGAATATTCTTTTATAGATTGAGAAAGCATAGCAAACAGATTTTTACGTGTAACAAATAGAGATCAGGAATTGACGTCAAAAATGACCAAAAAAATAGTTTCAACATTGTTTGCGATCATAATTACAGTTGTACTTGTAGCTGTCCTGTTTTCACAGATAAATGCTCATGATATTTTTATTGTGATCAAGGGGATAGGTCCCATCTCATTACTGATTGGTTTCATTCTATATTCATTCAGTTATGTATTCAGGTCATTGAGATTTTATTTTTTGCTAAATAAGGAAATAGGTATAAAAGACCTGTTCGAGATAATATGTGTACATAATATGGCGAACAATGTCCTTCCGGCAAGGACAGGTGAACTATCCTTTGTATACCTTCTAAAGAAGTTACATAACAGGACGATAGCTGAAGGTGTTGTGTTATTGACAATGGCACGGGTATTTGATCTTATTGCAGTATCTCTGATGTTCTTCGTATCTGTCTATGAAATAAAATCTATGTCCACTGAAATTATGGATATAGTCTTGTTGATTGCACTTTTCATGTTCTCATTAATCATTACT
The DNA here is from genome assembly GCF_016278385.1 of Methanolobus sp. Lineage (GTDB taxonomy): Archaea > Halobacteriota > Methanosarcinia > Methanosarcinales > Methanosarcinaceae > Methanolobus. The sequence continues at coordinate 23,036 of NZ_JADQBY010000030.1, forward strand.
TTGGTGTTATTGATATATTCTGGAACAACTTTTTCAAGGTATGTATGGAGACTTTTTGCAGCATTGAGATTAGATGATAATGATCGAGCTGTTTTCGTGTTAAGTAAAATAACCCATCTGATGGAAAACTTCGATAAGATTAAAAAATTAAGGAAAATAGTCTTCATTGAATTGATTCTATCATCTTTAGGTGTATGGTTGTCGATGTATTTTTTTAACTATGTTCTGGTAAATGCCATGAACATTCACATGAGCTATTCTTTAGTTGTGTTTGCTACATCATTCGCAATATTTACAACAATTTTACCAATACAAGGAATCGGTGGATTCGGGACACTGGAAGGTGGATGGGTCATTGGATTTGTTGCTGCAGGTCTTACAAAGGAGGTCGCCATAAGCTCGGGGTTCAGTTATCATATTATTATCCTCGTCTACTTTTTGATCTTAGGAGGCTGGGGATCGTTGATGCTAAAATTGAAGGACCAACGCTAATCCTCTTATTTCTTTTTGCAGATTGCGATTAAAGACAGGCCAATAGGGAATCTTATATTATTTTCGACGATGGCGAACCATTTTTGTAACAACTTATTTGCAGCAGCCGAAAAGTGAGATTTACTGGAATATCTGATATTCTCGTTTATCCTCTTTTTCAATATCTTTTCAAAAACAATTACGGGCAACAACCCTAAAAAGTTCCAATATCTAATATCAATTAAGTTCAGCTCCGAATTATCAACAAGGTTAGCCAGATCATTTTTGTTATATCTTCTATAATGTCCTATCTCTTTGTCTCTTAACCCATACAAATAACTTAATGCAGGGACTGAAATTATGATTGTCCCTTCTTTTTCAACAGTGTATGCCAGATTTTTAAGTGCCTGTAGATCGTCATCGATGTGCTCGAGAACATCCAGACATATAGCAGTGCTGAATTTGTTTTCGCCTAGAACCTTCACGTCCAGCAGATCAAGTGTGTGAACATCTGTTTTTATATTTTTGTTTTCAAGAATATTCTGTGTAAAGTTTGTTAATTCACTGGAATAATCTATCGATGTAACCTTGTATCCTTCGTTCAATAAGTCCAATGTCATGTGGCCTGTTCCGCAACCGGCGTCCAGTACATAGTCTCCAACTATAGATTTTTTAACCAATTTACGCAAATTATTCCATCGAAAATCAGTTTTTCCGGCTTCATGAATTTTCTCTAAATGGTTAATTAGATTCGATGCCATTTGTACCCTCTATTATTTTTTCAATGTATATTGATGTGTTCTCATCCTTGCTTTGTCTAAAAGTTAGCATTTCACCCAATAGTCCAATGGATATGAATTGAAATCCAATCAGCATTAATAAAACAGCTAGTAATAACAATGGACGCTCTGAAAGTAAAATATTTTTCGTGTATTTCAATATCAATAAGTGCACTCCTATTAAAAAACCAATCGTTGATGACATAATCCCTGGAACACCAAAAACATGGAGAGGTCTTGAAGAGTAACTAATCAAAAATTTGACCGTAATTAAGTCCAAAAATCCTTTTATGATTCTTTTAAACCCATATTTTGATTTTCCATATTTTCGTGGATGATGCTTTACTGTTATCTCAGTGATCTTGAAACCATACCATGCTGCAAGCGCAGGTATATACCTATGCATTTCTCCGTATAAATTGATATTATCTGTGACTTCTTTTCTGTATGCTTTGAATCCGCAGTTAAAGTCATGGAGTTCTACACCTGTGAGAATACACGTCAGTTTATTAAAGAATATTGAAGGTAATCTTTTTGTAATAGGATCATGTCTGGTATATTTCCATCCGGAAACCAGGTCATAACCATCCTCTATTTTATCAATGAATTTTGGGATTTCCAACGGATCATCCTGTAAATCACCGTCCATTGTAATGATGATACTTCCTTTTGCATATTTAAAGGCAGCACTCAATGCTTCAGCTTTTCCAAAATTCTTCCTGAATTTAATAATTTTAACGCAGCAGTCTTTTTCCGAAAGGGTCAGTATATTTTGAAACGTGTTGTCTATTGAGCCATCATCGACAAAGATTATTTCATATCTTCTATTAATTGATAGTAAAACATATTTTAGTTGTTCATAAAGAATAGGGACACTTTTTTCCTCATTTTTTACAGGAATTACGATTGATAGTGTTTCATTTTTTGAATGAATTAAGGATGTAGAAGGGCCGTCATTATTATTTACAGGAATTGTTGTTATCATGGTCAGAACCCGGAAATTGATATTCTCTTTTATGATTCTACTATAAGAGTACTTTCAACATAATTAAATTGAATACTTTGAATTAACGTCTTTGAATAATATCATTTAAAGTTGTTATGAAATCCAAGAAAATCATCTAATCTCTTTTAGGAGTTTTCATCTTTCAATCTTATCATAACGTGTATTAACATAATAGAATCTGTATATTTATAAGTAGCATTCGCTTAGCAATCTTTTGAGGCAGATTCTAATAAAAAAAGCGAGCAAAGCACCAACTTCGTTCGCCAAATTCAGAATAATTTCTTTCTCATCACCATTCAATATCAAAATATCTGTACACAACATATCCACCAGCAAGCAACACAGAAACAATACCCAGTATCACCATGATCATGAAATAACTTCTCTTGGTGCTGCTTTTTCCTACATCCTAAATTTGCTCATTTGCAACTGAATTTGCACTTGCGGTATCCACTGACTTTAACTTTTTATCAACAACAGGCTCTGTTGCTTTTGACCTGTCTTCTACGATAACTTCCGTGAGTCTGGCTTCAGATAATATTGCAAATGTAGAGAAATCTGGCGTCTCACTCTTAAAGTACACATATTCATCGTCCTGCCCTGTAACAATAGTGGGTAGTGCATTCCAGGTTCATTGGCAAATCTATATTTTCAACCTGAAAGTGATTAAAAAATATCCAACATATCTGTTTTCTTTTATCAGGATATTTTCGTACTTTCTTTGAATAACCCTTTTCTATCTTTTCGCTGAATCTATAGAAAATATTGTGAACTATAGATACTATGGAAACAAAGAATATAACCGGTAATTTGGATATATCTACAATTATTCATACAAGGGAAGGATGGGCATTTCAGTTAAAAGAAAGATTCAGTTGACAGGTGGCTCCACATACATTGTTTCCCTTCCCATCGAGTGGGTAAGGGATGGTGGACTCAGTGCAGGTGATACTGTACTTCTGAATGTAAAACCCGATCGTTCACTTGTTATAACTCCTGATCAGGATGGTCAAAAAAAGAATGTCCGTTCAAAAGTTGAAATGAGTGCATCCGCAGATAAGGAAGAAAATTTCAGAACACTTGTGGCCAATTATCTTGTTGGTTATGATATTATTAGAATCGTATCTCAGGGTGGATTTACTGCCTCTGAGAGGAAATACCTGAAAGAATCCGCCCGCAAACGTCTCATAGGCATAGAAATAGTTGAAGAATCAAGAACAGAAATAATACTTCAGAATCTTCTGAACTATCAGGACATATCCCTTGAAAAATCTCTGCAGAGCATGTTCCGTATTATCCATTCAATGATAGAGGATTCGATCGTTGCTTTAAAGGAGGCTGATGTGGAACTCGCAAGGGACATTGTTCAAAGGGATAACGATGTAGATAAATTCTATCTTTTAAGTGTCAGGCAGATAAAAGCTGCCCTTGATGATTCCAACATTGCCCAGAAAATAGGTATAAGATCTTCCAAAGACTGTCTTGGATATAGTCTTATCGCCAAACTGATGGAACGCATCGGTGACCATATTCATGGGATTGCACTTACTATTGTTCAGATGGATGGGTACAAAGACAACAATGAAGATATAATCGAAATGGGTGTCCTTTCCATGAGGCTGTTTCAAGAAGCCTTTAATTCTCTGCTTGAGATTAACACTGAGCTTGCAAATAATGTAATAAGGACATCACGGATGTCTTCTGCGCTTGGCAGCAAGATAATCCAGAAATCCGAACTTTCTGAAAATACTTATTGTCTTTACGGCGAAAAGCAAAGAAAAATCATTGAAAGCTTCCAGCGTATAGCCGAATATAGTGCAGATATTGCTGAAATGGTTATAAATATGAAAGCTACTGAGATAAAAGAGTCTCTTTCAGGAGAGACCCAGATACTCAAACAGGCTTAATCTGACAAATGTTACCATCAGGTTATTAATCACGAGTACAAGTCCTAAAAAGCTGATACTGACCTTTGAGAATTTCCATAGTCTTCTGGCATAGGAATGTGCTGAGCTTCTTATTGACCTGTAATTCCAGTAAACAACAGAATGATCAGGAGCTTGATTACAATGAGTGACCATATTCCGTAGTCAGACATAATTCCTGAAAGAATTCCGTTTTCTTCAAACCCGCACCCATTGCTCAGTGCATGGAATGTAGTAACAAAATCTCCTGCAATGTAACGCAGTATTATATACCTGACATCGTGCAGGAATTCATATATCTCTTTTGAAACAATTAAAATAAAAAAAGTAAATAAAAAAGTTATGAGTATCAGATATTTAACTTGCTCATCCTGTCCACTGCTTCATTGATCCTCTCAACGGAGCGTGTCAGTGCAAACCTGATATAACCTTCACCGTGGCTACCAAAACCAACACCTGGTGTTGCCACAATACCTGCGGTCTCAAGCAATAATTTGGCAAATCCCATAGAATCATAACCATCCGGAACAGGTGCCCACACATAGAATGTTGCTTTAGGTGCTTTGACATCCAGTCCTACTTCGTGCAGTCCTTTTATGAGTGTATCTCTTCTTTCCTGGTAGATATTGTTCATGTCAGCAACACATTGCTGGGAGCTGGAAAGAGCAGTAATACCTGCCATCTGGATCGCATCAAAAGCCCCGGAGTCTACATTGGATTTTACTTTACCAACACCCGAGATTATTTTCTTGTTACCAACTGCAAAGGCAAGTCTCCATCCTGTCATATTGTATGTCTTTGAAAGTGAGTAAAGTTCAATTCCAACTTCCATTGCCCCATCAACACTCAGAAAACTTGGTGCCTTGTATTTATCATAGGTCATTTCAGAATAGGCATTGTCATGTATAACTACAATATCGTTATCGCGGGCAAACTGCACAACCTCTTCAAAGAACTTTTCATCAGCTGTAGCTGCTGTGGGGTTGTTTGGATAGTTAAGGAACATTAATTTTGCTTTTTCAAGCTTATCCTTTGGTATTGCATCAAGGTCAGGCAGGAAATCATTTTCATCCAGAAGTGGCATGATGTATGGCTCTCCACCTGCAAACTGCGTTCCTATCTTATAGACAGGATAAGCAGGATCAGGGCAAAGTGCTACATCCCCAGGGTTGATGAAGGCAAGAGGAATATGTGCAATTCCTTCTTTTAAACCGATCATAGTAAGGACTTCAGATGCAGGGTCTAATTCAAGTCCTCTGGTCTCTTTGCACCAATCTGCAGCAGCTTTTCTGAAACTCATCATTCCTGTATAAGATGGATATGTGTGTGTTTCCGGATTGCGAACAGCTTCACACATTGATTCAACAATATGGTCTGGAGTTGGTTGGTCCGGGTCACCGACACCTAAATCTATAACGTCTACTCCTTTTGCTTTTACTGCTGCCTTAGACTCGTCGATTGTTGCAAATAAGTACGGGGGCAATGAGTTGATCCTGTCTGAATACATTTATTCACCTAAATTGAAGCATTTTTTGTGCCATAAGGCACTATGTATTGCATCTATTGCTTCCCCTCTATTTAATAGCATAGTATCAGGAATATTATTGCCGTCCTGCAAGTGTCTATATACAAATTTGATCTCGCAACAAAATCTATTAATAGCAATAATATATATTATACTAATATATTAGTAAAACCGATTGGAATGTGGTGTGGACATTACTTTGGACGAAAAACAGATTATCCTGGAAAAAAGGGACAGAGAGCTTGAATGCATTTACAGCATCTCAGATCTTTTTGATCTGCATGTGCCTCTGAAATCCCTGCTAAAAGGTATTATACAAAGGCTGCAGCCAGCTTTTCTTTACCCGGAAGTTGCAGAGGTATGTATAGTTTTGAATGGAGATACATACAAAACAGATAAATTCGAGAAGAATATCAACTCTTTGCACAGTAATATAATAGTACATGGCACAAAAAGAGGTTCTCTTTGTGTCTCTTATTCTGAGGAACGTCCTTACCATGATATTGGTTCATTCCTGAAAGAGGAACAACGTTTATTGAATGTTATTACATCACGCCTTTGCAAGGTTATAGAGAGAAAAAATGTGGAAGAAGCTCTTTTAGATTCGGAAAAGAGATATAGGTTAATATTTGATGCTTCACCGCTGGGTATTTTTGTAGATAACAACGGAACAATAACTCATTGCAACAGAAGTTTACTCAATATTTTTGGTGTACAGAAAGGCGACGTTGTCAATGCAGAAGTTTTAGATTACGTAAATGATGAACGCTTAGGCCAACTTTTTTCAGGTTCCTTATCAGACAATAATTCTTTTTATGAAAATGAATACTCTGCAAGGATATCCGGCAGGGAGATTTTTTTAAGGTCGTATTATGTTCCCATCAGGTCAAAAGACAATAATATTGAAGGTGGTATCGGTCTTATTGCTGATATAACATCAAATAAAAACTCAGAAGAAGAATTACAAAACCAGAAAGAACTTCTCACAAGTACTTTCAATGCTCTTCAGGATCTGATTGTCGTTGTTGACCGGGAAATGAAAATAGTGACAAGTAACTGGAAGAGTGACATTATCTCTTCACCACAGGATAACAATCAACATCCTTTGATGTGTGATTCCTTCACCCATAATCTTTTCCCATGTGATCCATGTCCTGTTAAAGACGTTTTTTCAACAGGTAATATGAAAGAATTTGAATATACTGATTCTGTCGATAGCAGGGTAAGGGATTTCCGTATCTTCCCTGTTTATGATACAAAAGGTGATGTAGCAATGGCTGTAAGCCATATACGTGATATCACTGAGCGCAAGCAGACAGAGGAAGCATTAAAGAGTTCTACATATGAACTGGAACGTGCATATGAAGAATTGAAGTCTCTGGATAAGCTCAAGGATGAATTTCTTTCAAACTTAAGGCATGAACTGAATACGCCTCTTACTTCTATTAAAGGGTTCAGTGAACTTTTGTACGATAGATCTCTGGGTCCTTTAAACGATAAACAGGCAAGTGCAATAGAGCGAGTAGTTATTAAAACACGTAAACTGCAGAATCTTATTGATTCCCTGCTTTTTGTCAGCACAAGCCAGAACGGTACTATAAGGTATAATTTTGAACAAATTGAAGTCTCATCTCTCCTTAATGGTGTTGTGAATGTATTCTTTGACAAGATCAAGGAGAAAAATATGTCTATTCATATAGACTTTGCCTTTGATTCCATTTTAGTTGATGCTGACACAACATATCTTCCACAGGTTTTCCTCAATTTGATGGATAATGCAGTAAAATTCACTCCTGAGAATGGAACCATTACTCTTTCCGCCTTTAAGGAAGATAATGATGTCCATGTAGTTCTCGGAGATACAGGTATTGGTATTTCTGAAAATGATATACAGGGTCTTTTCCAGAAATTCCACCAGATAGACAGTTCTTCAACAAGAAATTATGATGGTAATGGCCTTGGTCTTTACATAAGTAAAGTAATAGTGGAAAATCATAAAGGACGTATATGGATAGAAAGTGAAAAGGGGACCGGGACTGATGTCCATGTTCGTATCCCCTCTAAACAATCTCAGTTTTCAGACTCTTCAAGTTCACCCTCGGTATCTCGCGATAAACCCATACCAAGGTAATTCTTATTTGTTGGCAGTTCAAGGTATATTTCATCCGTGCTGTCAATTTCTACAGTCCCTGAGCTGATTACATAGTCCAGTATGTGTCCACCTGTATTTTTCTCCTGGTTGATGAAATGAAGGTGAAATCCCGGAACATTGATACCACTTACATAATCTGGCATCCAGTATCCCACAATTGTCCCTTCTGTGTTATTGAACTCAAAGACTGACTGGTCTTTTGTCACGTCGACAAGTCTGGGATAAGGTTTTTCCTGTGCTGCTACACTACGTGTTTTCATGTAGCTGAAATTTCCTGTGATCTTAACAGCATACATCACATTCTGGCTGGGAAGAAGTCCTTCGATATATTCTGCCATCTGCTTACTGTCTATCTGTTCATCTACGGTTCCTTGAATATCTGTTTCAAAGAAAGTGACAGCTGCAAAGGGTGATGTTTCAGTATCTCCAGCCTCATAGACATTTCCGTCTGCTTTTATCTGATAAATTACACCATCAAGTTCCAGCATTTCTCCGTCAAGATCTTCAAATGTTCCAAGTCCGAAGTCACCGTTTTCTTTCAGGTTACCGCAACTTATTTCTCCGTCATAAACACCTTCAAGCAGGGCGTTAATTGTAGAAAACTGGTATATTGTATCAGTTTTTGTGTTCCCTGTTGGATTAATGGTTTCAGGACTATCAGCACTATATGCAGTGTTTTCTATTTCTTCACCGATACAACCACCTGCAGTGATTGAAAAGATAACAATCATTGTCAAAATATAAAATTTTACTAGTTTCATCAAATTCCTCATGAGATAAGAATCATACTATGATATCATTATATATTAACTATTTTATAAAAAGATACTGTGTAGTTATCGTTTAAACTTCACATTGTATAATGGGAGAAAGCTGCTACCATTAAAAAATAAAAAAAGTAAAAATTTATGCTGCAGTTTCACTGATAATGTTATTGAGATTAAGAAGGATAAGCAATCTGTCATTTAGCTTTCCAACACCTTTAAGGTAGTCAGCATTTACTTTTTGTGCGATTATTTCCGGTGTCTGCTCAATGTTTGAACTTTTCAGGCGTATAACTTCACTTACTGAATCCACAACCAATCCTACGATAGTACCTTCAATATCAACGACTACAATTCGTGATTCATCTGTTATTTCCTTAGAAGACATTCCAAATCGTTTGTCAATATCCATAACAACGATTATTTTTCCTCTTAAGTTGATAAATCCTTTTATGTAATCAGGAGTTTTTGGAATCCTTGTTATTTCAGGCATTCGGATTATTTCTTGTACCTGCATTATATTAATACCGAATTCTTCAACACCCAGGCTGAAGATCACAAGTTGTTGAAGGTCATCACCAACATTATTTACGTAACTGTCACTAACTTTAGCCATAGTTTCACCTCAATAAATGCGGAATTGCATTAGCACACTACAATCCTTTGATAAATAATAATTAAATTAATATATTCCAGTTACTATAAATACTTTCTCTTAGGTTGCAGAAGTTTCATTTAGTATTCCGATAACTTTCAAAAAACCGATTCTTATTTAAGTATTTAGACCAATACCACGCTGCTAATCAGGATTACTTTTCAGTTACATTTTATAATCACGAGGGTTCACATGAGCGATATTTTACGTAGAGGACGCTTATCTTCAACACCTGATGAAGATATGATAAATTTCACATCATCAATGTCTGCTGATAAATGGATATTTGAGGCTGATATCCTTGTGGACATGGCTCACACGGTCATGTTGCATGAGCAGGGAATTATAAAGGAGAAGGACTGCAGCAGCATTCTGAAAGGGCTTCTTAAAATAAAGGAAGAAGGCATTGAGGAGCTAGACCACAGTTATGAGGATATCCACATCTCACTGGAGTCCAGGCTTATAGATATGGTAGGTGAGGATACAGGAGGCAGGATGCACTCCGGGCGCTCCCGTAATGATGAGGTTGCAACCTGTATCAGGATCAGATTGCGGGATGAGTTATTGTCTTTAATGGAAGAACTTTCCGGGCTTCGTAAGACCCTGCTTGAAAAGGCTTCTGAGAACACAGAGACGCTAATGCCAGGTTTCACTCATCTTCAACATGCACAACCCACGACCTTTGCGCATCATCTTGTTGCACATTCCGATGCCATAGGAAGGGATATTGAGCGTATAATCGGTGCATTCTCAAGGGTGAACAAGTGTCCGCTTGGTTCTGCAGCTTTTGCATCTACTGGTTTTGATCTTGATCGTGAAAGAACACGTTCTCTTCTTGGATTTGATGATGTTCTCGGAAACTCAATGGATGCGGTAAGCACACGAGATTTCCTGATCGAATCTGCATCTGCAATGTCCAATATCATGGTAAATCTAAGCAAGATGGCAGAGGAGATAATTATCTGGTCCAGTTCGGAATTTTCTTTCGTTGAACTTGATGATATGTATTCTTCTACATCTTCCATCATGCCACAGAAGAAGAATCCGGATTCCGCCGAGCTTGTACGGGGTAAGGCTGGCACGGTTATCGGTTCATTGATGGCTCTCCTTTCACTTTGTAAGGCGCTCCCATTAAGTTACAACCGTGATCTTCAGGAAGCAACGCCCAATATGTGGCGTGCAGTGGAAACTACCAGAAGTGCTGTTCGTATCACTAAAGGTATGGTAGCTACCATGAAAGTGAACACTGAATCTATGGCTGAAAAGTCAGTGTTAGGGTTTACGACTGCAACAGAACTTGCCGATACCATGGTTAGGGTGGCTGGCATTCCTTTCAGGACTGCTCACCAAATTGTTGGTGTGCTTGCACGAGGAAATGGAAATCCGAATATGGAAGAGATAGATGCAGTGGCAAAAGATGTACTTGGCGAATGTTTGAGTGACAGGGGTCTTACAGCTGAAATAGTCAAAGAGGCACTTGACCCAGTTCTCAACATCAGCAGAAGGGCTATTATAGGTGGTCCTGCGCCGGTTGAGATGAAAAGGGCAATAGAGAGCCGTCTGAAAGAACTTGAGAACACAAAGACAAGTATAACGGGCCTAAATAGCAGTATTGATAATTCATTGAAGGCTCTGTTCAGCGTTGTTGAAGCCTATACGGGAAAAGAGGCTTAAGCAGCCATAATAATTGAACTCTTATTAATGCATTAGAAATGAGATATGTATGATACTTAATGATAATCAAGGGATAATTATGGAATTTGAAGAGGGTGACAGAGTAAAGGTCAAAAAGGCCGGTGTGGAATACGAAGGCATTGTCATGCCCAGTACTACCGGTCATATTATTATAAAGATGGTCAGTGGTTACAATGCAGGGATCGATCCTAAGGGTGCCACTGTCACGATAGTACAAAAGAAGCAGGATATGGAAGCTTCCTTTAAAGTTGCAGGTAAAGCCGAAGTAAAGGCAAAGAAAGGTCTTCCTAAGGTATCCATCCTGTCAACAGGAGGGACAATTGCCAGTAAGATAGATTACAGGACTGGTGCTGTGACCTCCCAGTTCTCGGCTGACGATATTCTGCAGGCTATTCCTGAACTCACAGAGATCGCCAATTTCAGTGGCAAGGCAATCTACAATATTCTCTCTGAGAATATGAAGGTGGACTACTGGCAGGAGCTGTCAAGAGCTGTTGTGGAAGAGATTAAAAATGGTGCTGCTGGTATAATAATTGCTCACGGTACTGACACCATGATGTACTCTGCCGCTGCATTGTCATTTATGGTCGATACTCCCGTTCCAATTGTATTTGTAGGTTCCCAGAGAAGTGCTGACAGACCAAGCAGTGATAATGCCATGAATGCCATATGCGCTGCAAAGGTTGCTGTGAGTGATATTGCAGAGGTTACAGTTGTTATGCACAGTGATGGTTCAGATGACAGTTGCTCTATCCACCGTGCGACCAAGGTTCGCAAGATGCACACATCCAGAAGGGATGCTTTTAGATCAATTAACTCTGATCCAATTGGTTATGTGGACTATGCTACTGGTGAAATCATCACTTCACTTTCATACGTTAAAAGAGATGAAAAGGAACTGTCACTTAGTGACTCTCTTGAACCTAAGTGTGCTCTTGTAAAATTCACTCCCGGTTCAAGTCCTGATATTCTTGGCTATTTCATTGATGCTGGATATAAGGGCATAGTTATCGAAGGAACGGGACTTGGACACGTATCCACTGACTGGATTCCACAGATCGAGAGGGCAACATCTCAGAAGATTCCTGTGCTGATCACTTCACAATGCCTACATGGCAGAATATGTGACAGGGTTTACGACACAGGCAGGGATATCTTAAAAGCCGGTGCCATAGAAGGTGAGGATATTCTCCCGGAAGTTGCTCTTGTAAAGATGATGTGGGTACTTGGCCAGACACAGGATTATGATGCTGTAGTTGATATGCTCAAAGAGAGTGTCAGGTGCGAGATCAACGAGAGGAGCCTTGTGTAGACCTTCAAGTTCATTTATGGCAGGATCCATTAAATCCGTTTGTAGTAATTAGGTTTATAACGAATAAATGATTGCTAAAAGGGGTTTATTCACATTCTTATTATTTATTTAACCCCATTTTAAGCATTTTATTTGGTTTAGACTCTGTAAAATATTAAAATAGTACTATGATTGTTACTAACATGGTTAATCAGGATTGATATGACAAGATTAAGGATTATCGCAGACAATAACGGACATCTGCATAAACTTCACTGGATGCCCTGAAATTTGTGGCAACGTACTGTATGCCTTATATCAATCCTGAAGTAGTCCTCAAGCATTTTACCTTGGGCAACGCCTGTTCATGGGCAACCTATGAGATAGCATGAGCACATTACGAGAAATACAGAAACTCATTCAGGTTTGTAGAAATCTCCATATTAACAATAAGCACAACTTTGACATACATATCTAGTCTAGTTTGCACTATCACTTGAATGAAAAATTCTACAAAAGAACAATACAGAATATATAAGAAATGTGATACAATCTCAAAAAAAATAAGAACTATTATTTCATGTTATCAGTAATAGTCATTTGAGAGGTGGTAATTATTTTAAAGAATAAATTGAATACCTTAAAGTTTTGCATATGTTTAATTTGTGCAATACTGCTTGTGAGTAACACAACTTGTGCGCTAGGAAATACTTCTGTAAATGAAAGTTCTTCAAATGAAACAACAACGACAACAACTCAAGACATTGAAGAAAGCGTTGCAGGTAAATTCCGTCTTGCACCATCTGTAAGTTTAACATCAACAAAAAATACAGTTGAGACGACTGACCCGGCACTTATTAGCTTGTCAATGATTAATCCTTCTGTTAATGATGTAAACCTGGCAGTCGATGTTATCATAAAGGCACCAAGCGGAGTATATGTCACTGCAACAAGCTTTGCAAGCAGTGGTTCTAATCAGAATATAGGGAACTTTATCGTCAGACCCGGAGAAGAGAACCACGTAACAATTCAAATAACTTCAACAGAAATAGGTGAGAAAGCGCTGGAATCCCAGGTAATCTACTATCCAGAAGGTAATAAAGACGAGTACAGAATGCTTCAACAGACCATGTCCGTTTTTGTCGAAGAGAAATCAGAAGAAATACCTCCTGAAGCAGTGGAAGAAGAAGATGAAGAAAACGAAGACAATGGCCAGATAGTCATTCCTGGTTTCTCATTTGTTACTTCTATAGCCTGCTTATCTATCGCCTTATTCTTGTTTAGAAGAAAATAAATTTTGATGATGTGATATGATTGGCAAATGCAGAGATTGGTATCATTAGTCTCTTACTGATACCTTTTTATTTTTTACTTGTGATACTTTCTCTGCTAGCAATTCAAAATATTTTAATAAGTAAAACAAATCACCATTTGACCTGTATCTCTTATAAACACCCCTGTCTTTATAGATCAATGAATTGGTGGGCAGTTTTCGTTCAAGAATTAAGCCATGCGATAATTGCTTTTCTTACTAAGAATGAAGTAAAGGAATTCAAAGTAACTTCAAAGGGAGGACATGTTATTCATGAAAATAGTCGCAAATCCGGATTTTTTCAGTGGTTGGCAAATCAAGCAATAAGTGCAGCACCCTCTTTAGTTCCACCCCTTTTTGCAATGTTTTTCTTCCTAAAATTTGAATATATTAATCTGTCTGAATCATCAATTGTTTTTAACTCTCTGGAATACACATACATTTTCTCTAATTTATATCTCATGCAACTTCCAGTTTTGATCGAAACATTAGGTTCAATGATAATTAATCTGAATTTAATAGATATCAATGATCTAATAATAGTAATCATGCTAATTTTTTCATTCTCTGCTGCAACTCCAAGTTCAATCAAAAAAGAAGAATATGGAATTCAGGGAGATCTCCAATCAATTATAGAAAGATTCAGTACATACCCTATATTCACAATTTATTTTATTTTGCTGCTTGTTGTTCTTTTTTGGACACTTGTATATTTTAATATAAACCTATTAATGTTGATTATTATTTTTTTGATGCTGCTGCCAATAGTATCCCTTTACGGATTGTTATTGAATATATTATTCACAAAAATTGTATATATGGCTGACAAGGTCCCCCTTCTTGTTTCAATTGGGGCTATTTTTATTTCAATTGTCTATTACATCTATTCCCCTTATTTTCTGGCAAGGCAATCTACTACAAACATTACAAGCCTGATTTTGTTAGTATCAATTTTAAAATTAGGCAGTACAGGTAAAATAAAAAGGTTCTTCTCAGTATTATGTGAATAAATTTGCATAATATTGGATTAAATACTTTTGAAAAATTGGTTGTTGAGGTTGATTTGGATATACTTCATCCTTGATGTTTCTTTGCATTCCCATCACAGAAACTGTAAGCTTATAGGTAATTATTGTATATTTTGAATAAAAAAAACAAATCGAAAAGCATAAATCCAGTTACATAGCAAATCTGATATTGCTTATAACCACAAAGAATAAGATTTCAAATATACATAACTGGTTTATAAATGTAATATAAAAGATGAGTGTGTGTCAATGATAGATAAAAGTAAATTGCATAAATATTCTACAGGAATACTATTGATATCTATGCTTTGTATCGTTACCATCTCCATGATTGGAACAGCAAGTGCTAATAGTGTCGCAAGTCCTACGGTCACAAAGACAGCATCGCCGAGTGATATCAATATTGCTGGCAGTGGTACAAATGAGATTACTACTGTAACAATAACAGCCACAGGAGCAGGAAACACAACTACAACGTCAGTGCCCCTTGATATTGTATTTACAATCGACAGCTCTGGAAGCATGGAGTCGAGTGATCCTTCAAATCTTCGTTTACAAGCTGCAAACGACTTTATCGACAAGATGGAACCAACCAAAGATGCAGCAGGTGTTGTCAGCTGGGACGACGATATTGATTTTACTCAGGCTTTGACCAGTAATTTTGCCGATGCAAAAAGCTCTGTAAATGGTGTGAATAGGGAGGGAAACACGGACCTTTCTATTGGTCTGGCTGAAGCAATAAATATTTTAGATGCGAATACAAAAACAGAAAAATCTGCAGAGGTAATTATCTTTCTCAGTGATGGAGAGGGAGATTATAGCCATGCAATTGCACAGAGTGCTGCTGACAAAGGATACACCATATACAGTATTGGATTGGGAGATTCTGTTAATGTAACAAATCTAGAAGATATGAGCACCACAACTGGCGGAACATATTATTCAGCACCAACTGCAGAAACTCTTGATGCAATTTTCAACAATATATTAACTGAGGTGACCACTTCTACTATACCACAATACGTGGACGTTATCGAAGTAACTCAGAAATATATTATTGAAGAAGGTTCTTTTAACGTTGAACCAGATAGTGTCGTTACGGATGATAGCACCGGAATTACGACAATCACCTGGAATAATATTGGTTTGATTAAAGACAACGAACCAGATTTATCTAATGATGAAAAGGTAGTCTTATCGTTCAATGCAAAGTCAGACCAGAGTGGAAGTAATCTGGGTATTGATGTTTTAGGAACTGCAAAAGTATGCTATAAGGACATTGATGGAAACAATGCAGATTGTGTGGATATCCCTCAGGCCTATATTAACGTAGAAGCAAAAACAACAACCCAAAATGTTGAAGAAACCGTAACAGATACATTCCGTCTTGCACCATCTGTAAGTTTAACATCAACAAAAAATACAGTTGAGACGACTGACCCGGCACTTATTAGCTTGTCAATGATTAATCCTTCTGTTAATGATGTAAACCTGGCAGTCGATGTTATCATAAAGGCACCAAGCGGAGTATATGTCACTGCAACAAGCTTTGCAAGCAGTGGTTCTAATCAGAATATAGGGAACTTTATCGTCAGACCCGGAGAAGAGAACCACGTAACAATTCAAATAACTTCAACAGAAATAGGTGAGAAAGCGCTGGAATCCCAAGTAATATACTATCCAGAAGGCAATAAAGAAGAGTACAGAATGCTTCAACAGACCATGCCATTTTTTGTCGAAGAAAAATCAGAAGAAATTACTCCTGAGCCAGTGGAAGAGGAGACAGAAAGCCAGAGCCAGATAGTCATTCCAGGCTTCTCGTTTGCAACTTCTATTGCCTGCTTAGCTATCGCATTGTTCCTGTTTAAAATAAAATAGATTTTGATGATGCGATATTCCGGCAAATTCAAAGATTGGTATCATTAATCTTTTATTGATACCTTTCTCCTTTTTTAATATACCTTCGCTCTTATCAACTCATAATTTTGTAGTAAGAAAACAAACAAAATTTGATATGTATCTCTATAGCATCCTTTTCACTATGATCAATAATTTATAGGGCAGTTTCATTCATGAATTAAGCCATTCAATAATTACATTGGTAACTAATATTGCCCATACTTTTTGGCAAGGATATTTACTATAAACATCACAAGCCTTATTTTATTAATAGTAGTTAAGGCTCTGTAGAAATCCTCCAAATTCAAACAATAATGCAAGTCAATAAAACTTCTGTATGTTGTTCTGAATGGTGATTATTTTTGTTGAATTTTAGCTATACATAGTGATTTCAATGTGTTTTCTACAGAGCCGTAGTTAAGGTAAAATAAAAAGAATTGATGGTTAACAACCATCAATTAACGCTTATTAACTCTTCTTAACAGAAGAACTATTAGAAGTAAACCAACAGTTGAAGTCACTCCTGTGAATCCTGGCACAGGATTAGTGAGGACTGACCCGGGAGATGGATCAACTGGATCTGTGGAAGACCTAAGTTTATCTGTCACTTCAAGTATAAGCTCGTCTCCTTGAGATTGTGGAGTTTCGCCGGAAATTGAATAATGTACTTCTGATATGATGGAATGAGTCCCGGGTTCGTTACCCTGAATATTAAATGACATGTACTTTACTTCGTCTCCAGGTTCAACTGTATAACTGGCAGTATACATACCGGCTCCTGATTCTGCAAAAGAGCTGCCTGAAACACAGGTCCCATCTGGAGCTTTAAGTATCATTTGAACATCCATAGGGAGATTACCAATCGGATTAAGCACACTTAAAGTGAATACTGCATAATCCCCTACACTGATAGTGTCTTTGGTAGCCTGGAATAAAACCTCTGGTCCTCTTTTTGATACAGGCAATTGTACTTCTTTAGAACTGGAGTGTACATTCATATCTTTATCATTTGCAGTGAAACTGACTACGTGGTTCCCATCACTTAGAACAGGAGTGATTGTTGAATATGAACCTGCTGATGTATAAGAATCAATTTCCTTTCCATCAAGTTTACAGATTATTTTTCCGATTCCACTGTCATCTGTAACTGAATATGATATTTTGACTTTTTCACCCTCTTCCAATATCTTATCGTCATCACCAATTACCTCCAGATTTCCAATGATAATATTCGGAGCTGTTTTATCCTCTACTTTTAGTACCATATATTCAGTTGACGGATAACTTTCAACGTGTATCAAAGCATTTTCTTCGTAGTAACCGTTCTTTGATACTTTTAGCATAATATCTGTATTTTTGTCAACATCGGCAGTTACAACTCCGTCAATGTCGGTAACATCCACAAATTCATCGGCTAAATATACCATTGCATTACTTAATGCTTTACCGGTCTCGTCTTTTACATTTACCGTAACAGGAATCTTTACATAATTCAGGTAAATCATAACGTCTCTGTATGCATCATAACCAGCATTTACTGTTTCAAATTTTGGCTCATAGCCTGACTTCTCTGCATTCAGCAAATAACTGGTTCCTTCTGTTACCTGAGTAGTTAACTTTCCACTTGAATCGGTCTGTCCGATCAAATTCCCATCTAAGTAAATATCAGTATTTCCCAGATATGTGGAATCACTGCTATCTTTAACTGTAATCACTAAATCTAAATTATCTGAGGGTACTGCGGGTGGTATAACTGGATCACCGTCATCTCCTCCATTATTTGCATTGATTGTAACGATTGTAGATGCTGCATCTGACCACTTACCATTACTGTCCTGTACACTGAAATATATTGTATGTGTTCCGGCAGAAAGATCTGATGTGCTGAAACTTGCAGATGTACTTAATTGTCCATCGTAGCTGGAAGTCCATTTATAGGCAACAATTTTACCATTTGTAGTAGTACCGGTTCCTGAAAATGAAACAGATGTACCTTCAGTTGCAGAGTTAGGAGTAATTGAAGTTATAGTTGATTCAACAACATGATTAATTACATCGAATGAATATTCATTGACATAGAATCCCTGTTGATCAGTTTTTGAAGAGGAAGAGGGATTTCGTATATAATTTGCAACATCTTTTTCCCTGAGGGTAGTCCTTACATAAAATCTCAGCTCAGAAGCCCCTTCATTTACTTCTACTTTAATTGTGAGAGTTTCAGTTTGTCCACTGTCCCAATTATCATCATAAAGTTGAACAAGTGGATTAATTGCTGTTATTGTTGAACTAGTACTTGTAACAAGCGAACTTCCCACAGGGAATAATTTGTTTTGATTACTACCTGTGCCGCTTACCTCTATAATATCTTCATTATCAGGGAAAGAAACAGCAATGAATCCGATATTTGACGGACCACCTGTATTTTTCACGGATATTTTTATCGTGGCAACATCACCTGCATATAGACCATAAGATGGGGCGACTACAACATTCGTAATTTCAGGGAATGGAAGAGATGGAGCTTCACTTATGAATTCAGAAGAAGGAACGAATGAATCTTCATTTGAATCTTCATTTAAATCTTCATTTATGAATTTTGAATCAGCATTTAATGAATCGTCCTCACTCACATCGAATGAATATTCATTGACATAGAATCCCTGTTGATCAGTTTTTGAAGAGGAAGAGGGATTTCGTATATAATTTGCAACATCTTTTTCCCTGAGGGTAGTCCTTACATAAAATCTCAGCTCAGAAGCCCCTTCATTTACTTCTACTTTAATTGTGAGAGTTTCAGTTTGTCCACTGTCCCAATTATCATCATAAAGTTGAACAAGTGGATTAATTGCTGTTATTGTTGAACTAGTACTTGTAACAAGCGAACTTCCCACAGGGAATAATTTGTTTTGATTACTACCTGTGCCGCTTACCTCTATAATATCTTCATTATCAGGGAAAGAAACAGCAATGAATCCGATATTTGACGGACCACCTGTATTTTTCACGGATATTTTTATCGTGGCAACATCACCTGCATAGAGGTCTTGTGGTTCTACCACAACACTTGTGATTTCTGGAAAAGGAACTGAAGTTTCGTCAGTTCCATCTGCTGCTACAGAACAATTTGTCAATACTACCAAGATAAAAAGACTACACATCCCTAATCCAATCCAAGACCTCATATCATAACCACCATCTATTGTTGTCTTACTCATTAAATGCGTTAGACTAATTGGATATAAAATAGCTCTATCAAATATTGGTCTTGCCAGTTAGAATATTTCATTTGTGATTTCAACACAGTTTAACTAATTCGAGGATCAAAGTTTCAATAATATTTCCAGCATAAAAGTAGACCTCCACTATATCTCCCTTTCAATCTGGAATAAAAACACTAAAATACCCTTTTATTTGTTATGTGAATATAGGTGTCCACATTCAATTTAAACTGATGTTATTTTTATTATTCATCCAGCCTTTGATATCAATTATATTGCTTTACAAATCCAATCTATACACCATTTTGAGTCTTAACTGTTTCAAAATAAAAGTGGAAAAAGTAGAATATAAGGTTTTCTATTTTAATTTTAAAGAGATTACAAAATTAAACATTCAATAACCCTTATGAATAATATTTAAAAAATCTAAAAAATGGCTCTGTAGAAAACCTATTTCATATTTTATTTTGACATCTTTTATCACCTTATTTATATAGTCACATACTAGTACTATAGTATACATTTAGGGACTAAAAAACGATTCACAAACCTTTATAATGAATAAATTAGGTATTGAAGCAAATCAGTTATTTCAATTATATATTTAATTCAATGTTTAACGTCAAATAAGGTGAATATATGTCATTAGCAAATCTCAGGACGCATTACACGTCACAGATCAACCCGGAGGAACTGGGTGACCAGAAGGTCACTGTTGCCGGATGGGTTCACGAGGTCCGTGACCTTGGTGGAATTTGTTTTGTTGTGCTCAGGGACCGTGAAGGAAGGGCTCAGATCACATTGGTGAAAAAGAAGACAGACCCGGAACTTCTGGAGAAGGCAAGGAAACTTGTAAGGGAATCTGTAGTATCAATTACAGGTACTGTAAAGCCAGAAGCAAAGGCTCCAAATGGATATGAGCTCATTCCAGATGAGATTAACCTCATCAATGAGTCAGCTTCACCATTGCCAATGGACACAACCGGAAAGGTTGAAGCTGAGCTTGACACACGTCTTGATTCAAGGTTCATTGACCTTAGAAGGGAAAGGACCACAGCTATTTTCAGAATAAGACATGAAGTACTAAGAGCGGTCAGGAATTTCCTTACAGACAATGGATTCATTGAGACATCCAGTCCAAAAGTAGTGGCAACAGCAACAGAAGGTGGAACATCCCTTTTCCCTATCACATACTTTGACAGGGAAGCATTCCTTAACCAGAGTCCACAGCTCTTCAAGCAGATCCTGATGTCAGGCGGACTTGACAGGGTCTTTGAGATCGGTCCAATCTTCCGGGCAGAGGAGCACGACACCCGCAGGCACCTTAATGAAGCAACCTCCATAGATATTGAGGCAAGTTTCTGTGATCATTTTGATGTAATGGAGATTCTTGAGGAAATGGTTACCTACATCTATGAACAGATAATTGAGAAGTCATCTGATTCACTTGCGGCTCTTGGCGTCGAGTTAAAAGTACCGGCACTTCCATTCAAGAGAGTAACTTACGATGAAGCAATCGAGATCGTCAATGCGAACACTGACGAGATGCTCAACTGGGGCGACGACCTTGGTACTGCTGCCGAGCATACTATCGGTGAACACGTATTCAAGGAAACCGGTGAATCACACTATTTCATCATTGACTGGCCAACCGAGATAAAACCATTCTATGCAATGCCTTATGAAGACAATCCTATTCTTTCAAAGGGATTCGACATGATGCACAGGACAATGGAACTCTCATCAGGTGCACAGCGTATACACATTCCAGAGCTTCTTGTAAGCAGAATTGAGTCACAGGGTCTTGACCCAGAGGGATTCGAGTTCTATCTCAAGGCTTTCAGATACGGTATGCCACCGCATGCTGGATGGGGTATTGGGTGCGAAAGACTTGTCATGACAATGCTTGGTGTTGAAAACATCCGTGATGTTGTACTCTTCCCAAGGGACAGGCGAAGACTTTCCCCGTAATTACCAAAATAAAAGGATGAATCTTTATGAAAGAAAGAAATCCAGCAGGAGAAAGTCCTGAAAAGAAAGCTGCAGGAATTGCAGCTGCCGATCTTGTAACTGATGGAATGGTAGTCGGTCTTGGTACTGGCTCCACAACTGCCTACACAATAGCCGAGCTTGGAAGGCGTGTTGATGAAGGTCTTGACATTATTGCAGTTGTAACATCATATCAGTCAGAGATGCTTGCTATCCAGGCAGGTATTACCCTGACTTCACTTGCAGAACATCCTAACCTTGATATTGCCATTGATGGTGCTGACCAGATTGATTCTGGTCTGAACGTTATCAAGGGCGGTGGTGCTGCGCACACCCGTGAAAAAGTTGTTTCACGTTCAGCAGAGCGCTTTGTAGTTGTAGCTGATGAATCAAAAGTCAGTGAACAATTGAATCACTATGTTCCTCTGGAAGTACTTCCATATGCAAAGGAATATGTTTCCCAACAGATTCTCAGGATTGGCGGCAAACCGGAACTCCGTCTTGCATCAAGAAAAGATGGTCCGGTTATATCTGATAATGGGAATTTCATTATCGATGCAAGCCTTGGCGTGATCGAGAATCCTGTGGTTATATCCGCAATTCTTTCACAGATAGCTGGAATTGTGGAACACGGCATCTTTACCAATGCAGACGAGGTCTACATCGGTAAGAAAGACGGTTCCGTAGAAATAATGTCCTGATCGATTCGATCAGGATTCATTTTTATTGTCAAACAGACAGGCACACATTTCAAATAATGCTTCTTCTCCTGTGTGTGAACCTCTGGCTATGAGTATGTCTCCGGCTTTGACAACTGTTCTCTTGTTTGGTCTGTAAACCCATCTTTCTTCTCTTTTAATAGCCATTACATGGACACCGGTTTCGGTTTCCAGTTTTAACTGACCAAAGTTTTTCTCGATTATTGGTGAGCAGTCCTGAACTACAAGTTTGGTTATAACCTCATCAGATTCCCTTACAGCTATGGTGATGATCGGGTGCAGGTCAATATCCCTCAGGACTGTATCTGCAATAGTGTAAGCAGCATTTGAGATTGCTTCTGCTGAGTTTGCAAGTTGAAGCAGTCCACGAAGGATGTTTACATCAGGGACATGTTTTGCAGTCTCAAGTACCCAGTGCTGAAGTTCATGTTTCATGGAGTCCATTTCAGCTTCAAGCGCCTTAACTTCATGTGCAATATCCTCGTTATCGAATAATAGGGCAGAATAAGCTAATCCTACGGAAAGTTCACCCATATTTTTCATTTCCACAATTATGTCAGCAGCTCTTTCAAGGTCTATCAGGAATCTCTCATGCTGCATTTCCTTTGGAATATATTTCCGACTTGTTACAAGTTCAAAGAAAAGAGTTAATCCATCGTCATGACCACGTGCAAAAAGCACATCACCTGGTCTTATACGGGTCGCATGGTTTGGATCATATATCCACTCATCATTTCTGCGAATGGCAATTATCCACATTCCTGCCTCGGTGTCCAGTTCGATGTCTTCCAGGTTCCTGCCTGCAATTTCAGATTGATCACTGACAGTCGCTCTTGTAATGGTCTCATCAGCTTCTCTCATTGCAAGTTTTAATTCCATGGGAATACCCATATCCATTAAGACAATTTTGGCAATGTCTCCTGCTGCATTGGCTATGTTCTCTGATGCACGGGCAACCTGAAGCACACCTGACATCTCCTCTGCTTCCTCAACACGTCTTGTGCTGAGCATAGCAGCTATTTTCATGTGATAGTCAAGGGTGTCCATTTTTTCTTCAAGGCGAACTACCTCTTCTGCAATGTCCTCGTCATCATAGACCATGGCTGAATAGGCAAGGTCTACCATGAGCTCGGATGTATCCTTCATTTCAATTAGCAAATCTTTGAGGTTGCGTGGGCTATACCTTATTTCCTTTGGTCTCATATGTTTCTACCGTTCATTGTATTCTTATTCTGTATTTGTTTTTAATAATTTTCGTTTAGATTAGATTTAGAATATGCATTGTCATGAATATTCCGCTGACACCTATAAAGTCACCAAGGGTGGCGATTAATGGGATTACTGTGTCATCGGGATCTATTCCGAATCTGTGAGATGCAAATGCGATTACAATAGTTGCTGAAAAGACTGCAATCAGTTCAAATGAGCCAGCTATGAGGCACAAAGCCATGAGGGTTATAAAGGGCATTCCAATGCCAAGTACTGCCCCGGTCATCCAGACCATGATACCCACAAAAATGCAGGCGCAAATCCCTACAATGAGGGCTGCAAGGACACTATTGCGGACAACAGGGCTGCGGTGAAGGTGGTTACCCAGACCCATATGAAATGATGATGAAAGCCTGGCTCCAAGCATGCTTCCGGTGTCTCCGCCAATCTTGATGAGTGCAGGTATCAATACGAGTATAATTGGCATAGAAACGAGTTTATGTAGCTCTATGTTGAGTATCTGGCCTGCAAATATGGCTATTACAGAGGTGATAAGAAGTATTGGGAATCCTCTTCCAACAATGCCTCTTATTGTGTAGTAACTCATATCATGAGCACCACCTTTGCAGCCATGAAGATCATTATCATTGATACAATATCACCGATGGTGGCAATGGCTGGTGTGACTACGTTATCCGGGTCAAATCCAAAACGGAACATGCCAAGTGCAAGCAGGACTGCAACAACTGCAAGAATTATCCCAGAGGTTACTCCGGCGATGACTGCTATTAATGTAAGGGTGAATACACCTGCACTTTGCAGACCAAGACCTACAGTTACGAGGTGACCGACAATTCCGAGTATGATTGACATTATGAGGCTTAGGAGAAGGGAACCTGAAACATTATTGATAAGTTCAGGGTTGCGGTCTATTTTTGTGATAAGGCCCATGTGTATGGCACTTCCAAGGCGTGATCCAAGTGTGCAGGAAACATTTCCACGCATACCAAGTACAGCAGGTGTGATAACTATTAATCCCGGTATTAGTTCCAGTTCATTGCTCATACCTGAAAGGATAAGTCCTGATATAACTCCTCCTATGGTGGCCATGAGCTCGAATGGCAGCGCCTCACGTACTATGGAGCGGACACTTCCGTAATCTCCTATGTATTCCTCGACGACTTCTATTTCGTAATCCTCGTCTTCATCACTTGGATCGTAAGACATTACTGCCCTATTTTGCTTTGTTAATATTTAAACACCTATCAGGATTATTTTTCCAAAAATCATATCCTTTAGTACTCAAACATAAAAGACATAAGACATGTCAACATTTGCATAAAAGAGGAATATCACATGTTAAAGCATATTGTTATGTGGAAGTTGAAGGAGAACGCTGAAGGAAAGAGCAACATTGGGAATGCTTTACTCATGAAGGAAATGCTTGAAACTCTTAAGGGCGTAATCCCGGAAATTGAAATGATCGAAGTAGGAATCAATGAAAATCCTTCGGCTGCTGCTTACGATGTTGTTCTTTATTCCGAGTTCAGGGATGAAGAAGCACTCAGGAAATACCAGGATCATCCTGAACATGTAAAGGTTGCTGAATTTGTCGGTAAGATAAATGATGATCGTGTTGTTGTTGATTATCATGTTTGAATTTATTAAAAAAATTATCTGTTTAATTAATAATATTCGATTGTTAGATGTGTTTGCATGAATGTCTCTGTTATACTCGGATATCCTTATGAGAAGAGTTTCAACCGCGCTATTGCAAATAAGGTGCTTGATACCTTGAATGCCAATGGGTACGATGTTTATTTTCACGACCTGCATGGGGAAGGTTTTGACCCTCTTCTTCGGGGAGAATAACTCATTACTGACCAGTCGGAAGATATGTTGGTCCAGATACATTGCTCAGAGATCGTAGGGGCAGATTGTATAATCATCCATCCAAACTGGTGGGGACAGCCGCCTGCCATACTGAAAGGATGTGTGGACCGTGTACTCAGGGAAAAGATAGCGTACACGTTTGCTGAGGACGATGATGGTTCAGGACTTCCAATCGGTCTTATGAAAGCAAAGGCTCCTGTCGTGTTCAATAATTCTAATACACCGGAGGAAAGGGAGAATAATGTTTTCGGTGATCCATTGGAGAGGATTTGGAAGGACTGTATTTTTGATTTCTGCGGGGTTACCAATTACAGACGCAAAATGTTCAGGACAATTGCGGACAGTTCCGAAGAAGAGCGGCGGAACTGGCTGGATGAGGTTAAGGATATTATTTGCTTTAATTTTCCGCACATTGATGCTTAATTTTAAGAGGTTAAGATATGAGAAGGCCTGAGAAAAAAATTGTGGATCAAAATGTGATACACAGTATCCTCAAAGAGACTATTATATGCAGGATAGGACTTTGCGATAACAATATCCCATATGTGGTGCCAATGAATTTTGCATACCACGATAATGCACTCTATCTGCATGCAGCCAGAGCTGGAAAAAAGCTGGATATCATCAAGGCTAATCCTCATGTCTGCTTTGAGATGGAGTATAAAGCAGAAGTATCCCTAGCATCCACAAGTTGTGGATGGAGTATGAAATATTACAGCATAATAGGCTGGGGTAACGCTTCCATGATCACCAATTCTGCAGACAAGACTGAAGCCTTGAATCTGCTGATGGAAAAGTATGCCGGGGAGAAATCTCTCTCATATGAAGATACTATTCTGGACAAGGTCGCGATCATCAGGGTGGAAATAACTGAAATGACTGGAAAGAGATCAGGATATTAATGCCCTTTATCTGTTATTCCAGCAAAAATCAGTAAGATATTAATTTTTCATTCGGTATTTGCATATTCCATCAATAAAGGTTATATACAACTAGTTACATTAAGGAGTTGCTCGAGGGCGAAAGCGCCACCGAACAACTTTATTCGCAAACAATGTGGGCCCGTGGTCTAGCTGGTTATGACATCGCCTTTACACGGCGGGGGTCATGAGTTCGAATCTCATCGGGCCCACCATACTTCTATTTCGTCTGCTGATATTGATTCTTGTAAGAGTTGGAGCTGCTTTTCTACTTACTATTTATTTATGATTTCTAAGAAAAAAACTAACATATTTTCATAAACATTTTGCACTTAAATGCAGTTCACTTATGTATGAAAGATTTTGAAGACGCGCTTCTTGATTTATCTTGGAAGAATTTCCATCACATAAGAAACGCTGCAGCAGATAAGCCTTTTAGTTTAAATGTACATATAAAGGGAAGGTTTGAGATGTGGGAAGGGTTTTAACATGAAGCTTGTTTGCAAAAAATGTAATATATGGGTAACAAAACCAATAATAAAATTGGTTGATACTAATTTATAATGTCACACCATTTTATTGTAAACATTGATCTCAACTTCTTTTTCAAAGCAATCTGCCATCAAAGGAACTATTTCCTTGAAATGTTTAGAATTAAAGTGCCTTTCCAGACATTTATTATCTTCCCATTCCTCAATCATGGTCAGGATTAGTAGATTTTCTGAATCCCGATAAAGACCATATTCAATGCAGCCTTCTTCTTTCAGTGTCTCTTTGACCAATTCTTTGCTCAAACCAATATAATCTTCGACCTTTTCAGGTTTAACATAGTGTTTTGCAACAACTTTTATTGTCATGAAACCACCTGATACTAAAAAGATTCATAATTTTTTACCGTATGAGTTGTGGTAGACCTTCTCTTCCATATACCTGTCCTGCGGGCCAGCCTTCTGTGCAGGATATCCAACAGGTACCAGTCCTAGGGGAATTATATGTTCCGGCAAATTGAAAGCTTTCCTGAAACCTTCCACCCTGTCTTCCATAGGGTGAATTCCAGTCCACACCGCACCAAGACCGAGTGCATGAGCAGCCAGCAGGAGATTCTGTATTGCAGCCGAACAGTCCTGTACCCAGAATCCCGGAGCTTTTTCCAGACTTGTATCTCCACAGACAAGAATTGCAAGTGGAGCATTGCGGGCCATGGCTGCATAAGGGCTGTATGTAGGGATCTCATCCAGTAGCTTGCGGTCGTCAATTACTATAAATGTCCACGGTTGTGCATTCACAGCTGAAGGCGCACTCATGGCAGCAGACAATAGTTCTTTGATTGTTTCCGGTGCTATGCTTTCATCCGTATATTTTCGGATACTTCTGCGAGTGTGAATAGCTTCTAATGCGTCCATAGTTACAGAGCTCCTTTTATGCCTGAACACCGATGATTTAACAAAGCTCAAAAGAACTATAACAATAAATTCATGTGGCATACAGACTAAATTATTGCAACGTCATTTGTACATGTAAACTACTTCAAGCTATCGAACAACGGATTAATGGAGAAACAACTCCTATAATTGTTGAAAACTTTTTCTCTGCATCATCTAGTTATATCTTAAATCATAAATATGAAATAAATCCGCCTGAAAGAGGCGGTGGTTTACAGATGCATTTCATGAGGTGCTTATCTTATGTCTGAGAGTTTAATTGATTTAAACTTGCTGAACATTTCTTATTATACTTTCACTATATAGTATCAGGGATATATACAGGAATTAATTCCAAAGGATGAAGAAAGTATCAACGAATCATTTATTCTTTGCATAAATAAGGGAGTTGTCATCATGAAAATACGAGAGCTTATCAACCAGTATTGTAGCAGTACTGAAAAAAAAGGAAACGGGATTACTATCTATACAATCAATGTTCTCGAACCTATAGAAACACCCGAATTATTCAGCTATCTGGACTTCTTGTCTGAGGAACCTCACAGGAGGATTTGGGTCAGCGACCCTTACAGGATGATAGCAATAGAGATAGATGGCGAATTAACCGTTTACGAACACGTGAGGATGGCAAACTACAGGATACAGTTGAATGATCTCCAGGAAAAGTATGAAGAACAAAGGGAGACTGACCTGACAGAACTTGCTGATGTGTTTGCGTTCGCCGTTGATTGTCACAAGAATAGCATGAGGAAGTCAGGTACTCCATATATATCGCATCCAATGGATGTAGCATCCATCCTTCTCAAAGAGAACGTACCTCTTGAACTTGTTTTTGCAGGATTGCTCCATGACGTTGTTGAAGATACTGACATTCATATTGAAATAATATTAGGAAAATATGGCCAACAAGTTGCTGATTACGTGTACGCTGTTACCGAACCTGAAAAGCTTAGAAATCCTCCAACTGGTAACAAGGAACAAACCTGGAAAGAACGGAAGGAACACACCATACAAGAGATGGTAGGTGCTAACCGCGAAATCAAACTCCTCTCATGTGCAGACAAGCTTGCAAATATCAGGGACCTTATCAGTGATGTAAGGATGCAAGGAGAAGGCTTTTGGGACAAGTTCAATGCACCTAAGCAAGAACAGGAATGGTACTACCGCTCAATGCTGGAATCCTTCGCGACGGGTACACAGAACATTGCAGAAACCCGTGTGTACTGTAATCTCAAGGAATGTGTGGAAGAGCTATTTTGAATTACAATTCTTGGATCATCTTGTACTTTATTTACCCTGTCCTACATAGGCGGGGTTATAGATGCACTTCATGAGGTTGATCTAAATACACTGAATATTCAGTCAATATATTTCATTTGAACATTTCAAATGAGTTATATCATCTGAACTTTAGGTCATGTAGTTCAAACGTGATAAAAAGAAGAAACTAAGTTTAGCAGAATAAGCAAGACAAATCTATAGATTATCTTTATCTGATTTAGCAGAAAATACATTAATTCTACATGCTAAGTAACTGTACGAAATCTGTAGTGTAGGAGTAGTGTCAAAAAGGAAATATTTTTGATGCCAGCAATTTTGCATTTCTTTTGTGAGGATTAGGTAGACAATGAAAGGAAAGTGAGACGTACCTCTATTTTTCCACATGAGGATTTCTACAGAGTCGAATACTCCATTTGGTTGACTGGATTTTGAATCCCTTATTTTCATACTTCAAAAAGTCTAATCAATATGAAAACCAACAGTCCCAAGGTTGTACCTAAATATATCCAGCGGATATATTCCCTTCCTGCACTCTTATTATTGCCAGATTTTAAAAGTCTCAAAGATGGATAAGCAATCGAAACATTCATTATTGCAATTGGAACCAGATAAATGGCAGGCAACCACCTTAGTATAAAGGGAACAAATGTCAACAGAATAACAAAAAAGAAAATGTAACTGCTTATCCGGAGAGCCATTTTATTTCCATATTTTATTGCCAGGGAATTTGAATTGATAAGAAGATCTCCCTGCACATCCATAGAATCAGCAGCAATCTCTTCTCCCAAATCTATCAATGCGGCAATTACAGCAAAAAGCCAGACGATATTATTAAAAGGCAATCCTACAGATACGCCACCATAAATAAATGTCGTCCCAACAGAAAAACTCACCATCAAATTACCAGGCAAACCGCTCTTTTTATATTTTCTGTTATAGAGAAATCCAATCATCAACAAAAGAACTGAGAATAATAACACTACAATATTGATCAGATAGCTAAGGATCAGACCAAAGAACACTAAACTAATTGCTAGCATTAAAGCTTCTGATTGAGTTACAGCGTTTGAAGGAATTGGCCGGTCGGGTGCATTGAGTCTATCAGTCTCAACATCAAAATAATCATTTAATACTAATATTGAAGCTGAAATAAAGAATACTGACAAAAAACCAAGTGTTGTTTCAGGAATAGATGCAAACTTTCCCAGGGCTAAGATTTGTCCCATGACAACGCATACTCCTGCTGAGAACGGGAGTTCAAATCTTAATAGCCTTAGAAGTCCTTTTATTTTTCTCATGGTAATGCACATTCTTTATTCATCAATCAAATACTCTTTACATTATAGAGTGTTACCAACTAAAAAACAATAATATACATGATATTACATCAGTGATGTTAAATTTCTATGGCTTTTGTTTGTGTTAATTATTTAAAAGTACTTAATTCAGATAATGAAGTACTTCCCGTGGTCAAAGTCCCTCTTCTCCGTGCGAAGCCAGCAACATCCAGTCTGTATCTTCATATATTTCCAGTTTGGGACTCAGGTTACATATAGTTTTTGAGATAGATATTTTTGCAACGAATTCAAAATGGATGCTTTTATTAATTAATAGGTTTATTCAATAATTTAGGATTTCATTCAATGTAAAATATTATAGGGGCATTACCATCAAAATCACTGTGTGGTGAAACTATTATACCTAATTACAAGTATAAACCCGGCATCTATTATCTTTCAATCTTCATCATAACCTTTGCTCTCTGGTTTGCAGGTGCATACATGAGTTTCCGTGATGATGGAAACGGACTATACATGCTTGTACTGCTGCCAGGACTAATGGCACCATTTCTCATCTCGCTTTTTATGATCTACCGCTCAAACAACGCGGATCTTAAAAAAGATTTTATTAACAGGCTTATCAACATCAGGCTGATACACCCAAATATCTTACCTGTGTTTTTTTTACTAATGCCTCTAGTAGTCCTGCTCTCGACACTGATCTCTATTCCACTCGGAGAACCCTTGTCACAGTTCCAGTTTGCAGAAGGCTTCTCCTTCTCTGCAGGAGCTGTACCGGTATTGTTGATTCTCCTGCTTGCAGCTAGCTTTGAAGAACTCGGGTGGAGAGGTTATGCCTTTGACAGCTTGCAGAGTCGTCATACTTACTTTACAGCATCACTGATCTTCAGTGTACTATGGTCACTCTGGCATTTCCCGTTGATATTTGTCAACAACTCCTACCAGTATGAGATCTTTAATGAGAATTTCTGGTATGGCATGAACTTTTTTGTCAGCATCGTTCCAATGGGAATGATCATCAGCTGGATATGCATAAAGAACGGGAAAAGCATTATTGCTGCTATGGTCTTTCACTTTATTATCAATATGTCCCAGGAGCTGCTGGATATAACCCAGAACACAAAATGTATAGAGACTGTTGTGCTGATCTTTGTGGCAGTTCTTCTAATTGCATATGACAGGGAAATGTTCTTTTCAAGAAAACACCTTGCAGAAAGGACCGAATAAGGTCCCTCTTTTTTTATCGAAGTAAAATGGTAATACAATGACAGACAAATCACAGGACCTTTTTCCTAAATTCCTTCTGATCTGGTTCGGGCAATTTATCTCCATAATAGGTACTGGCCTTACGATTTTTGCTCTGGGAATATACGTGTATCAGCTAACAGGAACTGCTTCCAGCTATGTTTTTATATTATTGTGTGCTTTTCTGCCGCCAATCTTACTAAAACCCTATGGAGGCATACTGGCAGATCGTCATGACAGGAGTATAATGATGGTCTTCGGTGACCTTGGATCAACGCTGGGCCTTCTCTTCATATTCTTCATGATGCTTAAAGGTGATATTCAGCTCTGGCAAATCTATCTCGGGATTTCTGTCAGTTCAATCTTTTCAGCCTTTCAGGAACCAGCTTACAAGGCTTTGGTTACTGATCTTCTGCCTGAGAACCAGTATGCCAAGGCAAGTGGCCTCATGCAGCTGGCAAGTTCTGCCCAGTATTTATTATCACCATTTTTAGCAGGTATATTGCTGTCTATATTTGATATAAAATACATTTTCCTGATTGATATTTCAACTCTTGTGATAGCCAGTTCAATTGTAATCTGGGTTAGAAAAGTTCTGGGTGCTGTCCCGGTGAAGTATCATGAACAAAAGCTCATGGAAGAGTTCAAAGAAGGCATCCATGAGTTTTCACGGAATAAAGGTGTAGTCCATCTTGTAATTACCACCATGTTCATACTCTTCTTTGTGGGATTGCTTCAATCCTTGTTTATTCCGATGATGCTGAACCTGGCATCTGTCAGAGCAGTCGGTATCTCGCAATCGCTTTGTGCTTCTGGAATGATAATTGGCAGCCTTTTCATCGGTGTGTTTGGCAGCAAGAACAAACATGTAGCAATGCTGTCAGTTTCCCTGTTTCTGTCAGGCATATTCTTTGCAGGACTTGGTTTCTCGACAAATATAGTTCTGGTTACTCTGTCAGGCTTCTTGTTCTTTGCCACCCTGCCCTTCATCAATACTCCAATCGAGGTACTGATACGAAAGAATATCGACAACAATAAGCAAGGTCGTGTGTGGTCCATTATCTCCACGGTTACTTATCTTGGGTCTATCATTGCCTTTGCAGTGGCCGGTTTTCTTGCAGATGATATTTTTAATCCACTGCTGGAAACAGATGGACTTCTGGTAGAATCAGTTGGTTCTGTTATAGGCATAGGAGCAGGCAGAGGAATTGCTTTAATGTTTATTTTTTCTGGATTGATGATCTCTGTCATCGCTTTGTTCATCTGGAAAAATGAGATGATTCAAAGACTTGAAGGTGAACGGGAAAAATAAGAACCTGACAGATTATGACGTGATTTCTCAATCCTGCTTTATTTTTACTTTAACAGTCGGCAAAGGGATTAATTTTTATAACAGTCCATGAAATAAATGATGGGATTCTGATGAGTGAAAGCAAATCAATGGGATTATGGTCAGCCACATCGATTGGCGTCGGTGCCATGGTGGGTGCAGGAATTTTCTCAATATTCGGGACAGCAACTCAGATATCCGGTAATGCAGTCTACATATCTTTCATAATCGCGGGAGCCATTGCTCTATTAAGCACATATTCCTATGCAAAATTGGGGGTAAGATATCCTTCAGCAGGTGGTCCGGTAGAGTTTCTTATTCAGGGTTTTGGTGATGGTATATTAAGTGGTGGATTAAATCTTCTTCTATGGACAGGCTACATATTCGGACTTGCACTTTATGCAAAAGGATTTGCACTTTATGCAATGACCTTCGTGCCTGCTGGTGCGGCAGCGATATGGTCAAATGTATTTGCTACAGCAATAATTGTAATTTTTACAGCCATTAATTTCATAGGTGCAAAAGCGGTAGGCAAATCAGAACTATTCATCGTATCAATCAAAGTAGGGATTCTTCTCCTCTTTGCCATTTCAGGGCTTTTCTTTATAAATCCAGCAAATCTGTCAGTTGCACAGTTTCCTGCAAGCTCCAACATCTTGTTTGGGGCAGGGATAGTCTTCCTTGCATACCAGGGTTTTGGACTAATAACCAATGCAGCAGAGGATATGGATGATCCTGAAAAGAATCTCCCCAGAGCTCTGTATCTGAGCGTTCTCATCGTCATATGCATCTATGTTCTTGTAAGTTTTGTAGTTGTAGGAAATCTATCAATGTCCGAAATCTCTACTACAAAGGATTATGCACTGGCTGCAGCTGCAAAGCCATTTCTGGGAGATATAGGAT
Organism: Methanolobus sp.; assembly: GCF_016278385.1. Lineage (GTDB taxonomy): Archaea > Halobacteriota > Methanosarcinia > Methanosarcinales > Methanosarcinaceae > Methanolobus. The sequence goes on from NZ_JADQBY010000030.1 coordinate 56,988, forward strand.
TCAAGATAATGGCAATAGCTGCTCTTTTTTCAACATCATCAGCTATCAACGCATCTCTTTATGGTGGTGCAAATGTAAGTTATCTCATTGCTAAGGAAGGTGAATTACCTGAATTCTTTGAGAGGAAAGTCTGGAACAGAAGCACTGAGGGCCTGTTCATTACTTCAGGTCTCGTCATCCTGTGCACAAATCTCCTGAACCTTGAAGGAATTGGAATGCTTGCAAGTGCTTCATTATTGGTGATATATGTGGCAGTTAATACAGCTCATCTGCGTTTGTCCGGGGAGACCGGTGCGAAACGGTATTTAATATATGCATCTTTATTCAGTACCTTGATCTTTTTTGGGATTCTCATTTATTATGAATTTCTTCACTCAGTAACAACATTGATTTTATTTGCACTGGTTTTTATATTCTGCTTTACAGTAGAATGGACTTATAGGAAATACTCCAGAAGGACATTAAAGACCAGAACGGTATGTGATGAGGCTAATGTATGAAAGATGCATCTTCTACAAAATCCATAGGCTACCTTTCTGCAGTTTCCATCGGTATTGGGGGCATGGTTGGAGGTGGTATCTTTGCAGTTCTTGGCCTTGCTGTAAAACTTGGCCAGGGTGGAACACCCATTGCCTTTGCATTTGCCGGTCTTGTCGCTTTGATAACTTCCTATTCATATGCAAAATTATCTATTCGCTATCCTTCCGAAGGAGGAACAGTGGAATTTTTGAATCAGGCATTTGGTTCGAGTTTGATTACGGGGGGTCTTAATGTTCTCCTGTGGCTGAGCTATGTTGTGATGCTCTCGCTCTACGCCTATGCGTTAGGAAGTTATGGTTCCACATTTTTTCCGGTTTCTATGCAGGCAGTTTCAAAACACGTGCTTACCAGCATTATTATTGTAGCATTGACCATGGTGAATATTATTGGTGCAAAAGTAGTTGGTAAATCCGAAGAATGGATAGTTGGCTTCAAAATTATGATTCTGCTTATCTTCATTGGAGGTGGTCTCTGGAGTTTAAAGTCACAGCCATTCCAGCTCACAACAGGCTCCAATCCGCTTCAGCTTGTAGCCAGGGGCATGATAATATTTCTGGCTTATGAAGGATTTGAACTGATAGCAAACACAGCAAAAGATGTAAAGAATCCTTCAAAAACACTTCCCCGTGCATATTATTCTGCCGTTATCTTTGTCATTGCACTTTATATCCTGATTGCCTATGTAACCGTTGGAAACGTATCAACAGACACCATCGTGCAGGCTCAGGACTATGCTCTTGCTGTAGCTGCAGAACCATTTTTAGGGAATTTTGGTTTCAACCTAATTGCGATTGCAGCTCTCCTATCAACAACTTCAGCCATTAACGCAACATTATACGGTGCTTCGCGTGTGAGCTTCATCATAGCCAAAGATGGGGAATTGCCTGAGATACTGGAAGAAAAGATATGGAATCGTCCGATTGAAGGTCTGCTGATAACTTCTTTTTTAACATTAATCGTAGCAAATGTATTCAACCTGTCCAGTATTTCAATAATGGGAAGTGCAGGATTTTTGCTTATCTTTGGAGCAGTAAACGCTTCCAATGTTCGTCTTCATCAGAAGACCGAAAGCCATAGGTGGTTATCAATAACAGGAGTAATCGTCTGTTCTATTGCACTATTGACCCTGATCTGGTATACTTTGAATAACTCGCCAAAAGATATTCTCATACTGGCCTTGATGCTAGGTTTAGCATTTGCCATCGAAGCAATTTATAGAAAGTACACCGGTAGAAGCATAAAGAAGATTCATAGTTGATATGCTTTTAATCCGGCTATAGAATACCGATGCTCAAGTATTTCCAGGTTTGACTGGCATTTCAAATGTAAACGTACTACCCTTTCCAACTTTACTTTGAACATGGATTTTTCCTCCATGCATTTCCACATATCTCTTTACAATTGCAAGACCCAGACCTGTTCCTTCAAACTTACGGGTTAGAAAAGAATCTGCCTGTTTGAAGGGTTTGAATATCTCTTGCTGATCATCTTTTGAAATACCAATACCATTGTCTGATATAGAAACCTGAAGCTTATTGGCGATGCATTCAGTCCTGACAATGATTTTCCCGTTCTCGGGTGTGAATTTGATTGCATTGGAAAGCAGATTATACAAAATATCTTTGACCTTTTTCCTGTCAGCATGCATTTCAATGCCACCAGTTTGAATATCAGTTTTGATATCAATATATTTCTTTTCAGCTACAGGTTGCATTGATATTACAGTTTCATCGATCAGGTCAGTTATTCTGAAATGTTTATACTCAAGTTCCATCTTCCCGGCTTCAATTTTTGATAGATCCAGAATATCATTGATCAATTCTATTAAATGTTCACTGCTGTTAAGAACGTTGGATAGGTACCGGGATTGCTTTTCATTCAATTCACCTGGTATTTTATCATTTAACATCTGTGAAAAACCAAAAATAGAATTGAGTGGCGTACGCAGCTCATGGCTCATGTTAGCAAGAAAATCAGATTTTGCTCTATTGGCAGTCTCTGCTGCAAGCTTGGCATGGAGCAGTGCATCTTCATACTTCTTTCTTTCAGTAATATCCCTGCATACACAAAAAGATAGTTTTTGGCCACCAAACATGACGCCACTTGAAGTGATTTCGACATCAAGAAGAGTACCATCCTTACGACGATGTAGTGTTTCAAAGTGATCGCCTGATTCATCAACAACCCTGATCATTTCAAGCAACTGTTCACGTGTCCATTGAGTGTCCCAATCCCAAATGTGTAAATGGAGAGCCTCCTCCTGTGAATAGCCAAGCATATCTGCATATTTCTGGTTCACCTCGTAAACCTTGCCATCCTGGTCAATGACAACTATCCCATCTGCTGATTTTTCTATAAATATACGCCGTCGAATATCATCTTCTGCAATTTTATTTTCAGCCTGCTTTCTTTCAGTAATATCCTGAATTGTTCCAATAACCATATTTCGTTCAACAAAATACTTTGCCACCGAATGTATTTCGCGAATCTGGCCATCATTTTGTCTTGCTATCTTAAACTGTACATCATATGGTAATTTTTTTTCCAGCAGATTTTTTAGTGCTTTGTCCAGTATAGGCCGATATTCTGGTAAAGGTATTTCTTGTATTTCTTTGATGGTCATGTGTTTATTTTCCACGCCATATATCCTGCCGGATTCTTCTGAAATTTCCACATCGTTGGAATTAAAGTTAAAACCCCAACTTCCAAAGCATCCTATTTTCTGTGCTGTTTGTAACTGTAATTCTCTTCTCTTTAATTCCTCATCTGCTTGCTTGCGCTGAGTGATATCCCTGCCAACTCCCAGTATTCCTATCAGTTGTCCATTTTGATCATACATAGGACATTTAATAGTCTCAAGATATTCCATGTGCCCATCATCAACATAGGTGATTTCCTCTTCATTTATGGAGGGTTTGCCAGCTTGCATTGCCTCTCTATCCTTCTTTGTGAAAAGATCTGCCAGATCCTTGTTTATAAAGTCATAGTCTGTCTTTCCGTAAATTTCTTCTTCCTTTGCACCAAAGAAGCGCTCAAATTTGGAATTGCATATCAGATAAATACCATTGACATCCTTTAGCCAGACTAGATCTGGAATAGTATCAATTAATGTGCGTAATTGACCTTTACTATCCAACAGTGACTTTTCTGTAAACCTCTGTTCGGTTATGTCTTCTCCAACACTGGTAATACTGGAAATATTGCCATCTATGTCTTTGAATGTGGTATTGTTCCATGCTATTGATCTTCGCTGACCATTCTTTGTGATAATTTCGTTTTCATGGTATGAAGGCATATCCGCAGTTTCAATAGTCTTAAGGAAGACGGCTTTTACTTCAGGGATTATTTCTTCTGGCAGGAAAATATCAAACCAATTTTTGTTAAGGACTTCTTCTCTTTTCCATCCCGTAAGATCGAGTAAAAAATCATTGCAGAAAACGATGTTTCCGCCAGAGTCCAGTATAAGTCCTGCAAGCTGAATATTGTTGAAAATTGTATGAATTTGCTTTTCAGATTCAAGCTGATCAATTTCTGCTTTTTTCCTTTTATTGATGTTGATATGTTGTAAAATAACGCTAGTGGGATTATTTTTAGAAAGTGGCTGAACTTTCACTAAATACCAGTGTTTTCCATCAGGACCAAGATGGGTATATTCAAACTTGAATATTTTAGTATTGCCATTAATGACATCTCTTATTCCTTTTTCTATACTGACAGCATTATCCGGTCTTTCAGCTCTAAATTTATCCAGAGAATTCAGATAATTGATTGTATCAGTGCATTTAAGGAGATCAAGACAACTATTTTGTGTAAAATCTTTCCAGCTTTGATTTGCATAAGAAAAGTTCCCATCTGGTGATAGTATAATGATCCCATCTTCCCATAGGTCCATTGAATCAGCTTCAAGATTGAAAACAGGTGGTTTGGTGGTTTTTGAAGACATATCATGTCCTGTTAAATTTATGCATTATTTATTTAAGACATTATATTTTAAAGTATATGATTTCTGGAAGTTCAAACCCAGTACCCCTGTACATAAGATTTTGTCTGCTGAATATATGGAGTGATATACCTGAGTAAAAAGGGGACTATCAGCAAAGTAGTAACAAAATTTCCCAGGAACCATCCTTGAAATGTTACAAGAAACTCTGTCCACTGTATGACTCCATTGGTTACCAACATCATTGAACCCCACAGGGCACCCACCAGATTGTTTAGTATGCAGGCAAAGACAACAAATATTGCTATATCCCTTTTTGTTCGCATTCTGATGTTCACTTTAAAAAATGCAAAAGCAGCCAGAGGTATAATTACCTGCCACAGGTCTGCAAGTGACCATGCCAGATTCAATGAGAAGGGCATATCTGCAAGTATCCCGGCTCCGATCATGCAACCAAGATATGCTGAAAAAGCACCCCATATTCCATACCACATGGCGAATGCTATCATGAATGCTACAGCAAAATACATGCTGGAAACTCCTGGTGCAGGTGATATGGGAGAATTAACGACTGCAAATCGTGATAATAGTGAATTCGTCAATATCAAAAACAAAAATATATTCACATATCTTGAAAGTGATTCTATATTAGGCATGTGTTTTTCCATAAGTCTATTTTTTATTAATGTTTTTTATTAATGTATAGTATCTTTTTAATATATCTAACATTTTACTGTCCATACATCTATATCATTCATTTTATATAATATGTACTAAGTTAATAACTTAGGCCATATTCTAATAGAACAGGCATATATTCTTCTTCCAGGTATACACCATATCCCAGACAAGAGGGGGGCACACAACATAAAAAGTGACTATGTGGACATGGATCCTCTTCGGATCAAAGAGTGGTTCAAAAGACCGTACTCAGTGACAATAACCACTATTTTGATATTTGTATCTGTGCTCTACAATTTCTGGCTCTATACCGGAGAATGGCTTGATAGTGTTCTTGTAAATGGTCTTGTCCCCGCTGATGTTACCTTCATTAAGACATTGACATTTATTTTGATACTTCTGGTGACAAATATCATCTATATGGTCCTCAGCAGACAGGTTGCTCTTTCAAGAACAGTTGAAAACCAGAAAAACCAGCTTGTTCTGTATGAAATGAAATTCCTTGATTTCATTGATAATGTTCCGGATGTTGCTGTTCAGGGATTTGATTTGGACGGCAAGGTGCACTACTGGAATCTTGCAAGTGAGAAAATGTACGGCTATACAAAAGCTGAAGTAATGGGACAAAAAATATCGGATTTGATCATTTCTGCTGAACATGTAGATAATTTTGAGAGTATTATTGCTTACATGCAGAGAGACAGGAACTATAAACAGGCATGTGAGGCTAGTTTCTTAGCAAAGAATGGAAGGAAGTTGCCAGTATTCTCAAGCTACTCTGCTGTTCCAGTATCTGATGAAAAGCTGGAAGTATTCTCCATGGAGATCGATCTGACAGAAAGGAAGAGAATGGAACAAGATCTAAAAGATGCAAAAGAGGTTGCTGAGGCTTATAGTAATGCCAAAAGCAAATTCCTGGCAAGCATGAGCCATGAGATAAGGACACCCTTGAACTCTATTATTGGATTCTCCGATATTCTGACAGATGACTCGTTCGAACTTTCGGGTGAAGATAAAAAAAGATATGCGCAGCACATATCTACAAGCGGAAATCATTTACTTAGTATCATAAACGACATACTTGATATATCCAAAGCAGAGGCCGGAAAGATGGAGCTTCAATATGAGCATATTCTGCTTCCTCTGATAATTAGCGATGTAGTGGAGTCTATGACTCCTTCGATAGCTATCAGAAATATATCGATCCATACCAGTATAGAACCAGATATAGAGATAGTAGAAGTTGATTCAGGGAAATTGAAGCAGATACTTTTCAACCTTATAGGGAATGCGGTTAAGTTTGCTCGTAATGAAGGGAACATCATTGTCAGATGTGAGATTATCGGGGACATTATATGTTTTGAAATTGAAGATGATGGTATCGGAATAAAGGAAGAGGATATTGATAAGTTATTCAAGCCATTTTCTCAGGTAGGAGATCATTCCACAAAAGATAATAAAGGTACAGGATTGGGATTATCGCTTGTCAAAGAATTGGTAGAACTTCACAAAGGTGATGTCTGGGTGAAAAGTGAATATGAGAAGTATAGTATTTTTGGTTTCAGTATTCCTTCACATCGTCTTTCAAGAGTGGATGATCCAGCAGTACAGATCAGGTGAAGAAATCAGTAAAAGCATACTCTTATTAACATATCTCAAAGAAAAAGAGGAACAGAGGTTTTAGTTCTTTTTCTTCACAAGTATTGCAATGGATGACTTTTTAGAATCACCCATAAAATCACCAGATTCCTTTTTGTTCATTGAGTGCAATAACTCCTTACTAAGTTTTGTTCTATAGGAAACAATGTATGTTTGGAGCAAATCTATAAGGGGGAGTATAGTATGAAAATCCATTTTAGTATTTTGTTAAAATTGCTTATTGTTGTCTTTGTGCTTAGCTATCCTGCATCAGCTTTTACCACTATTGAAGGTGGGGATACAATAGTCATAGACGATGTTATAGAAGATGATGTTTATATAGTCGGTAACAATATAATTATCAAAGGAACGATCAACGGGGATTTGATAGTTGCCGGCGGTATGGTGGATATACAGGGAAATGTCACGCAGGACCTGATAGTAGCTGCAGGTGATGTCACCATAACAGGTAATGTAGGTGATGATGTAAGGGTTGCAGCCGGAACGTTGACAATTGACGGATATGTTCAGGATGACCTTATCTCATTTACAGGTGAGACAAAACTAGTCAATACAGGAGCTATTGGTGGTGACTTTACCTCTGCATCAGGCCAGTTAAGCTTACTTGGAGATATAGGCGGAAACATCACGGGTTCAGGTGGTGAAGTCACTCTGGGTGGAACTGTGGGTGGAAATGTAGATATGACCACAGGACAGCTTGTAGTACTGCCAGATGCATACATTGCTGGTAATCTCAAATATCGAAGTCCTGAAAGTGCAGATATTCCTTTTGGAACCGTAGGAAAAGATACTGACTTCCTGCAGGAGAAATATGATGACGAGAAGAATGATTCGTTTTCCATATTTTCATGGTTCATAGGATATCTTGCACTTGTACTGTTGGGTATTCTGGGAATGGCTATATGGCCGAAACAGATTCAAAATATAGTTTCAAAGACTCCTGAATCACCTGGAACAGCATTTCTCACCGGTCTTGCAATATTTGTAGCTGCTTTCATACTCTCATTCATGCTTCTGATAACTATCATAGGTATTCCGGTATCATTGATACTAATGGCATTAATTATGCTGGGACTCTATGCTGCAAGAATATTTACAGCCATATGGCTTGGAAAATACTTGTTCACAAAAATAGAAAAAGAATCAAAACCATGGCTTGATCTGGTGCTTGGAATGTTTGCTTTGCTTCTAGTGTGTGAGATACCCATCATTGGAGCACTTGTTTATATGGCTGCTACTTGCATACCTGTTGGCAAGATGTACTCTGCAGCAAGAAAGCAATAAAAGGACACAAATGTCCTTTTGATTTTTTTGATAATTAACATTGTTGTATATTATAAGAAGAATAAACTGAACCTTCCAATTTGAAATTGATTTTAAAAAATACTTTTTAGCTTTGAGACAAAGCTGTCAGAGATTATATGTACCTCCATTGAGAGCACCATACCTGCCATGGCAGGTATAATGAAATTTGTTGGTATGATCTGCAGGTCCACACCTCCAAGTAGGAGCAATGCTGCAATTATCAATCCAAGATTCAGTATAATAGATAAAGGACCAAGAATAGGGTTGTGTGAAAATCCCCTGTGTTTGAAAATAACCTTATAAGGCCACCAGAGTATCCTTAGCATCCCCCATCGTTTGTATGGCTTACTATTAGTATCGAGATCTGGACTCAGGTAAAATGTTGCAAACAGATAGGCCAGCGAAAATACAAGTAGTGTATACGTGTTCAGATATATAGAGACAAATCCAATTTCTTTCCACATCAGATAATAAAGGCCTGATAGAACTCCTACAAGTACAGCAGTATTAATGGTATCATGAGTTTTTACTTTTGGCATTATTCATTCATCCCCTGAATTTGAATAATAAAAATGCTTATTCTTGCTGTTAAAGCACTATTTAAAATGGATAAATTATATATTTCTGTTTTGTGGTCCCAAATTACCGTATTTATCTATTTACCTATTTATTTAAGTAATACAGTAAATTATAGTTCCAGATCAATAGAGCATTTTGAATATGCATAAAAGCTATTACTTAACAAAACGTTTAGCCTGTAAATGAAAGAAAATGATTTTTCTGCTTTTAAAAAATGGTTCCATATTTATGTCAGTTCTTTCTACACAGATGACGGTTTTATTCAAAAAAACATTATACTCAAGGAAGAACATAGTATCAGGGTATGCGATAATGCCACTTTTATTGCAAAAGCTGAAAAACTGAATGATGAAGATTTTTATCTTGCAAGGACCATTGCTCTTTTTCATGATATTGGTCGTTTTGAACAGATTAAAAAATACAGAACATTTAGAGACTCTGACTCCGAAAATCATGCTATGCTGGGAGTAAAAATCTTAAAGGCAGAAAGAGTCCTTTCATGTCTGCCAGATCATGAGCAGAAAATAATCCTTGCAGCTATTGGACATCATAATATGTATATATTACCGGATTCTCTTGACAGTAGAACTCTCCTTCATTCTAAGATCATAAGGGATGCAGATAAAATTGATATCTATAAAGTCCTGATCGATTATTTTTCTATAAAAAAGGATTCCCCAAATCCTGCATTGGATCTGGAATTGCCAAACACATCTGAATATTCCCCAGCTCTTGTACAGGATATCTTCAATAACAGAATTGCAAGTACTAAAGATGTCAGAACCTGTAATGATATGAACCTGACACGTCTGGCATGGATTTTTGATATGAATTTTGTTGAAACCGTGCGACTTATAAAAGAAAGAGGTTATATTGAAAAAATAATTGCTACCTTGCCAAAAAATAGCGAAATTATGAAACTCCGTATTTATCTGGAAGGATATATGGATCTGATTCTGGATAAAGGGATTTGAGCCTGCAATTATTATGCCTTAAATTACCAAAAAACCTAAGTAAAGTAGGCTACTTCGATTGCCTGGATATTAATTCATTTTTAATGCAGAGTTGATACATTGACAATTAAAGACGGAGATATAGTAAAGGTAGTCTTTTCTTTTTTGTATAGTTTTACCATTGATTGTTAGCATTGTTTTACCTGAGTTTATAATCCCATCCATTCAACCTTTGAGGGTTCTAGAATCTATCTCACATTGATGCCAGAGCTGGTTTAATAACCATTACTCTGCTGGGATAGTAGACCTTCACCATCTGCACCCAACCATGAAATGATATCACATCCCCTTTATGTAATTTTCCAGTTTCGAGAAATTTTCCTATATTTCTGATACTAGCTCTTTTGCATACAAGTTTCCCATTTTCTTTCTTAATATTGATTAAATCCATATTCCTGGGATTGCCCTCATAGTTAAATCTGGAAAAAGATTCAAATTCTGCCACTCGTTTCATTTTTGTGCCGCTATGTGCACTTTCCGTCGTTCTAAAATAATCCATTTTCCCTTTTACAAATTTATTTTAATATTATGTACAAAAATATTACAGTAAAACAAACTTTAAGAAGAAACGATATAAATCTACTGGCAATTATCATGAGCGAGTGACATTATAAGGAGGAAAACACAAGAAATTCATAAGGGAAATAAATATCTAATTAGTTAATGATAGATAGGGTTCAGATGATATCAGGCAAAAAATATTGAGTATTTCTTATACTGAGTGGGAGAAAATAGGTTTCTCTAAGGGTACTTTGCATTACATGAAGTAAAATGCTGAGGCGGATAAGCCATTCACACTCAACTCACACGTAAGGGAACGGTTGGAAATGTGAAATGCGAAAGGAAGCCTATTTG
>NZ_JADQBY010000003.1 GCF_016278385.1 Methanolobus sp.
GAAAATGTTTTGTCTAATTAGAATGGAAGAGGTTGGGAGCTGATTAGATAACCTCTATTAAGTATCCATGTGAGATATTTTCATATATAATTGAGACTCTATTAAAGATTAAAGATATTTAAGGGAGAAGGGAACAATGCTTGAAAGCAAATGTATAATAATAGCAGGGGAAGAAGCCGGACCAAAATCCAACAAGATGGGCGGTATCTGGAATGTAATCGATGCTGAAGCAAAGAGCCTTGCCAGTTTGATAAGCAAAGGAATAATCGATGAAAAAACAGCACCCAGCATAATTGTTGCAGGACCTTACTATGGCCATAGCGGCTCTGACTGGAACAAGGGTCTAAACCGCATCACCGATATGAGTGAACTTGAAGAAATGGAACCGGAAGGTGAACTCTTTGAAACGCTTGAGGAATTGAAAAGAAAAGGAATAGAGGTGTTTGCCGGATTTGAAGTGGTAAAAGGTGTAAAAATAGTACACCTGATGTTTAAAACCGACGACTTTTGCCGGGTCAGCAGAGAATACAAAGGACAGGAAATGTGCCTGGCCAGTATGATTAAAGCAGAAGCTTTTGACCTTATCGGTCTTGACTCCATGACCTATGAGAGTATGGGTAACGGCATGGAATACACGCATTATCTGAACCTCTCCTATGCAATATCTGAATTTGTAAAAGCACTGGTAACTGCCCGGGAAAAAAGCTCAGAAGAGTATGAAGATGAGGCAATATCAGAGTTTGCAGCATCCCTTATGCCTGCAATGCATGTTTCACTCCATTGCCATGAATTTGGCGCATTCTACGCACTGGCTCGTCTGAAGAAGTTAGGCATAAGTATCAAAACTGTGGCAACATACCACGCAACACTTCCTGGAAGGTCATCGGGACACCGTTCTATCCAGAAGATAAGAGACAACGACAGCTCATGGGACAAAGGTGTACCTGTAAATCATGCAAAACTGGAGTCACTTTCAGCATACGCAGATGTTGTAACAGCCGTAGGTGATTCAACACGCAAGGAAATTAAACTTTTCTACGGCATAGATTCCATAATCGTCCGCAATGGAATAGACAAAGATGATGATGAAATAGACTGGGAAAAGAAAATAGAATGCAGGAAGAAGATACAGGAATTCCTTTCTGAAAAAATTAATCAGGTATATGACAACAAGAAACTACCAGCTGACAGAATAATACCTATTTTTTCAATATCCCGCATAGAGATCGAGAACAAAGGTTATCCGGATCTTCTCGATGCCCTTGTAATACTTGACCGGATGGTTAAAACCGAGATCGATGCAGGTCATCTTGATGAAAACTATCGTGTAATATGTTTCCTTATCGCTGCCCAGGGTCCAAAGACAAATCTCCCTGAGAACTTCCCGATCAACCTTCCTGAAGAAGTACTGGTAGGTGAGGAAATACGCCTGCAACAGATGATAAAAGCCAGGGGACTTGAATGCTCAAAGATACCTGATGGTACCAGGCACGTTTCAGCAGTGTTATACCCACAGTGGATATCTGACCATGATGGTGGGCTTAACATGAGACCTGACGAATTTATGGCAGGGTGTATCGCTGGTATTTTCCCTTCAAAATATGAACCTTTCCTGCTAACAGGACTTGAGGCAGGCAAGGAATCAACTCCAAGTATTGTCAGTAAGATATGCGGATTCAGTGACGCACTTAAAACCCTTAAACGACTTGTAATGGGTATGGGGGGAGTAATAGTTGTTGACAATATCAATATCCCATATCTTGAATCAATTGCGGATTACGCCCTTGCAATGGATTATTTCATTGATACGTATACAGATGATAAAGTAAAGTACAACCTTCTTTGCCAGGAAGCAAATCTGCTGGCAAGGGACATGAACTGGGAAGTTCCTATAAAAACATACTATGAGCTTCTCACAGGAACAAGAATGGAGTGAAATATGTCTGAAATACGCAAACACTATTTCCTTGATGAACATTGTATAATAGCATTTGGAAGGAGCAAACGACCCTCTGCACCTAAAGCCTGTGGCGATGAAATACAATCTACAAGCTGTGTATTCTGCAAGTGCCATGAAGATGAGACCCCTCTTGCAACTGCTGTGTACAAAAAAGGAGAAATCCTGAAGGACACAGATAAGCAACGTGTTACTGGATGGGATATAAGATGTATTCCAAATCTTTACCCTGCATTGTCTCCTGATGCCCCGGAAGTTGAAGAGGCTGTATTTGAAGCCAAAAAAGGCTTTGGATTTCATGAAGTGATCATAGAGAATCCTTTGCATGAAAACAGATTACATCTTTTTTCAGACGATGAGATACTTCTATTGATGAAGACTTACAGGGACAGGGTACTGCACTACCAGTCACAGAAAGGAATAAAATATGTCTCCCTTTTCAAGAACTGGGGGAAGAAAGCAGGTGCCTCGCTGGAACATACCCACTCACAACTCATAGCGCTTCCCATAATGCCATCTTCCATCCTAAAAGAAAAGAAAGCAATAGAAGATATGGAAAACTGCCCCTACTGCAGGATAGTTGAAAAGGAAAATGGAAAAGAAAGACAGGTGTACGAGAATGATGCTTTCATCCTGATAGCACCATACTATTCCAAATCACCTTATGAGATGTGGATGCTTCCAAAAGAACATGTGAACCACATATCATCCTTCAGCGATAATATGTTACTATCCCTGGGAGACTGCATCAGGAAAGCAGTTTCATTGCTGGATAACACCATACCTGAACTTGCATACAACTACATGTTCTTCCAGCTGGAACACGACCAGAGTTACCATTTCAATGTCCGTATAGCTCCTGTAACTTCAATTGCAGCTGGTTTTGAGAAGAACACGGACATTTATATCAATACTATGCCACCAGAAGTAGCTGTAAAACATCTGCAGGAGAAAGAATAGGAACTTATGTAAAAGGGGGTAAACAAATGAAAAAGAAATTGCGAATAGCTATGTTCTCGTGGGAAAGCCTTCATTCTATTAAAGTTGGAGGACTGGCCCCCCATGTTACCGAACTCTCAGAAGCCCTGGCCACAATGGGGCATGAAGTTCATATATTCACCCGGAACAGGGATATGATTCCCTATGAAATAGTAAACGGAGTGCATTATCATCGGATCTACCATGCCCTTGATGGAGGCATAGTACAACAAATGGATAGCATGTGTGATTCCATGCACACAGCCTTTGTTGAAGCCACACGGGATTTTGGAGATTTTGACATTACACATGTTCATGACTGGCATCCTGTAACCCTGGTCTGCAGGTTGAAAGAGGAATACGGCATTCCTTTTGCCATAACCTATCACAGTACGGAATGGGGACGAAATGGTAATCAACATGGTACCTGGTGGGAGGCCATGGAGATAAGCCACCGCGAATGGAGAGGCGGATACGAGTCTGCCTGTGTGATATCCACATCCACGATCCTTACAAATGAGATACAGCACCTTTATCAGATTCCTGATTACAAGATAGCCATCGTACCCAATGGAATACACGAGAATAAAATACAAATGGAAGTGGACCCCGGCAAGCTAAAGGAAGAATATGGAATACACCCTTTTGCACCAGTTGTCCTTTTTGTGGGAAGGATGAATTACCAAAAAGGACCTGACCTTTTTGTAAGGGCTATCCCTGATGTGCTTGCAAGCAAGTGGGATGCAAAATTTGTCATAATCGGCGAAGGAGAGATGAGACCTGAATGTGAAAGGATAACTTACGAGCTGAACATTCAGGACAGCTGCCATTTCCTGGGTTATGTCGATGAATCCGTTAAGAAGAAATGGATGAATGCCTGCAACCTTATATGTGTCCCAAGCCGTAACGAACCATTTGGAATCGTTTTGCTTGAAGCATGGGATGTTAGCAAGAATATAGTTGCAACAAATGCAATATCCCTTATAGATAATTTCAAGGACGGGGTTATAGTTTACCAGAATCCGGATTCCATTGCATGGGGAATAAATCATGTTTTTAACAATTATGCTGATGATGAACTTGGAAAGGAAGGAAAGAAGCTCATCGGAACGAGATATAATTGGAATAACATAGCCAAAATGACCATTGATGTTTACATGAACATGCTTTCATAAACATTCAATATCATATTTATTTCAGGAAAGTTAAGTTCAAAAGGGGTGTTATGTATCAGGAAATTAACTAACCGGGTTTCAAGAAAAGCAGGTCTGTCACCTGGAAGTCTGGTGCATGTGGGAGAAGAGAGGACTGAGAAACCAAAAATCACCATAATAGACTATGACAGGGACAACTATCAGGAAAGAGTTGTCGAAAACGTAGAGGAATGTTTCCCATTCAAGGATTATCCCACAGTGTCATGGATCAATGTTGATGGGATACATCAGGTGGATATAATTGAAAAACTCGGTAAGCACTTTGGCCTGCATCCTCTTGTCATGGAGGATATTGTCCACACAAGCCAGAGACCAAAGATGGAGGATTACGACTCCTACATTTATGTTGTTCTTAAAATGCTCTGGTTTGAAGATGGCGATACCGATGTAAAGACTGAACAGGTCAGTATAATACTCGGGAAAAACTTTGTACTGTCATTTCAGGAAATGGAAGGCGATACTTTTAATTTTCTAAGGGAACGTATCAGGAATTCCAAAGGAAGGGTACGCCTGATGGGTGCTGATTACCTTGCATATGCTCTTCTGGATTCTATAGTTGACAACTATTTTATAATAATTGAAAAGTTTGGAGATATAATAGAGGATCTTGAAAACAAACTGATACAGAATCCATCGCCTGAAACCCTGCAAAATATCCATGACCTGAAGAAGGAAATGATATACCTGCGCAAGTCTGTATGGCCTCTTCGGGAAGTTATAAACGGGCTGGAAAGAACCGAATCACCACTGATAGAAGATACGACATTTGTATTTCTTAAAGATGTCTATGACCATACGATACAGGTAGCCGAAACTGTGGAAACTTACAGAGATATACTCTCGGGGATACTGGATGTCTATTTATCAAGCGTCAGCAATAAGATGAACGAAGTTATGAAAACACTTACCATCATAGCGACCATCTTCATACCACTGACATTCCTTGCCGGAATTTATGGGATGAATTTCACTTATATGCCAGAACTTGGATGGAAGTGGGGATATCCTGCTGTTTGGACTATCAATATAACAATATTCCTGTCAATGTACATATACTTCCGGAAAAAGAACTGGCTTTAATAAAAACTGGATAACGGACACCGATAGAAAATGTTTGAGATATATCATCCACCATTTACAGTAGAAATTGAAGATACTGTCATCACAGTTGAGAAACAGGGAAACGACCTTGTATATAAACGCACGTTGAAGGGAGAAGAAGAGACTGAACTTGTATTGCTAAATAACGATGGTGATATTCTTATAAATCCTATAGAACCAGTAAATCTTCCAAGCAAGCTCACATCATTCCTGCTCATAGACTTCAAGCGCCCTGCTCTGATACGTCCTGGTGACAGGAGGAATATATATCTTACATTTCCTGTGGAAATAGGGGCATTCGTTTCGGACAAGGCAGGGAACCACGAAGTAATTGATATCTTCACATATTCCAGAGTGAAGTTCACACTTTATGGAGGTCACAATAAAGGACTCATTTGCAGGCACTGGGAAAGCGATGTATTTAGCGAAATACCCAAAACAAATACACTCTATGAGGGATACATAGAACTTGAGATAATTAATGATTCAAGCCACCTGATGGAAGTCACAAAAGCTGTTTTCAATGCTTATGGAATGAAGATATACTACGGGGATAAAAGACTTGGCGTGAAAGCGTCAATGAGGATCATAAATAAGCTCCTTGCCGAAACCGATTTTAGCACATATCCCACCACTTCAAGATTTAAAAGATCAATGGAACTTTATACTTCACGCAAACTCATAATCAACGGAACAAAGGGAATAATGGAGTTCGGTTTATGAACAACAGCAGTATAGCAGCATATATCCCTCAACTTTCAGATCCATTCCTAAAGGCAATCACAGTAATAGCCATATTAGTTTTTGCTGTTATAATTAGCAAGGGTATAACAATATACCTGCAGCGCTCACTTAAAGACAAGATGGACAAAGAACACCTCAACATCCTGCTCAAAACCATCTATTACGGAATAGTAATCGTTGCAATCGTAGGATTTATCTTTCCTTTACTTAATATCAACACATCCGGTCTGCTTGTTGCCGGTGGTTTTGCGGGGATAGTAATCGGTTTTGCCAGCCAGAGCATAGTAGGTAACTTCATCTCCGGCATATTTCTGATGATAGAACGCCCTGTAAAGATAGGTGACCAGGTAAATATTGATAACAAGATGGGATACGTTGAAGATATAAAAATAATATCGACCATCATCCGTACATTTGACGGACTCTATGTCAGGCTTCCAAATGAGACTGTATTCACCACCAGCATCACAAACTATGTGGCAAACCTTGCCAGGAGATTCGAATATGTTGTTGGTATCCGTTACGAAGACGATGCTGATATAGCTATAAAGATTATCAAGGACCTTATAGATGAACAGCCATATGCACTTATTAACCCTTCACCTAATGTTTTTGTAGATAATTTAGGAGATAATTCAGTCAACATTACTGTAAGAGTATGGGCACCTGCCACTGAATGGTATGATCTGAGAACAAAGCTTCTCTGGATAATAAAAAAGACACTTGAAGAGAACGGTATAGAGATAGCCTTCCCACAAAGAACAATATGGTTTGCCAGCGAGCTCAATACAAGAAATAGCCGTGCAGGATATGTGGAAAATGGCATGGATAATGGAATTGATGAATCATGAAAGCTGTATGCATTTGTTTTGAAGTACATCTGCCTCTACCCCTGCGCTGGTACTGGCCCAGGGAAGGGTATGGTGAAGTCCATATGGAGAAATACTTTGATATGGAGAAAGCATTCCATAATTTCACAAAACTTGCGGAGAATGTGGAAACGCTTAACGATACCCTGGCAGAGTCTATAAATAACGGGGGCAAATATACTCTGGATGTGTCCGGTGTGTTCCTTGAGCAATGCAAATGGGCACCTGAAGTTATAGAAAGCTTCAGAAAACTTGACAAAAAAAAGGTATCTTTTGCAGCCTCACCTTACTATCACTCTGTCTGTTCAATGTTCCCTGATATGAAAGAATTCAAGGAACAGGTTGAAATGGATGTCAATATTATCAGGGAAATTTTTGGCAGGGAAGCAAAGACATTTGTGAACACCGAACTTCTTTTTGAAAAAAAGGCACTCAAAGTGCTCAAAGGAATGGGATTCAAGTGTTTTATTTCAGAAGGTTCCCACAACATAATGAATGGTTATGACCCCATGCATGTTTACAACAATGATATCCCCACACTCCTTCGACATATAAAACTGAGTGAGGACCTTGAGATCAAATTTTCTGACATGGCATGGTCCGGATATCCACTTATAGCAGATAAGTTCGCATCATGGATAGCAAGTATGGAAGGAGATGTTATAACTCTCTACATAAAATATGATGCCATAAACACCCACCTGCAGAACAATAAGGAAATACTCAAATTCCTGAAGGAAATTCCCCTGAGTTTCAAAAAGCACGGGATCAAAATGGTGTTAGCCGAAGAAGCCGTGGAGATGTTCGAAAAGACAGAACTTTCATCCCTTGATTCAAAGATAACAGCACGCTATGGAATGCATAACCTGCTGGGAAACCATGCACAACACCTCTTTATGCATGAGCTTGTAGATATTGGTGAAAAGCTCAAAACGATAAAGTATCCGGAAAACAAAAAGGAAATCAAAAGAATATATCGCTACCTACAACAGAGTGAGAACTTCCTGGAAATGAACTCTGAAGAAAGACGCCTTGGGTATGAAAGAGCCGTTAACACCCTTTCAATACTTTCCGACATCGAACGTGCCATATTGGAGGTAGAAAAATGAATTCCATCTGTCCCTTTTTTGAGGTCCACCAGCCATACCGGCTCAGGTGGTTCTGGCCTGACAATAAACAGGGTTTTAACAGGTACTTTGACGAAGCTGTAAATAAGGAAATATTCTTGAAAGTTGCAGGGAAATGCTACCTTCCTACAAACAGGACCCTGCTCGAACTTACAGATAGTACCGATGGTAAATTCAGGGCAAGCATGTCAGTTACCGGCACCCTGCTTGAGCAGTGCCAAGAATGGGGAGAAGATGTACTTGACTCCTTCCGCGACCTTGCAGAAACAGGATGTATAGAATTCCTGGATGAAACGTGTTATCATTCCCTTGCATCTCTTTTTGAATCAAAGGAAGAGTTCATGGATGAGGTGAAAGAGCACCGCGACCTCATATCTGAACTACTGGGAATCACTCCGCGTATATTCAGGAATACAGAGATGCTGTATAATAACAGCATTGCGCGCTTCGCAGATCAGATGGGATATAAGGCAATAATGACAGAGGGTATTGAACGTGTTCTTGCAGGCAGGTCCCCTGACCATGTATATAAGGCAAAAGATGCGAATATAGCAGTCCTGCTACGCAATTACAAATTAAGCGATGATATAGGATATCGTTTTTCATCCATATGGTGGGAAGAATATCCGCTTACTGCCAGTAAGTGGGCAGACTGGGCGTCCGGGAATACAGGTGAAACCCTGAACATCTTCATGGATTACGAAACATTTGGCGAACATCAGTGGGAAGAAACAGGCATCTTTGATTTCCTCGGGGCACTGCCCGGTGAGGTTATGGATAGAGGGATGCGTTTCCTTACACCGTCACAGACAATTGAAGCCTACAAACCTGCCGGGGAGATAGATGTAGGTGAATTTTCCACGATATCGTGGGCTGATATTGAAAGGGATACCAGTGCATGGCTTGGAAATGATATGCAACGACGTTGTTTAGAGGAAATGAAAATTCTTGAAAGCTATGTTAAAAAGACTGGTGATGCAGAACTGCTGAGGATATGGAAACACCTGCTTACATCAGACCACTACTATTACATGAGCACAAAGTGGCTTGGCGACGGGGATGTACATTCCTATTTCAGCATACACAGCAGCCCTTACGATGCAGCAGTGAACTTCATGGCAGCATTGACAGATTTCAAGGCTCATGTATTCAGAACCCTCACATTAACAGAATAATAATATATTGTTTAAAGTCTTACTTATTTACCGGGAGTGTTAGTACATGGTAAGAGACCTTTATACGTTCTCCAAAGTGGACAAAGAAGCAGATGTAGTCTGGTTCAAAGTCATATATGAGAACACAGTTCATTCTGAAGCAGATATAACATCATTTTTTGCAGAGAAAAACCTTGACATCAGATTTGCGTACCTTGATAGCTCGGAAGATCCTAGCAAAGGCAAGTATGTTATGTTCACAGAGGCTAAAAAAGGCAGGGATATCAAAAGTATTGCAGATGAACTGGAACAAATGAATGTAGTACTTGATATAGACTGGGGATTTTCAAAGAACAGAGTGATCCAATCTGTAGAATTCCCCTTGCACTTGCTTGGTGACAGAGCCATCATTATCAGGGCAAAGACTTTTATAAATTTCCTCGATGTTCTGAATGAACACGTACCACAATCAGAAGGACTGCTAACCATAGTCGGACTGAAGAACGGAGAAGGTGCTGCAAAATATCTGCGCGAAATGACAGATCTCAATGACAAAAACTTCCTTGACCTCCTCAGGGAATTACTTATGGCTGCAGGCTGGGGTATTCTTGATTATGACATTGATACTGTTGAACTTAAAGGAAGCGCAACAATCACTGACTCGTTCATTGCAGGAGAATATAGAGACAGTGATGTCCCTGTATGCGGATATATCAGTGGTTTTCTTGCAGGATACATTTCTGAATCTTTGAGCAGAACTGTCCAGGTCAGGGAAACAAGATGTAAAAGTATGGGTGACCCTTTCTGTGAGCACGTAATTTCACCTGCTCCAAAAGGAGTAAAGATAGAGCATTTACTCAGGGGCGAATCATATTGATACGACAACCCAATGCAATACTGGGCAATGACAGACTTTTGGTAACGATCGGGAAAAAGGGAGAGATCTTCGGGTACTATTATCCCGGAAAGGATTTTGCTCAACATGTTGAAGATTCACAGGCCTGCCTGTATGATGGAAAAGAGCTTATATGGTCAAATGCCCGGGAATGGATAGCAGACCAGAAATATATAGACAATACAAATATAGTAAGCACCGAACTCATCCATCCTTCCGGACTTTCCATGAATATTCTGGATTTTGTTCATCCCACCCTGCCGGTGCTCGTACGCAAATATAAGATAAGTTCAAAGAAAGAATTCCATGGGAAGTTGTTCTATTTCTCAAATCTACAGGTTGGTGAAATGAAAAAAAAGAACTCAGCTTTCTGTGACCATGATTCCGGCCTGCTGGCACAACACTGGAAGAATTACTATGTGGGTATTAGCTCAAAGCCCGTGTTTGAAGAATGGCAGGTTGGAAAAGCCATGGACACCATCTGGTGGACAAATGCCAAATATGACATGGAAGACGGTGAACTCCAGAAAAACAACGAAGATATAGGTAACCTGAACTGTGCCGTGGGATGGAAACTGGATATTGATGATTCAAAACCTGCTGAGATTACTGTATTTATTGGTGCAGCATCAAGAAGACCTGCACTTTACAGAAGGATGCGTGAGGTCCAGAAAGAATCTGTTGAAAGTATATACAATGAAACACAGGAGAAATGGATCAAATGGCTTTCAAGAAAGAAACTCCTTGAAATGCCTGAATATCCTGGTTTTGAAACTTTCAGGCAGGATCTCTTAAAAGCTTTCAACCGCTCGTTACTTGCGTTAAGCATATTGAACGATCCGGGAAAAGGTTCATTTATCGCAGCTCCTGAATTTGACCATGAATTTGAGATGAGTGGAGGATATGGATATTGCTGGAACAGGGATTCTGCGGAAATTGTAACGTCACTAATGGAAGCGGGCTACCCCGAATATTGTTCACGTTTCTTCAAGTGGTGTAAAAATACACAGCTTCAGGACGGTTCATGGTTCCAGCGTTACTGGCTTGACGGAAATACTGCACCATCGTGGGGAAATTTCAATTACTCAACCCAAATAGATGAAACCGGTACCACTATTTTTGCAATGGACAGTTATTATCGTACCCTTGAACAGCCTGTAAAAGCAGAGTTTCTTGACAGCATGTGGGCTACTGTACTGTGTGCGGCAGAGTATCTTATGAGAAGAACCCCCACTGGCCTGCATGAAACATGTATATGCTTATGGGAAACACATTCCGGGATATTCACCTATACAAATGCTGCCATTTATGCAGGACTGATAGGAGCTGCAAACATGGCTATGGATTATAATGAAAAAGGACTTGCTGACAGATGGATAGAAAGAGCTGAATTTATCAAGAGTACGACAATCGAAAAATTCTGGCTTGAAGAAGGTTATTTTGCCAGGGGTATTAAACATGGCAATATTGACACTGTTATTGATGCAAGTATAATTGGTACCTTTGTTCCTTTCAATATGCTCTCACCCCACAATGAGAAAGAGAGAAAAATGATCAAATCCATTATCAAAAATATAGAACATTACCTCAGGGTTCCTGTTAACGATCATTTTGGAATCAAGAGATATGTGGATGATAATTATATCGAAGGCAACCCTTGGATAGTCACAACCCTGTGGCTGTCAAAAGCGTTGCTTGAGCTGGCAATTACCATTGATGAAAGCAATAGCGAGAAAGATGAGCTAAAAACACTGATCAATGATGCACTCAAGTATATCAGATGGTCATTAAAGGGAACCACGGGAGCAGGAATGCTGCCGGAGCAGGTCAATAAATACACAGGCATGCCTGCATGGGCCATACCTCTAAGCTGGAGTTGTGCCCTGATGCTGGACAATGTAATGCTATTGGACAAACTCCAGAAGAATCTGGACAACGACTAACATTCATACGATCAAATGCTGAGCCAGATACTTCATGAACTATGCTGATTATGTTTCAGGAACCAGTAAGGAATGGATCATTACCAATGGTCTTGGAGGATATGCATCCTCCACAGTCATCGGAGCGAATACCAGAAAATATCATGGTTTATTGATAGCTTCATTGAATCCTCCTGTTGAGAGAAAAGTCCTGCTTTCATCCCTTGACGAGGAACTTATTCTTGGAAAGGATATTTATAAGCTTGCGGTACATAAATACCCCGATATTGTTTATCCCAATGGTAATGAATTTCTTGAAAAATTCAACACTGAACCTTATCCTGCTTTCATTTACAATGCCGGCGGAATGAACATTAAAAAACAGGTTCTGATGATACATGGTGAAAACACCACCATAATGAAGTATGAGATTAGTAACCCATCAGGAAAAAAAGGTGTTTTCAGATTATTGCCACTAGTCAACAACAGGTCTATACACCATGTCAGCAGTGCGAACCGACTTTTCTTCATACAGGAAGCATCTGCTAAAGGAACTGTACTTAGTAGTCTGGGTACTTCTTTCAGAATAAATTCCAATATACCGTACGAAGCAGACGAGCACTGGTATCACAATTTTGAATATGAAGTAGAACTTTCAAGAGGTTATCCATACAGGGAAGATAATTTCAATCCGGGATATTTTGACTTGAAAATAGATGGAACTGATAATTCCTGCTTTTTAATCGCCTCCACAGAACCTGAGAAAAAATGGGATATGCAAAAAGTAGATGAACTGTTTGCAAATGAAGAAAAACGCAAAAAGGAACTTGTTGATGGAAAACTGATAGATGAAAATGAAGATATATTTTTCCAAAAACTTCTCATTGCCGGTGATTCTTTTATAGTTAACAGAAGGTCAACTTCATCCAAATCCATTATTGCAGGTTATCACTGGTTCGGGGACTGGGGCAGGGATACCATGATCTCACTCCCTGGCCTGACACTTGTAACCGGAAGGTTCAGTGATGCAAGGTCCATATTATCCACTTTTGCCGCTAGCTGCAAAGACGGACTCATACCTAATAACTTCCCTGAAAATGCATCTCATTCACCTCTTTATAATACAGTAGATGCATCACTCTGGTTTGTTCACGCTGTTGGAAGATATCTTGATTACACGGGAGATGTTGAATTTACTGAAAAACTCTGGCCTACTGTTGAAAACATACTGGATAACTACCGTACAGACACTTCCTTTAGTATCAGAATGGATGATGACGGCCTGATAGAACATGCAGGACAGCTTACATGGATGGATGCAAAGATTGGGGACTGGGAGATCACTCCAAGAAGTGGGAAAACATGTGAGATCAATGCTCTCTGGTACAATGCACTGATGCAAGCAAGCAAAATAGGTGAACACCTTGGAATGGATACTTCCATGTTTCTTGAGATTGCAGGATTAACAAAGGAAAGTTACAGGGAGAAATTCTGGAATAAAGAAAATGACTGTATTTATGACTGTATTTCCGGCTCTGCAGAAGAACACTGGAAAGATGCTTCAATCAGACCAAACCAGATATTTGCAGTTTCTCTTCCTAATACCATGCTATCACATGAAATGGAAAAAAGTATTGTTGATGTGGTCACGAAAGAATTGCTGACACCTTACGGTTTGCGGACTCTTTCACCCCTTGATAGTAAATATAAAGGGAAATATGAAGGTAACACAGAAACGAGAGATAGTGCCTATCATAACGGAACCGTTTGGCCCTGGCTGCTTGGCCCGTATATAACAGCTTACAGAAAAGTATACCAGGACATACCTGGCCTTAAAGACAATCTCAAGACTTTCCTTAATGGAATAAAGGAACACATTGATGAAGCAGGAATCGGTTCTATATCAGAGGTGTTTGATGGTGACAAACCACACAATCCTGGTGGATGTGTCTCACAGGCCTGGAGTGTGGCTGAGATAACACGCTCTTATATAGAAGATATCTTATTATAAATTTTTAACTCTGTACGCAAAGTATATTATATTTAAAGCATGTTTTTATTATTGGTTTTGGGGATTTACTTACTTGAGTGTGGGAATATGGAATCAATGAGAATTGCAATGTTCTCATGGGAGAGTCTTCATTCTGCTAAGGTAGGAGGATTAGCTCCCCATGTGACTGAGTTATCAGAGCAGCTGGTAAAGCTAGGACATGAAGTTCATATATTCACCCGGAGCGGGTGGTATAGAGATTATGATGAAATAAACGGAGTACATTACCAGAGATGCAGCTTCGACCAATCCGGGGGCATATTGACCCAAATGGATAAAATGTGCGATGCAATGTATTCAAGGTTTGTACAGGTATCAAGAGAACACGGGGATTTTGATATTGTACACGGACATGACTGGCATCCTGTAAATGTACTTAACAGAATAAAGTACAAATGTGGAAAACCTTATGTAATGACGTATCATAGTACTGAATGGGGACGTAATGGGAACATCAACCTGAATTCTCCGACAGCCAATGAAGTTTCCCACCGGGAATGGCTTGGAGGATATGAAAGTTCAGAAGTGATAATCACGTCGGATAATTTCAAAAGGGAAGTTCAGAATATCTATGGAATTCCGGATTATAAAATATCTGTAATACCTAACGGGATATCTCCGGGAAAAATGGAGAAAGATGTGGATTCAGGATTAATTAAGACAAATTATGGCATCCATCCGTTTGCACCTGTAGTACTATTCACCGGAAGAATGAACTACCAGAAAGGACCTGATTTACTTATAAGGGCTATTCCGAAAGTACTTGACGGGAATTGGGGGGCACATTTCGTATTCATAGGTGAAGGGGAAATGAGGCCATTTTGCCAGAATCTTGCCAACGATCTAAACATTGGCCATGCATGCCATTTCCTGGGTTATTCGCCTGATGAAGTACTTAAGGACTGGGCAAACGCATGTGATATGACATGTGTTCCAAGCAGGAATGAGCCTTTTGGAATTGTGGTACTTGAATCATGGGATGCAAACAAGGCAGTGATTGCAACGGATGCAGTAAATATAGTTGATAATTTCCAGAATGGGCTGATAAGCTACAGGACGCCTGAATCCATAGCATGGGGACTTAATTATGCACTTGGTGGACTGGATTCTGAAACGCCCCTTATGGGAAACAATGGTAAAGAACTGGTAAATACAAAGTTCTGCTGGGAAAACATTGCCAGAAACACGATTGATGTTTATAATAAAAATACATGAAGTGATATACATGGATGAAATGTGTTTGAACATAGGTGAGGCAGCAGGATATGTGTACAAACTGCTTGAAAGTGGAGAATCGAACATGGCAAAGCTGAAAAACCACCTCAAAGAGAATGGTTTTGACAACCAGTCAACATTTATGGCAATCGGATGGCTTGCAAGGGAAGACAAAATATGCATAGAAAAGAACGGGAATTCCTGGTCCCTAAAATTGAAGTGACCAGGATAAACAATTGTTTATCCTGAATACACCTGCAAAGTTAGCATTAATCTTTCAGATCAAATCTTGCACTTTAAGAACATCGACACTGAGATTGTTTTATATAATATTGTAATATATTATAAGAATTGAATTATATGATTATTTTTTTCTCACAAAAAAGAAAACAAATTAAGGGGAGATAATATGATAAATGAACGTAAATATTATTTATCTGTTGTTACAGTGGCCGTATTGGTCATGCTTTCATGCACAGCCATGGCTGCAACAAACAACAGCACAGGAAATCGTATATGGGATGCAAGTGAGAATTTGTCCCTCGAATATACATGGACTGCACTGACTTATTCCGGCTTCTATTATGACTTAGATTCAGGAGAAGGATCAGAAACACTAACAATAACACTGGACAGCGACAGTGACAGAAGTATAAATGATGGAGACCTCGAATATTCAACAACTCCTATTAATACTGATTTTGAACAGGGTGACTGGGGTTCATATCAGGTAATAGGATTTATGGCAGAAAGATATTTTGCAGGTTACACCGACGATACAGAATTTGCTAAGGACGATATAAGCTTGATATCTGATGGCATACTTACAAAAGTCCTGGTCGATGATGATGAAGAAGTCTCATTTTATTCCGGCTCTTCCCTTGTACTTGAAGAAGGATACGAACTGAACCTGGAAGAGGTTGACGTAAACGGAAACAGTGTTCTTGTCACCCTTGAAAAGGATGGAAAGAAACTAGATACGGATATTGTTTCATCAGATGATGACTACGTCTATGAGATAGAACTCGGAAACAATGATGTACCAATTATAGCAGTTCATTTAAACAATATATTCCAGGGAACTGAAACAAATGCAGTATTTGTAGAGGGTATATTCCAGATATCTGAGGATTATGTGGAAATTGTATCTGGAGACAAATTCGGGAAGATGGAAGTTAATGCACTGGGTTCAGACATAATTACAATGGAAAATTCAGATTCTATCAGCCTGGGAAGAGGAAATACAATAACTATTATGGGTAAATTGAAATTCATAGTTGCTGATGACAGTATATTGAGGTTCGGCCCTGTAGTAGACATGTCAGATCCAGGTACTTATGAACTCAGAGGTACGGTTGCAGAGAACGATAAACTTGAATGGACACCACTGAACTTTGAAGGATTCTATTACAACATTGATGAAGGTGTGGGAACCGAATCACTTGAAATTAAGGACCTTAGTGGCAGGAGCATCGATGATGGTGACCTTGTTTACAGAAGTGTGCCGCTGGATGTCAGTTTTGATCATAGTGGCTGGGGAGAGTTCCAGGTTATCGGATTTATGGCAGAAAAGTACTTTGCGGGATATCCTGACAATGAGTTTACAGATCATGTAAGCCTTCTTTCTGATGGCCAGCTCTCAAAGGTGCTCATCGACGACGACAGTAAGACATCACTATACTCCGGTTCCTCGCTGGTATTGGAAGACGGGTATGAGCTTTACATAGTTGAAGTTGACCTTGATGGTAGTAGTGTTATGGTAAACCTCGTCAAGGATGGCGATGACATTGATACAGGAATTGTTTCCTCTAATGATGACTATATCTACGAGATGGACATTGGTTCAACAGATGATGTTCCTACTATAGTAGTACATTTTGACGAAATATTCCAGGGAACTGAATCAAATGCTGTGTTCATCGAAGGT
Organism: Methanolobus sp.; assembly: GCF_016278385.1. Lineage (GTDB taxonomy): Archaea > Halobacteriota > Methanosarcinia > Methanosarcinales > Methanosarcinaceae > Methanolobus. The sequence goes on from NZ_JADQBY010000003.1 coordinate 17,154, forward strand.
ATCTTCCAGATTTCAGAAGATGTTGTAGAGATAGCAGACAATGAGAAATTCGGAGAGATGGAAGTAAAGAGTTTCGCATCAGATGAAATTGTCCTTGAAAATGGAGATTCACTATCACTTTCAAGAGGAAAGACAATCGATGTAATGGGAGATATCTCATTTAAAGTTGCAGACTCCGGTGATGTACGCTACTATCCGTTTGTAGAAGTATCAACTTTGCCTTCAAAATCACTTTCTATGGACGTACCTTCTGTAATTCAACAAGGCGATGAAGTTAAAATTATGGTAACATCAAGAGGTGCCGCAGTTAAAGATGCACTTGTTATGTTTGGTAATGAAGAAATAGGAGAAACTGCAACTGATGGTACAATAAGCTACACTCCTAAAACAGCAGGCACTTTCACAGTTACTGCTGAAAAGGAAGGGTACGTTTCGGCAAGCGAGAAAGTAGAAGTGGTCTCAGCTGATGATGCAAGCAGAAAGCTTGTCATTGAAGTGTCACCTGAAAAGGTTGTTCCGGAAGATACTATAACAATCTCTGTAACCAAAGCTATTGGCGGAGAAGCTGTTAAAGATGTGCAGGTATACTACGATGGCAAACTCATAGGAAGCACTAGTTCTAATGGTATACTTACATACACAGTGAAAGAAACAGGTCTGCACAAACTGACAACCATGGCAGATGAATACCTTGAAGCAGAACTGAATCTTGATGTACTTGCACTGGAAGCAAAGCTTACTTATTCTAACCTGCAGGTCACACCTATTTTGGTAAAGACCGGGGAAGAAGCTACTGTCACAGTCGATGTAATGAACTCAGGTACCGTTAAAGGTAATGAGGATGTGGATCTGCTCGTCAACGGAACTATTGTAGACACACAGAGCATATCACTTGATGCAGGAGAAGAAACTACTTTGACCTTCACTGTTTCACAGGAAGAGGCAGGTACTTATGAGATACAGATTGGCAGCTCTACTGCAATCCTTGAAGTTGAAAAGAGTTCTATTCCGGCACCAGGTATTATTGTATCAATGATTGCAGTGATTGCTATTGCAATGCTGATACGCAGGAATGAAAAGAAGAAATAAGACCGAAAAGACAATTGAGTAACAGATGTGCCTGCCATGTGCAGGCGCAACTTCCTTTTTTCGATTACCTCATATATACAGGATCAATATTCTCTTTCTGAAAGAATGGGTAGCAAATTTACCAAACAGAATATAGATTAACTTTCAGCATCAATTTTAAGTGCTTATCCCTAAGTAGAAGCCATATAAAGTAGGTCCCTGAAAGAAACCCACATTAATCAACTTTTGAAATTACTGACATTATTAATTGTCATACAAATAAAGAGAATCATTCCATTCTCAAGAATACAGTATTCGTGGCAGACATGACTCATAATATCGACCTGATGGAAATAACCAGATAAAATACATAAGTTTCTTCCTGTATCCCCTGAAAAAACTCAAGCATTAAGACCTGCAACAGAAAAAAACAATCGTGTAAGTAGGCTCATCCCCAACAATTAATTCCATTCATATTGATGGCACCCTTGTAAACACTATTAATGGACTCAAACACTACAATTGATTCTATAACACCACATTTACAGGCATTAATTCCCTAAAATCGCTTTTATCGCTTATCTGTGTCCCATAATATGCTTTTAATGTAAATAAACGGAAAGATAAATATTATGTCAACCACAATATTTTTATAACTACTTGATAAATCAAAGTAAGTTATTTTTAAAAAAATAATATGGATTCTAAGTGTTTATATCTGACACACAAAAGAGGACATTAAAAATGGATACAACTTCGTATATATTCAGCATTCTTTACACATTCTCATCTGCATTACTTTACCCGGTAGTAATCACACTGATAATGCTGGCTGTTTATTCTCTGATGCTCATAGGAGAATTTGCATCAGAATTTGCAAAGAGACAGCGCGATGTACCCAACCTTGAACTTTGCTGTAACAGTACACGGCAATATATTAAAAATAGAGATTTTAGAAAAGCTGCAGGTTCATTGAAATTTTTGAGACAGAACTATATTGTTATGTGTTTTGCCAGGGACGCCGCGAAACATATTCAAATGGAGAGTATATCTTCACTGGAATGGCTTGCACAAGATTATGAGATCAAAATGTCAAAAAGACTTGAGCAGACACGGATTGTTGCAACTATCTCACCAATGGTAGGTCTTATGGGAACCCTTATACCACTGGGTCCTGCACTCATTGGACTCTCTCAGGGAGATATCGAGCAGCTTGCAAACAATCTGATGATAGCTTTTGCCACTACGGTAATAGGCCTTTTCGCCGGAAGTATCGGCTATGTGCTGACACAGGTTAGAAAAAGATGGTACTGGCAGGACATGACTGACATTGACTATATCCTTGATATCCTGGAGGAAAGGGATTGAACAGGAGAGGAAGATCGAGCCGAAGAAGGCATATAGGTGATGACGATGAGCAAAACCCACTTACAGGTGTGGCTAACCTCTTTGACATTGCAATGGTATTCTCTGTAGCACTGCTGGTTGCACTTGTTATGTCATACCAGTTGCCTGAACTCTTAAGTCCCACTGAAAATATAACGATCGTAAAAAATCCGGGACAGAAGGATATGCAGATAATCATCAAGGAAGAAGGCAAACCAATCGAAATACTGAACATGACTAATGAACTTGGCAGCGGAAGCGGAGAAGCTCTTGGTACCGCTTACAGACTAGCTGATGGCAGTATAATTTATGTGCCGTTTGGGGAAAATGAAACTTCAATTTAGAGAATATTAAATTTGCTTGATACCTAATCTATTTTCTTTTTGATTTTACTGTGTTTATGCCAACGATTATCTGCTCATGCATAAACATCCATTCGTTTTTTACCAGATGATGCACAAAAATAAAATGAAGTAATATTAATTGGAATGGAGATAAAACTATGAACAGGAAATACATGAATTTCTGCCAGAGTTGCGGAATGCCTCAGCAGAATAATGGAGATTTCGGGACAAATGCAGATGGTTCAAAGAATTATGATTACTGTGCTTATTGCTACCAGGATGGTACATTCATCGAACCTGATATCTCCATGCAGGAAATGGTGGACAAATGCACCCACATTATGTCTGAGATGAAACAGATACCTGAAAGTGAGGCAAGGGCAATGAATATGCAATTCATACCCTACCTTAAAAGATGGAAGTAAAAAGGGGATTAAACATCCCCTTTTTCATAATAGGACTATTGAAGAGATTATTGTATATTCCCTAGATTGATACTTCCAAATACAATCTACGGTTTCATTTCTTTGCGGTACTAAAGCCCATAAGAGAGTATGGCGTGCAGTGGCGCAAAATAGATGAGAAAAGTCCCACAAAAGCAATAATGGCAATTACCCATTGCCATATGCCCGGAGCTACCAAATCCATTGCAAGGACAATTATTGCTGCTGTCCCAAAAAGTGCTCTGAAAATAAGATCAAACCCACCTACATTCTCCTTGAAGAATAATTCATTCATATCCATATTTTGACCCCCATTATTAAATTATCCAGAAGCGATTAAAATCAATGCTTCATAAGTAATTAATATGAAGGAATGAACAGATAAATGAATTTCTTGAGTAAAAGGATTTTGAAACAAAATCAAAATAATGAAAGATAAAATAGTGGATCTATAATTTCAGGTCTACGTCCAAAATTCAGTTCTCTTTTGGTTTCAGACCTGAGATATTGATGCCTTGAGTTTGGTAACTTCCCTTTTCATTAAGATCACCGCTACGACAAACCCCAAAAAATCAGATATCGGGAACGATACCCATATACCTGTCAGGTCCATGAACAATGGAAGTATAAATACAAGGGGTGGCAAAAAGAAGATCTGCCTTGAGAGTGTGATCATCAGTGATTCTTTAGACTTGCCAAGAGACTGAAGTAGGGCCATTGCCACGACCTGAGTTCCTATGAACGGCATCATCAGGAAACTTATCTTTATTGCCGGCACCCCCATCTCTATAAGTCCGGAATCACTGCTGAAAACACGGAATATCTGTTCAAGGATGAGGAAAACACTAATTACACTCAGTGTACACATGCCAAATACAATATAATTTGAAATGGAGACGGTTTCCCAGACCCTCCCAAAATTGCCGGCACCGTAGTTAAAACCAATAATCGGCTGGATCCCATGCTTGATACCTATTATAGGCATAAGAGTGAGCATGAAGACCTTGATGATTATTCCGAATACAGCGATTGCCATATCCCCTCCATATATCAGGAGGCTCTGATTCAGCAGAATGAAGACCAGACTTTCAACTGAATTGAAAATGAACTCTGACATCCCTATACTTATGGTCTCCCAGGAAAGAGCAATATCAGGCACCATATATGCAAGCTTCAATGGGATTATGCTGATGTTGCTTGTATAATAGTGAACTACCAATACACAGCCAACTATCTGGGATATGACCGTTGCAACAGCTGCCCCCATTATTCCCATGTTGAACTCAAAGATGAAGAGCGGGTCAAGTATGATGTTCACAACACTTGAGATCAACATGACGGACATTGCAAACTTTGCATGTCCTTCTGCTCTTATGGTATTGCTCAATGCTGCGGAGAATGCAAAGAATATGGTTCCCATGAGTATGTACTTCGTATACTCCCTTGCAAAAGGAAGTATGCTCTGCGATGCTCCGAATACTTTCAGCACAGGGTCAATGAATGCCAGTCCCAGAATAGTGAAGATCACACTGGATATGATGACCAGCATAACCATATTCCCCAGGGTCCTTTCAGCCTTTTTGTGATCACCCATGCCAAGAGCTCTTGAGATGAGTGATGCTCCTCCAATACCCAGCCCCATGGAAATGCCCATCATGAGCATCTGTACAGGGAATGCAACAGAGATCCCGGCAATTCCAAAGGCACTATCTGCCCCCAGTCCCCTGCCCACAAAGATGGTATCCACAAGATTGTAGAATGCCTGAACGAGCAACCCTACGATTGCAGGAGTTGACATCCTGTAGATGAGCTTTTTTATGTTCTCATTGGCAAGTATGTCATATCTTTCGTTTTTCATACAATGGACCCCGGATGATTAGGGACTGTTGAGACTCATAATACAAATCTTTTCCATATAAGTACCTGTCATTCAGAGCCTGCTGGCTCGACCGGATTGTAAGCCACATTGACTTATTTTTTGGTTATCCCTTAATTGCAAAAAATCAAAAAAATAAGATTCTGTATAGAAGCATGATAATCATTGAACAAAATACCATATCATTCCAATCAAAACTCCTATTAGTATCCATACTTTAAACATACTAAAACCACAGGAACCACCACGACAGCATGAATTATGTTGTGCATCAGCTTTTTCTTTTGACATTGAATATCACATCCTCAGGATCATTGAATTATCTGTTAATATGTTTGATACCGCCTTTTTATCTATGGAAGTAAAAAACTAATCGATATTGTAATTTAATGGATGTTGAATGAATAAAAAGAAGTAAAGTACATCAGCCGGGTGTATATAACGAAAGTTTATACACCTAAACCACATATTAAAGAATATATGACTCGCAATGTGGACGATGTACACGCTTTTGATACTGGTTTTTTAAAAGCAATGGAAAGGTTGGACGAACTCGATACCTCCGAAGAAAACAAGGCCATTGTTAAGAAGTTCATCAAAAGCTGCAGGCTGGACGGCCTGGCAAAAAGTACCCTTACCCACTACACCAACCAGTTGAAGAGAATGATTCAAAGGCTCCCGGAAAGTGGTTTTGAAGGCACAATTGACAAACTCGATGAAGATGCTTTCTACGACTTCATCATATACCTGGAAGATAAGGCGCAACTGTCACACAATGAGATCCGGAATTACAAGAAGGTCGTGAGGAAGCTCTACAGACACATATATGGCGACAATGTGCCCAGGTGGGTAGAGAAGATCAAATTAGGGACCGTAGAAACACATGTGCAGCCTCAGGACCTGCCTGAAAAGGATATGATAGACAAGATGATCAAGGTCTGCACGAATGCCCGAAATAGGGCCCTTGTGGCAACCTTCTATGACGGTGGGTTCCGTCCTGGGGCACTAATCTCCTGCAGGGTTGGAAATGTCGAGTCAAATGATTACGGATCAATCGTATATCTCTCAAAAACATCGAGATCAAAGAAAACCACACCGGCAAAGGGAATACCTCTCACATGGTCTTCAGGTTACCTGCAGCAATGGTTAGCCGTGCATCCTCTCCGGGACGACCCCGAAGCGCCTCTGTGGGTTACTCTTGACAAGAACCATACTGCAATGAGTTACAAGACGTTCCGCGTAACCATACAGAAGATAGCAAAGGACGCAGGTATCAAGGACTTCTATCCTTACCTGTTGCGGCACAAGGCAATAACCGATTGGATCCTGCAGGGGTTCAATGAACAGACAATTAACCACCGTGCAGGATGGTCAAAGGGCAGCACACAGATGTATAAGGTCTATGGCAATTTTACGGACCAGGAAATGAATGATGTGGTCTATGAGAAGTATGGCCTTAAGAAGGATGATAAGAAGCAGGTAACATTGAGCAATTGCCCACGTTGTCACAACATTCTCCGGCCCGAGGATAAGTTCTGCTCACAGTGTTCCCTTGTCTTGGACCACCAAGCACTCGATGAGATCGGCAAATATGAGGCCAGGATTCCGGAGATCTTGCAGTTGGTGATGAGGTCGGAAGAGGCAAGAAAACTGCTAGCTAAGATGGGTGAAAAAGAGTAAAGTAAAAATGATGCAGGCATCAGGCAACTACAGCTAAAGATTCAGACCCTACCGGCAAGTTCATGGAGTTGAGTGCAGAGGCCTGTATAACATGTGGAGTGGGGGCATTCCTTTTCAAGACACTAAAAACTAGTTCCACTCTAATCATCTTTTTAGAAATTTTAACATTCATATTTAGTGCTTTATAGTTTTTAACATCATATTTACTGATGCCGAATTTATCAGATACTTCGAGAATTTCCACACCCATTATAGAATTCTCTTCAGAGATATCTATGACAATCCCATCTAAGTCGATAGATGATTTATACTTCATCCCTTTAGAATACGCAAAGAAGCTATCATTTTGCATATCATAGTCAGCAGCATCTCCTTTTATTTTAATTCTGGTCTTGCCCATCTGCTCTCACCCTCTTTCTTGATGCTTCTTTAAAACATGTTACCAACGAGAATTCTATAGGATTAACTTTTTTTATGCCAATGATTATGGTAAGGTCGTAGTCTTCATTATAGCGATACAAGACTTTAAACTTTCCCGTGAATTGCTCTAATATTCCAACTGGAGTACAATCGAATATTTTGGTGTATACTTCTTTAATAAAATCTTCACCAAATCGGACTTTCATCCTCTCACGAAAGTGTTGTGTTTCATAGATATTATCTACCTTGATAGTAGATAGATATTGTCCAAAGGTGTAGATATCCATTTTTTCCATATAGTAACACCACAATACTCTCAGCGATTAGAAACATCTAAATCCGCCATACTATAAAAATTTAGTAGAATAAGTTAAAGACCTCAAAGAATATCTGTGGGGAAGGCGGTAGAGATGTGTGATTCGTGGGGTTGGTTGGGGGTGGATAAAAAAGGAATCACACACCTATATTTTATTAATAATATTAAAATATAAAAATGTAGGTATTTTTACGGACCATAGAAGCTCTTTTATGGGAATTAAATCAAACGGGAGTGGTTATTTATCTAATTCAGCATCATCAAAGAAGACCACATATCTGCATCGACACCATCCGGATGGACCATCTCTTGTCTTGGTGGTGCAATCTGGATTAGGGATGGGCATTGTCTCGAGGGCCTCGTCAATCGTTAATACCTTACCATTGTTCTTGGCACATGCTTCACATGGACCAGGGGAGGAGATCTTGACCATTTCGACCCCCTCTTTGCGATATTTAACCAATCGCATCTTTTCCGATTCTTGCTTTAGTCGAATGAAGTCTCTTCCTTCCCGGTACAATATTAATGACATTATCCATAACGTGTTTCTAATAGTGTCGATATCCTTTTTCTCGATGGCATTGTCATTTAGATTCTTGACCATCGTCCAAAGAACATCGACTGGCCCTGTCTTCTCTCCGTGCTCCTCTTTCAGATGTTTCCGCGTATTAACGTAATCATCTTGTGTGATGTTATAATATTCCAATCCTTTCAGTTGCTCGGCGACGAAGGCCACATCATCGGCTTCTTCTTCGGTCATTAACACCTTTTCTTCACCGATCATTGGCTTTCTAACGCGAATATAATTACTACAGTGGGGACACTTTTTCTTACCCTTTGGCATCTGTTCAAGTTCTGTATTACAGTAAGGACAGATAGGTGAGGGGCTTTCTTGGTCACCCGTGTGTTCGGGCAATTCGTCTTTAATGATCTCGGCTATTACCTGGCTACTCTCTTTTGAAGAAGGCCGTTTCAAGAAGTCAAACATCCCCATATTTTAACGTCAAATCTAATTAGATTTCAACTTTGTTATTTGTTGCTGGGAAAAGGAAATTGTTCAATGGTGTCCTGGAAAATCCACAAGGCCACAATGGCCCGAACCGGATACCATTGTAACCACAGCTCCTACTTCTTTTCGGATTGGCTAGTTGTTTCTTTTTGGCGTGCTTCCCACGAGTTGTTAATAATGTACGCCAGCGCGTCGTTTACCGTTTTGAGATTGAGCTGTTGCATAATGTATTCCATTTTTTTAAATGCTTGATCAGTCAGGAAGATTGGTTCTTTCCTTCCGTCTCCATAGTTCAGCATGACTATATTTTCTATTCCGAAATTAGATAGCTGTTTGACACAGAATTCTAAAGCGTGGCTGCGGCTTGAAAATATTTTTTCATCGACCATCCTGTCAAGCCATTTGACAAGATCATCGTCCATAGATACACTGAATCGTTCTTTCATGAAGTGAATACAATTCGACCAATGATAAACAATTCGATGATAATTTCACCAAACGTAATACTTAAATATAATGCCTGCTTAGATTGGTATGATGATTACACCAAATGTAACACACCGAATGACAGTTTCGCTCACAGAGGATGTACACGACGCCTTGAAAAGGGTAATCGATGCGCGAGAATGTGATAATTATTCACAGGCGATACGCAAAGCTGTGAGGGTAGCGTTTATAGAAAAGAAGTAATGCATTAAGGGACCCCAGGACCAAGGCCCCAGAGATCCACGTAATGACTCGCAATCAATTATTGTGTTTCTCTGGCTTTAAAGGTTCTGGTCTCGGGTGTCCCTCCGGAGATCAGAGAACATGAGAAACCAATGGATATGTATGGATTGTGGAAAGATGGTATTCTTCCCAAGTGTAGACCCGGAAACAAGGCTTGTCGTGTGCACCTTCTGCAGACAACCAGCTCTTGAGGAGATCCCCTAGGAACAGATCAGAGCTCAGGCGGTGATGGCGTGAAGATGATTCTTGTGCCGTCCTGCAGGCGGTGTTTCTATCTTTCTAGCAATGATAGGGGAGAGTATTGTGATAATGAGGATATCCAAGGAAGTCCCTTCATATCGAAAGATGATTATCTCAAATGCGGGATTCTCCCAAACTGTCCATTGAAAAACGCTCCGGAGGAAATCTAAGTGTACACCTGCATTAAGGATCCTGAAACCGGCAAGAGACTCTACGCGGATATTGTTGTGGGAGCACCCGCTGTAGAAAAATTTAGGTTGGAATATGCAGTCGCCCGGGATGTCGCTACTGAGGACCAATTCGTGGAGGATATCATCCGAGAGCTCCGAGGCGTCAAAATCAGGGACCGCGCTCTGCTCTCTGCCATACTCAAAGATGCCTTCGGGGTATCGGCAGATGAGTGCCTTGAGCTCGTCCAGGCAGTTGAGGAAAGAATGATGGGAAGAATGCCAGGGGTGGGGATATGACCCCTCGTCCACGTGCCCACTGTCCGGAATGTGATTCACTGACAATCAATCACGTGGTAAAGGAAGAGAAGTGGAAGTGTCACCAATGCGGATGGGCTGGCTCTGAGCCGGTGATGAGGTTGCAGGAGTCCTGGGAGATCTCCCGGGGTGAAAGCCACCACTGGCTTAAGCAACTCTATGATCTTCACAGAGAACATCCTGAGTATACCAGGAAGGACCTCCGGAAGTATGGCATGGTCGGTCAGGGTACAGTTGATCGATACTGGAACAGGTTCGTGGCCGGCAAGGTCCACGTGATAAGGCCATGGGGTGATGTGATATGAAGATGAAGCAAAGATGCCCTGTGTGCGGGAGGATCCTTCCGCATAACCTGCAGTGTCGCAGTTGTGGGAGGAGGAGAACGTGAACATGCCAGGCGCCTGTATCCATGGGACGGGGGTCCTTATGAACTCAGATACGACGAATACGCAGGAGTGTTCACAGAGGATGAGCTGCAGGTCATTACAGTAGACTATTCAAAAAGAAGGAGGTAGCTAACCAGAGACCGATTATTTATAAATCATGAGCTCGACAATAGAATTGTGAAGAAAAATTCAACTTTTCTTTATATACTAGTAGTGAAAAAGTGAACATTACCAGATAAGGAGGCAGTAAATGGCAGCCAAAGGATGGACGAGTATCCTTGTCAAAGAATCCACCAGAGATAAGATCAAGCGAGAAGCCGATGTCGCGGGGATGAAGATGTATGCTCTGATAGATCAGAGATTCCCGGAGAAAACCAATTGATAACAGAAGCGGGCATTTCATTACCAATTCTGATAGCAGAAACAGTATTAAACTAAAGGAATTATATTAACAAAACGATAAGAAGGAAGCCACAGGTGTGCGCTAACACGCCTGCAGCTCGAAACATGATTATACTCCAAGTATAACCCACATTTCAGACCATGTGGTATTACGCGGTAGGATATTATAATACTTTTTGTATGAACATTTGTTCTAACAAAAGGTATGCTGTTTTGAGCTTGTGGCCTTCCGGGAAGCGCCGCATGAATTTACCCGAAAACAGAAACACAATAGAAGTTGGGGGCAGTGCCCCCCTGAATTGCTATATGACCACCTGCACCACTAGGAGGCCATGTTATACATGAACTCCATGGGTTATATTCAAAGCGGTGGTTCAAGCTCTGACGCTGATCTTCAGAGCCTGCGTGAGCATCCCACTATAAGGGATTTTGCCTCGATGCCGGAGGATATTTACCGTTTAGTGACGGCGACTAATCCGACGTTGAAGCTTTTTGTGGACCTGGCCAAGGAGATCTGCGCGGGGGGTGTTGAAGAATAACCCCTCCTGTTAATATCGACAACATTCCTGCAGAACTTAAGGAATGTCCACAGTGGGTCATGTGGAAATTTGTGCAGAAACCAGGTAAGAAAAAACCAGATAAAGTTTTATTCACGGTTGAAAACAAACCAGCAGACTCCACAGCCCCCGGGACCTGGAACATATTTGAAGCTTGCATTGAAGCTTTCGACCCAAAGATATTCAATGGTATCGGTTTTGTTTTCTCCTATTATGACCCATATATGGGAGTTGATTGGGATAATATCAGGAACCCCGAAACCGGAGAATGGGAGAACGGAACACTTGAAGAGATCAAGCGGTTTGCAAGCTATGCGGAGATCTCCCAGAGTGGAACGGGTGCACATGTTATTTGCAAGGGAGAGAAACCGGGGAGCAAGTGCAGGCGTGGAAACTATGAGATGTACACACACGATCGCTTCTTTGTGGTTACAGGAAACCACCTAGAAGGAACGCCAGATACCATAAACGAAGCACCGCCTGAAGCTATCAAGGCTGTTTATGATAAGATAGATCCACACCGTGAGGCATGCAAGTCCCCGCGAAATGGGAGTAAGGAGAGCTGTAACCAGGAGGATGAAAAGGTCATTTCTCTGTTGATGGGCTCATCTATTGCAGATACATTCGAATCTCTGTGGGATGGAAGCACAGCCGGATATCCTTCAAACAGCGAGGCAGATTATGAACTTGCTAAACTGATAGCCTTCTACACTCAAGATGAAGTCCGGATTGAAAGACTCATGAGACAGTCGGGCCTTGCTCGCAGCAAGTGGGATACTCACCCGACTTATCTTAAGGCTACCATTGGGAACGCCATAAGCAGTTTGACAAAAAGATATACACCCCCCTCAGTGGAAGGAAGAGAGCAAAGCGAACAACAAGCCACGAACGATGAAGAAACCGACCCGCTGATTAAAGAGGCTGCCGACATGATAGCCAGCCGAGAGAATCCTGTTCAGTTCATTCTTGATACTCACCAGTCTCTGCATGTGGGGGACCTCGAACTTGCTAAGACCTTACTTGTATCCGTTGGCGTTCAGTCGGTTCTAAACGCGGACGGCATCCAGCCCAAGGTGAGCGGGGAGTCTGGTAAAGGAAAGACACACTGCTGTAAAGCCATGGCTCACCTTGTGCCACCTAAATGGATTTTTGAAACAACACTATCAGACAAGGCTATTTTTTACATGAAGGGGCTGAAGGATGGCAGTATCATCTTCTGTGATGATATTGATCTATCTGAAACACTGGAAGGCGTGATCAAGCGTGCGACCTCCAACTTTCAGACGGGGACCACATACACCACCTTGGACATTAAGCGAAGAGAAGAAACAAAGAGGATACCCTCCAGGATATCTTGGTGGCTCACTTCGGTGGACGATGACCAAAGCCTGCAGCTGTTAAACAGACAGTTCGGCGGGGGCGTGGACGAGTCAGAGGAACAGGATAGAAAGGTTGTGGAGTTCCTGTCAAAAAAGGCCGCATCTGGTGAAGTTGGCCTACCCCTGAACGATAGCGTACTGATCTGCAGAGAGATCCTCCAGGACATAAAGTCAAGCAATTTCATTGTGAAAATCCCCTTTGTAGAAAGGATTACATGGAGAGATACCAGGAATCGCAGAAACTATTCTATCTTCCTGGATATCTTGAGGGGATATACAGTTCTTCGACATAGACAAAGGCAGAAAGACCAGGAAGGCGCCCTAATAGCAGAAGTCCAAGACTTCAACGATGCTAAGGCACTGTATACTAGGAGGGCGGAGAACCAGGGACTAAAGCTAAGTGATGCGGAGATGCGGCTATGTATAGTACTTGCTGGCAGGGGAGAAGCTACCCGGGAAGAAATTGCCAAGGCTCTGGGTAAATCCGTGGGCAGAGTATCACATCTAATTTATGGAAAGGATAGAAACAAAGATGCGGGCCTCCTCCATAAAGTTGAGGGATTCTATGTTGAAAAAAGAACAGTTGAGAATTCTGTAGGCCACAAAACACAGAAGACATATCTAAAACTCGATGGATTCGACGCCCTTGGAATGTTTGGCTCGGTTGTGTCTCTTGATGTGGGTGATACGCACTGTTACACGACTGATACACACACTGATACTCCAATAATCAGTAACAATACATACACTGATACCACTGATACCAATATAGATAGAGTACAGCAAAAAAAACCCAATTGTGTGAAAAATGAGAAATCTGATTCTTTACTTACACAAAAGTCAAACCAGTGTATCAATGGTATCAGTAGTTCGCAAGATAGTGAAAAGCTAGGTAACAGTGGTAGTAATATTGCTGGTAACAGTGCATCAGCACCCCCGCTAGATATCGGTAATACCGGAAACACCGCTATGCAGGAACACTTGTTGGCTTGGGCTCCGCGGTGGGAATCTTCCCATAAAAAGAGCATCAATCGCCTCAACGTGACCCATGTAGCAATGGAATACTGCAAGAGGTATAGTGTGCCTTCTGACAAGTTCACTGAAGTTACTGATACCATTAGACGGTATGCTAAGATACCCACCGAAAGACCGATGTCTGGTCCATTGAATGTAGAAGGTGAACAAACACAAGCCTATTGTGCCGACTGTGGATCCACCAGTGCCCCTAACACTTCCACTCTCATAAATGGCCAGGTAGAGCATCGTTGCCATACCTGCTATCAAAAGTATATCAACCGGGCATCTGAACACCCGAATCAGCCTGAACCTGTGGAGGCCCCGCTATGATACCTTCCTGCCTCTACAGTTCTCCCAGTGAAGCTGGTGGCCCAGAACTCTTGGAAATCAATGCACATTTCATTGTATACTGTGTAGCTTCCCCTGAAGAGCAGGCCATCCTTCTCTACAAGGTAGACGTGACAGAAAAGGATGTTCTGGGCTTCTATACCTTGGCCGATGTTCCGGATGAGGATCTTGTGCTCGTCCAGATACTGAACGCGGATCTCAAGTATTGGCTCATATTCTATGGAGTTCCAGAGCCCGGTGGCCTGGAATGGTGGACAGTAGTGGTGAATCACCGTGCAAGACCAATCAAGGAGAAATGTGCAGCCATGTACTACCGGTACGCTGCGATCAGTGAGGAACTGTTCCCGGGGGAAACGGTGGTATTGTGAGAAACGTCCAAGACCTCTCCGCCGAAGAACGTGAGAAGATCCTGCAGGAAGCAAACCTCAGGTGTTACGGTGAGATAGCCGAGGAGCTGGATATCCCGGTCGGTACAATCAAACGAGTGATTCGAACTCACAATGGCAGGATGAAGAGGTATCAATATAGTGATAACTACCCTACTCAGAATAAGCCGTTAAGAACCGAATCACACAAAAAAGAAGCACTAAGAGGCATTAGATGACCGAAAAAGACGACATTGACACCCAAACTTTAAAAAAAATGTCAAGAGAACAGCTCCTTGAAGTTTCAACCAGGATGATAACGGATATTGAGCAGCGCGTGAGAGGTGACCGCTTCCGGGTCAGAGAAGGAGATGAGACTAAACTGAAATTCTTAAGAGTGTTGGTTTCAGCTATTCAAGCACATTCATCCATTCTTAAAGATGACGATCTCGAAGACATTAAGCGCAGACTCGAACACATCGAAGCAGCCCAGGGGGGACAGATATGAGCACAGTAACACTTAGCAAACAACTCGATAAAGTAGTATCAAACCTCACAGTTGAGGATCAAGCAGTTTATACCAGGAAAGTAGGAATCGATCTATTTAAAGAGATGAAAGCAGGCAACATCCCAGAGGATGAACTTGAACATCGTTTTGATGTGGTTTTATCCAAGATCACTGATACGATGGAGTACGTTGATGCGGTTCGTTTTATCGAGGCCCTGCACAAAGATGCTATCCGAGTAGCCATCGAAGCATACAAGGAAATGGACCGTAATCACAAGATAGCAGTGATCTGTGGCATAGATGCCACTCGCCGTTTCCTTGAGGAGATACTCAACCACGAGGCCACACAGAGCGCATGGCATGAGGACAGGCTATATCATGCTTATCCTGCCGACAAGGCCGTGAGACTCGTAGAAGAAGATATCAAAGAACGCAAGGAGGCAATGCTCCCAATATTCCAGGGACTTAAGCAATCTGAACAAGAAAGGAATGAACTGCTTAACCCTAAATTATGGGAAGGTCTGGGCGGAGTCCCTGAAATAGAACCATATCAGACCTTGCTTACTAAGAGAGTTCGGCGGATATGCCCCGATTCTCGGTTATTGCCTGCCAGTTTTGCAGATGCCGATGTAAGTGTGTGAGCTCAATTCCTGGGCTCTCTGACTTTTTAAGAGCCATGTTCACTGGGAGGCAAAAACATGTTTCTCTGTCATTCCTATCATGAAGACAGCTACGGTGTCATTTGCACCAACAAATGTGAACATCGCTTGACCTGTCAAAAGCCAAAGAGGTCTCTTATGATCCCCGCGGTGAGCATCGTGTGCGGGTCAAAGGGAACGGGCGAGGAAGCCGGTGTTAAGGCCGAGTGTTTCAGCATCGAGGAAACACAACCAGATGCCTATATCAATGATCTCATATTTTACGGCCATGATTCTTCTGATGTGCTTGAGATCACCTGTGCAAAACCGGGGTGTAATAACCGATTCCACATGACGGAATCACAGTGGAACAAGTTCAACGATGTGTATTATCGGAAGTACGGCCGGTTCATGCTTCCTTACTGTTCTAAACAATGCCAAGAAGAACACCTTCGCCTGTTGCTGCCTGGTAAGAAAATTGTGTTAGTTTTTGTGGATATCGGGAAGGACAGAAAGTGCAACACATCGGTTGTTTTCGATGACCCACTGCATCACGCGGTGGTAACCCAATAATTTCAACCTTCCTTTATATAGGTGGTACGTACCACACGTAGGTATGTATGACCGAAACCAGTGGGCTCAGGTCTTGCTTCCCAAGTCCATCCGTAGAGACATACGCGAGATCGCACGCTCCCAGAAGATGAAAAACTGGGAAGTCGTCGGTCTTGCCCTCCAGGAACTAAAATCAAAGCAGGTGACCACCGTATGAATATGAACGCAAAAGCACAGCCCGTCCTCGAAAGGATCAACCAGTTTACACAAGACTTCAACGTCCTGTTCAAAGAAGCAGTTGAAAGCACTCGCCAAGAGATCCGGGGCCAGGAACACAGAGAGGCTATGGAAAGGCTCTATGGTCCACGTGGCATTCTCTCGAGTTACCAGACACTCAAAGTCAACAGAGAGAACGCCCGGTTTGTTTCAAAGATTTTCAAATTAATGGAATCTCTCGATGATGTGAAGGCCGACAGCACAGAGACAATCCATTCACGTGGAAAAGAGCACGGGTTCACTGTGGAAGAAAGCATGTGTATATACAACATGAACCTGTATGCCAAGGCCCTCAGCAATCTCGGTGCACAGAAAGACAAGATGGTCGAGATCATCTTGGCAGAGGAGTGAACAGGGACATCCCTACTGATTTCAATTCGAGGAATTACAATGAAAACCAACACCAAAACACTTGAATCAAAGTTCGAGGACTTCAAGAAGGATGTCCTGGCAGAGTATCAGGAAACTACCCACAAATTCCAGGAAGAGGTCAAAGAAAAAGAATTTATGAAAGGCCTTAAATCTCTCGCGGACACCCTTCCAGACATCGAGAATCTGCCGATCACAAAGACCAATGCGGATACTGTTGTTAACGTGTTCAAGCTCCTGGACCGTTTCCAGAAGAATCCCGACACCTACACTACGAAATGGGATGAGCTTGCAGTTGAGCTTGCTGGAAAGGAGCACGGCTTTGACAAGAAGATGTCGTACTCACTGTTTTACATGGCCAGGTATGCCAAGGCTCACGAGAGGCTGACATCCAAGAAGACAGAACTCTACCAGGTCATTACCGGGGTGAATCTGTGAGCAACGACGAAATCATCCAGCGAGCCGTCAAAAATGCTCTTGATGACTTCCACCAGCAGAAGGGGGAAGCGCCTATAAGGTCCGAGGTGTCAAAGCACTTAAGAACCGATGAATACGTAGCTCCCGAAGGACTCGGTGTGTCTGGGATCACCGTGACTGTGGATAAAAAACACTGAACCAAGGCAGCGGAGGCACCCGAAAGCGTGGTGGCAGGGGGTGCCTCAAAACTATTTCTTAACTGTTTTTCAGGTAATTGTGATATAATGGGTCTATATCCTGCCGGTTCTATATTTAATTCTACATCTGCTCGACAAGTATCGAGAAAACTATAGTACCCTCTTTTCGGATCTTAAAAAATAAGGAAAATCACCATCCATAAAGGACGGTGTATAAAAAATTTATTAGTACATCAGCCGGGATTCGAACCCGGGTTCGAGCGTTGGCAACGCCCGGTGATGACCGCTACACTACTGATGTTCTTAGATTAGGTGCCCAGACCCGGACTCGAACCGGGGACAACTGCCTCTTCAGGGCAGCGCTCTCCCAAACTGAGCTACCTGGGCATAATGACCCGAAGCACCTAAATGTTGCTTTTAGATTTAAATTTATCTGTTACTGAACTGCTTGTGGTGGGCCCGGGGAGATTCGAACACCCGACCTCCGCCATGTCAAGGCGACGTCATGACCAGCTAGACCACGAGCCCATTGAACAGTTAGCTAATGTCTGTAAACACCTTGCTGCATAACGGCACTTAAGTGCTATTATCGCATGCCTTGGCGCTTACCAGCACCCCACATAATGCATAATAGATAATAAACCTTTTGGGTAAACAGACACAACATGGTCATTTACCATATAAAGAACAATCTTTCTTGTAATTATCAAGCAATATTTCCTTTACTGCGACAGCAAGATATTAGATGGCCAGAGATGAAAAACCATTTGTACCAACACATAGGACGCGTGACAATAAAAATTTATTATATCCAATCTCACCATTTGCCTTTAAAGCACAAGATGATAGCATCCCCCCTCCTCTGCACATCGGTTAATCCTTTATTCATAAAACCATTTTATTTGATAATCTTGAATGTATTTAAATTTCTATTCAATGATGAGGCATAATTATCGAACATAGATACATTCCATACCATGAATATCTTAACACTCAATCACATGGGGCCATGACCAATCCATTACAAAATAGATTCATGTGCAGAGACATGAATATAAAAAATGAACATAATAAGTGATGAATAAATTAAATAATTCAGCCACTGTAGAAAGTATCGGGTGTGGCACTGGCGCCAGAAATAGTTCGCGTAGAACCATCCGGGTAAACTAGTGTCAGCACCTTTACAGTGGTACCAAGTTTATGAGAATCATGGAGATAGAATTCATCATTTTGACGAGAGACATTGTTAACTAAAATGACCGCCTGATCGTTTCTAAGCTCAATTACCTCAATATCCCCAAAATCAAAGAAAAGGTCGTCAATAGCAGGTTCCAGATTATGTGCACCCAGCAGGAATACATACATACCGGAGAACATATCCAGGCCATAGGACACTGAAATAACTGCATCTGTGCCCTGAAATCTCATTGAAACGTGATTAACTTTTATATATTCCTCACCATTTGAAATGATATCATAATTAGCTGAGAACGATAAAAGAGAGAGAATCAATGCAAATATCAGAAAAACTGTCAGCTTCATTTCATATCATATCCAGGGGCAAAAAATGCATAGTTTCTTATATCCTGATACCACTATATTCATATTAACTTTACTCACAAGTTAAATATAAAATAAATTTGATTTACATAATTATAAAAACCGCCAAGTATATATTTTGTACGTACAACTGTGAATAACCACAAACCTTGTGAGAAGACTATGGAAAAAGAGATTACTACTCCTAGCGAAGAGATTGAACTATACGAGGACAATTTCGAAACCACAGACTCCATAGATGTTCCCGAACTTCTGATAGACCAGATAATAGGACAGGAACATGCAGTGGAAGTGGTCAAAAAAGCAGCAAGTCAGAGACGCCATGTCATGATGATAGGTAGCCCAGGTACTGGAAAATCCCTTCTGGCAAAAGCTATGGCTGAGCTTCTTCCAAAGGAAGAGTTACAAGACATAATGGCCTACCCCAACCCTGAGGATAATAATAATCCAAAGATACGTTCGGTTCCCGCCGGTAAGGGCAGGGAAATTGTCATGGCCCACAAATTGGAAGCTCAGAAGAAGATCCAGTCACGTAATATGCTGATGATGATACTTGTATTTGGTATCATAATATATTCATTCTACGTCGGCCAGCTCCTATGGGGTATCATAGCTGCAATAATGATCTTGCTCCTGACACGACAGTTCTTGCCAAAAGAAGAAATGATGATTCCGAAACTTATAGTTTCAAACTACCAGAAGGAACATGCACCATTTTTGGATGCTACCGGCACTCACGCAGGTGCACTTCTTGGTGATGTCAGGCATGATCCGTTCCAGTCCGGAGGACTTGAGACACCTGCACATGACAGAGTCGAGAGTGGGGACATCCACAAATCACACAAAGGTGTGCTCTTCTTAGATGAGATTAACACATTGAGCCTTGAGTCTCAGCAAAGTATGCTAACAGCACTTCAGGAAAAGGAATACCCCATCACTGGGCAGTCAGAAAGGAGTTCCGGTGCACTGGTGAAAACAGAACCTGTGCCATGTGACTTCATCATGGTAGCTGCAGGTAACCTTGATGCAGTGGAAAAGATGCATCCGGCACTCAGGTCCCGTATAAAGGGTTACGGATATGAGCTGTTCATGAGAGATTCCATGGAGGATACACCTGAAAACCGTAAGAATCTGGTTAGATTCGTAGCACAGGAAATTCAAAGAGATGGCCACCTACCACCTTTTGACAAGGAAGCCGTGGATGAGGTAATCCGAGAAGCCCAGAGAAGAGCAGGGAGAAAAGGACACCTTACACTGAAACTCCGTGACCTTGGAGGTCTGGTACGAGTCGCAGGCGATATCGCACATTCCGAAGATGCGGCAATTACAACTGCAAAACACGTACTTGCGGCAAAGAAGATGGCAAGGTCCATAGAACAGCAACTTGCTGACAATTACCTTGAACGTAAGAATGATTACCAGCTGTTCAAGAAAACAGGCAGTGCTGTTGGAAGGGTTAATGGTCTTGCAGTAATGGGAGGAGATTCAGGTATCGTACTGCCCATAATGGCAGGAGTGACACCATCACTTTCCAACTCAGAAGGAAAAGTAATTGCCACAGGGATGTTAAAAGATATAGCAAAGGAAGCAGTTCAGAACGTGTCTGCTGTTATCAAGAACGTCACAGGTAAGAGCATACCAAACCATGACATCCACATACAGTTCATCGGAACTTATGAAGGAGTGGAAGGAGACAGTGCATCCATATCTATAGCAACTGCAGTCATATCTGCTCTTGAGAATATTCCTATCGACCAATCTGTAGCAATGACAGGCTCGTTGTCCGTAAGAGGAGATGTACTTCCAATCGGAGGAGCAACCTATAAGATAGAGGCTGCAGCCAGAGCAGGAATAAAGAAAGTAATTATTCCAAAATCCAATGAGGCTGATGTGCTGATAGAGGAAGCATATAAAGATAAGATAGAGATCGTTCCGGTAACTAATATTATTGAAGTTATCGAACACAGTCTTGTTGATGGCCCTGATAAGGACAGAATCGTTGAGAAGTTAAAGAGCCTGAGCAGTCTCAAAACCAACGCAGAAATGCCGGAAATTGTCCCTGTTTGAACAGGGAATTTTTATTTATTAAACTTGTATTCCATTTATACAGGGAGAAGTGAAATTATGCATAGTGTAGACTTTTTTGATACAAGGATCATAGAGGGAACAACCACCTCCATTGTACTTGATAATGATAAGATCGAACAGATATCTGTCAATTTTACAAAAGGTGCTGCAGTACGTGCTTTAAAAAGAGGTTCATGGGGATTCACATCCGCCGACGGGGACTTCGATATTGAGAAGGCCATACGTGCAGCTACAGAGCTTGCTATTAGTATGGATGAGAAATCACCTAAAGAAAAAGTGCAGATAAAGGAAATAGCAAAGCCAATTGTTTCCAACCTCCCAAAAATAAAAAAGAACCCATTGGACATATCCCTTGAAGAGAAGGTCAAAAACCTTAAGGAATTTGGCAAACATGCCAAAATGGACGGAATCAGCAGTACCAGCGCTGTATACAGTGAATCCTCCTACAAGATAATGTATACTGATTCTACCGGTATCGAAGGAGAATATGATATCGTACGAACCGGTTTTGCCATTAGTGCGGTAGCATCAATGGGCGGAATATACCAGGCAGGAAGAGAGAGCCGTTTTGGTGTTACAGGCTACGAGATATTTGATAAATATAATGCATCAGAGCTTGCAGAAGAAGCAGCAAAAAGCGCATTGCAATTACTTGATGCAAAGCCAGCCAAAGGTGGGAATATGCCAGTCATTCTTGATCCTGAGCTTGCAGGCGTGTTTGCTCATGAGGCAGTCGGACATGCATCTGAAGCGGACCTTGTGCTTGAAGGAAGTTCAGTCCTTGAGAACCGTATAGGAGAGGACATTGCATCCCCTCTTATCACAATTATTGATGACCCCACACTACATGAATATGGCTACTTCCCCTTTGACGACGAAGGTTCACAGTCAGAGAAAACAACCCTCATAGAAAATGGCGTACTTAAGTCATATCTTCATTCAAGGGAAACCGCCGCTAAACTTGGAGGAACACCTGGACACTGCCGGGCACAGGGACATTCCAGACCAATTATCCGTATGAGTAACACTTATATTGATAATGGAAATTCCAAATTAGAGGAAATGTTTGAGGAAATAGGAAATGGAATGTATCTGATAGGTTCCAGAGGAGGGCAGGTAAACACCGGAGAAGGTGTTTTCCAGTTCAATGCTGAGAAAGGATACCTCATAGAAGATGGAAAACTCACAACCCTTATCAGGGATGTTTCACTCTCCGGAAAGATACTTGAGATACTGAATAATGTAAAAATGGTTGGTAATGACCTTAAAATGAACTCGGGAAGATGTGGAAAAGGTGGTCAACTCGTACCTGTCACTGATGGTTCTCCGCACCTTATGATAACAAAAGCCATGGTAGGAGGAGCATAATATGTACGAACTTGCTGAAAAGGCCTTAAAGGCAGCAACAAAATATGGTGCTAAAGAAGCAGAAGTATACATTATGGAAAGTCAGAAAACTTCAGTGAACATCCAGAAAGATGTAATAGAAGGAGCAAAGGAAAGTATCACAACCGGCATCGGAATCCGTGCTGTTATAAATGGTGCAATCGGTTTTGCAAGCACTAACATGATGAGTCATATTGATGAGGCTGCTAAGAATGCAGTCGTATCTGCTAAGACACAGGATTCTGACACAAAATGGAAAGCATTGCCATCAAACCAGAAATATCCTGATGTTTCCGGAATTATGGATATGCAACTCCAAAACATGGAGCTCGATGATTGCATTGGCCATACCATGGAAATGATAGAAGGGGCAAAAACAATACCAGGCATAATAGTCACTTCCGGGAGCTTTGGACGCAGCCACGGTAAAAGAATAATCATGAACACAAACGGAGTGGAAGTATCAGAAGAAGGAACGGGAGTATCTGGATTTGTAGATGTGATCACAGATTCAGGAGAAACTTCTACAGCTTATGATTTTGCAATATCCCGCAAAAATGACATCGATTTCAATTTAATTGGAAAGAATGCAGCTGAACTTGCAAAAATGTCTCAAGACACCATTTCGGTTGAACCCCATAGAACAGAGGTAATTCTGCACCCCTTCGCATTCTCAGACCTTGTTGAAAATGCATTTATACCGTCAATTGATGCTGACAACGTCCAGAAAGGACGTTCAAATCTCATTGGAAGGAAAGATGAGATCATAGCAAACGAGAAACTTTCAATATACGATGACGGTTTACTTGAAGGTGGTATCGAAACAGGCATTGCTGATGATGAAGGAGTTGCATCACAAAAGACAACTGTAATAGAGAAGGGAACATTCATATCTTACCTTTATGACACCTATACGGCAGGCAAAGATGATGTAGAAAGCACAGGCAATGCGTCCCGCAATTCATACCTGTCAACACCTTCTGTAGGATCAAGGAATTTCATAATAGATTTCCCTAAATGTGATGTTATAGCCGACACAGACATTGGTGTTTACGTTAACACAGTGATAGGTGCCCACACAGCAAATGGAATATCGGGAGATTTTTCAGTAGAAGCCAGAAATGCTTTTACTATAAAGGACGGGAAACTGGATAAGCCCATAAAATCACTCATGATATCAGGTAATATATTTGACATGCTTAAGAAAATCAATGGAGCAGGCACTGATGTCAGGAAAGTTGGCGGCACTATTACGCCGTCCATAAGGGTTTCGGACATGAGTGTCATAGGTTAAGTTTGATAAATAATTATGGGAACATAATTCTATTGTTCTCATTAATTTTACTTCTTTTTTTTAATCTTTCTCTCATACTATACTTTGCGCAGATGTCCTATTGCCCGACAAAAGGGAATCTTTTTAACAATCTGCGCCAGTTCAAAATGCATAATATTTGCAAATGTGCGCATAATTCAGAAACAATTATATAGGCATATAAATTATATGAATGTTATATAACGTAAAAACCAATGATGATTTTTTATGAGATGTTAAAAGATAATAAATGGCAACATTACACAACAAAATATTAGGCATCATTGGTGCAACTCTTATTGGTATGATTTTCATCATATACCTGAGTTCACACTTTATTATAATGGACAGTTTTGATAAACTGGAAGAGAAAGAAGCCAGGGAAAATGCCATTCGCCTGGAAAATATCATGTCATCTGAAATCCAGAGCCTTGAAAACAAAGCTGCTGACTGGTCTGTATGGGATGAAACATACGAATTCGTCCAAAGTAATGATACCCAGTATGTTGATAAATATCTAATGGATGAGACTTTTTTTAACCAGAGACTCGATTTTATGCTTTTCTATAATGCAAATGGAAAACTGGTATTTAAGAAAGAATTATTGACAACAGAAGCAAATAACCAGTCGATCAAGGGATTGGAAGAACATTTAAAGCAGAGAAGCGATCTTCTGGAACATGAGGATAATAGCAGCAGGAAGACAGGCTTTCTGGTATTTGCAGGTCAGCCAATTTTAGTCAGTTCTCAGCCGATTGTGAAAAGCGATAAAAGCGGACCAATTAAAGGGACAATACTTATGGGTCGAGTCATTGATGACGATGAATTTACACGCTTGCATGAAATAACATATCTGGAACTTGATGTTAAAAACATCAGCAATTACAATGAGAATAATGCCAGCAATGCCGTCTATGCTGGCAATAATGAAGAGAAGATAATTACACATATCCTTAATGATGACATTCATATTTATTCATATGCACAGTTCAATAACATCTACGGAGCAGATGCATTTTCCCTGGAAATCAGTATGCTTCGGAACATACACCAACGTGGGGTTAATACTATTAACTATTTCCTTGCTATTCTACTGCTTATTGGCATTGTTTTTGGGGTTACTATAGCAGCCGTGCTAGAAAAATCCCATATTTCCCGCCTTAAGAGACTTGAGAACGAAATCAGGAATATTGGAGACAAAGGGGACTTTTCAAGAAGAGTGAACTATGAAGGTAACGATGAAATTGCCAGCTTAGGAGAGTCAATAAACAATATGCTGGAATCGCTTGAAAAATCACAGGATCTAATTATAAAGAGAGATATCACCATAAATGCAATTTTACAGGCATTGCCTGATATGATGTTCCAGATTAAAAAAGATGGAACTATACGCAATTATAAACTCTCAACAGATAATTGCATTTATGAATCCCCCGAAGCAGAACTCAGTATATGCCTTGATGATGTTCTTCCAGCTCATATCGCAAAGAAAGAACTTGAAATCATAGAACAAGCACTCAGGACAAATCAAATGCAGACTATGCAATACACAATGCCTGTAAAGGGAGAAATGAGGGACTTTGAAGTGAGAGTAGTTGCCAGTGGAAAGGATGAAGTTATGGCTGTTGTAAAAGACATAACCGAAATAAAACAGATAGATGAGATGCGTAGAAAAGATATTCTCTTAAAAGAGATACATCACCGTGTCAAGAATAATCTCCAAATAATATCTAGTCTTTTAAGGCTCCAATCACGGAAATTTACTGATAAGGATACAATAGAGGCTT
Organism: Methanolobus sp.; assembly: GCF_016278385.1. GTDB lineage: Archaea > Halobacteriota > Methanosarcinia > Methanosarcinales > Methanosarcinaceae > Methanolobus. The sequence goes on from NZ_JADQBY010000003.1 coordinate 42,694, forward strand.
TCCGTAAAAGCCAGAATCGTGCAAAATCAATGGCCATAGCACATGAAAAATTATACCAATCACAAGATCTTGAAAACATAGAGCTTGAAGCTTACATCAAAACACTAACAAAATATTTACTCAATAACTATGGTTACAAACAGGAAGATATCAAAATTGATATAAAGATTAAAAACGTAACACAAGGCATTGATATGGCCATCCCGCTCGGATTGATCATAACTGAAATAGTTTCAAATACCCTTAAACATGCATTTAAAAGCAATAAAGGACAAATACAAATAGAATTGCTTCCTGAAAACGACGGATTTTATTTACTTGTAATCAGGGATAACGGAATAGGATTCCCGGAAGATATTGATTTCACGAACACGGATTCGCTGGGGATGAGACTTGTTGTCTCGCTTGTAGAACAAATAGAGGGAAAAATAGAACTCTGGAGAGACAATGGTACAGAATTCAGAATTACGTTTAAAGAACTATCCTACAACAGAAGGGACTATTGATGACTAAAGAAAGGATAATGATAGTCGAAGATGAAAAAATTGTAGCTCTAGATATAAAAGATAGTTTGGAACATTTTGGATACTCTGTACCCTGCATGGCATCAAGTGGAGAGGAGGCCATCAGATCTGTCAATGAATGCAAGCCCGACCTCATACTGATGGACATTGTTCTCAAAGGAAAAATAGACGGTATAGATGCCGCAAGAGCAATCCATAAAAACTGCGATATACCTGTATCTATCTCACCGCATACTCAGATGAAAAAACACTACAAAGAGCAAAACTCACCGAACCGTTTGGACATATCCTGAAACCTTTTGATGAAAGAGAGCTACGGACAAATATTGAAATTGCACTTTACAAAAAGGAAAGAGAAAAAGAGAAAAATTTCGATCATGAAAAATGGATCACTTCTCTGCTTAATAATTTTGGTGACGCCATCATATCCACCGATGATAATGGCATAATTAAATACATGAACCCTCTTGCTCAGGCACTTACCGGATATACCAAGGAAGAAGCGCTTGGTAAAGGGATGAACAGCATATTCAAAGTCATCTGTGGGGACAGTAATAAATGTGCGGAAGATCCAACAAAAAAAGTCCTTCGGGAAGGTGCATTCTTTGGTCTTGAAGAGAATACAACACTCATTTCCAGAAGTGGTGCGCATATACCACTGGATATAATAGGTTCTCCCATCACCAATAAGAAAAATGAGATAATTGGTACCGTTATTATTTTCTATGACATAACTGACAGGAAGAAGATTGAAAAGTCCTTCAGGAGTTTTGAAGTAGCCTACAGCTGACGATATTTCTTATTCTGCTTTAAGGGTCATTGGGTCTTTAATGCCACCCAGCACAAGCAACAATGATAGCAGTAACATAATTGCACACAGGTAGAATGGCAACTCAAACGAGATATAACCTGCAAGCAGCCCACCTATTATGGGTCCCAGAGCCATTCCAGCTGCCTGGGAAGCTGTTATGGAACTTACCTTAGAACTTACCGAAGCACCTGCAAGATCAACTGCCAGAGCCATTATAGGTGTTTCCACAGCAGCCATTGATATGCCCTGTACTGCACGCAACACTATAAGCTGATTGACGTTTTCAACATGCCCAAGACCAATTACAATTGGTATATTAAGAAGCAGACCCAGAGCTATTATGTTTTTTCTGCCTAAGCGGTCAGATATGAAACCCATTGGAGTCTGGAACAATACCCTTACAATCACATATGCAGAAACTGCGATACTAAGGGATACCTGACCAGTGTTGAGCCTTGTTTCATATTCAGGCAAAAAAGCAAATATGATCATAATTCCTGCCATCATCATAAACATAGCAGTTGCAAGAATAGCGAACTGAAATCCTTGACCTGGCTCTGATATTTTTTGCTTGGCAGGCGCACCATTATGAGTTTCAGATACAAAAAAGGATATTAATACTAAGCTTGCAAAACCCAGCAAGGAACATACATAGAATGCTGTGGCAAAGCTGTAATAGCTGGCAATCACACCACCTATAATGGAACCCATACCAAAGCCAAAACCTCTTACAGTAGAATATATACCAATGGCAACGCCTCTTGTACCTGATGTTGACATATGAGTCACCATTGCAACAATTGCAGGTACAGTTGCACCTACTGTGATACCCTGAACAATACGCAGTATAACCAGGTAGTCGAAATTACTTGTATTGGCATATGTGAAGGATATAATGGTGAATCCTGCCATGCCTATAACAACAAAAGGCTTCCTCCTGTTAAGAGAATCTGAAAGCCTCCCAATAAATGGCTGTGATATGGCATTTGACAATCCAAAAACAGTAGCTATAATACCTGCCCGGACTACAATAGGAGTACCTGAAAATACATCAGTATCCAGACCAACTATATACAGGGGAAGCAAAAATGCAAGCATCCCGGTACCAAGGTCCTTGAATAACTTGGAAAGAGAGAGTACATAAAGTGCAGGATCCAATTTCTGCCTGTCATTCTGAAGTGCCTTATAATTGGATTTCATCATATGACCTTATAGTGGATTATTCTCAAAGTATAAAAGCATAGGAAACAACAATGTATCCTGAAATTGACAGGGCATTAAACGTTCAGAAAAAAGAAAAAGCAATCAAAATGATCAAAGATGCAGGACTTAAGGATGTCCTGCTTTAAAAGATCACTCTACAACAATTTGTCCACCCTTTGTCCATGGATGGGTTACAAGCTCATATTTGTAAGTACCTATATCTTCAAATGTATAGGTAAATGTGTCATTTTTCCTGAGGGTAGGAGACTGGAAACTGTTACCACCAACAAGATTACCTTTTATGATAAAAGCTACAGAGTCATTATTGATCCACTTTACAGTGTCACCAGAGGATATGCTGGTTGAGTAAGGATGGAATTCATACTGATCAATATATACAATAGCATCAGCCTCGATATCTTGGGCCTCTGAAGTTTGGTCATCCACACAACCTGAAAAAGATAATGCAAATATGGATATTAGCATGGTAAGGAATACAAGGCTTCTTAATCTCATATTTTACAACAATTACTATTTACTAATAACACTTTTGATAAGAACTCAGTTCCTTTCACGCTGCACAAGGTACATTTCCTCAAGGCGGCCTATTGTCTCAACATCTTCAATGGATTTGTCAGACCGTACGTTGACAAGTCTTGGGAAACGAAGTGCATAACCGGATTCATAGTTGACACTTTTCTGGATTTCCTCAAAGGCTACCTCAAAAATAACTTCCGGTTTGATCTCGACTTCTGTTCCGGACTCAACTACAATAAGATCAGAGAATATTTCCGTGAGTTCAGCAAGCTGTTCGTCGGAAAAACCTGTTGCCACACGTCCAACTGGCAGGAAACGACCTGTATCAGGATCATGACATGCAAGTGCATAGGAACCAAGGAAACTGGTACGACGTCCGTATCCCCATTCAGCCCCGATGACAACAAGGTCAAGTGTCTCCATGACCGGCTTTTTCTTAAGCCAGTTCTTGCCCCGTTTTCCAGGAGAATAAGGTGATTCAGGGTTCTTTATCATCACGCCCTCATGACCTGCTTTTAGTGCTTCATTGTATATCTCAAGGATCTTTTCGAGATCATCTGTCAGGTACTGAGTATCAACGCTGATCTTATCTCCGTTTTTGACACAGCCCTCAAGTTTTGCCCTTCTCTGGACAAGTGGAAGATTGAGTAATCCCTCACCATTGAGATACATTATATCAAAAAGGTTGAGTATGAGAGGAATTTCGCGTGCTGTGGACTGAACATCATATTTTCTCCTGAAACGTTTCAATATGTCCTGGAATGCCCTGGGCCTTCCATTCTCATCAATTGCCACAGCCTCACCGTCAAGTATTGCAGACTCAGCACTTACGTTTTCCTTTACAGCTTCCACAATATCCGGAAGTGATTCGGTGATATTTTCAAGCCTGCGGGAGAAAAGCGTAATGTTGTTTCCGTCCTTGTGTATCTGGACCCTGGCCCCATCAAATTTCCACTCTATTGCAGCGGTACCTAAATCTGAAATCGCTGCATCAAGACTTGGAGTAATCTGGGCCAGCATCATACGTATGGGACGATTTAGTTCAAGTCCAAGAGATAGTACTGCATCTCTTCCTCCTTCCATTGCAGTGACCGCAACAAGTCCAAGATCATTGGTAAGCATGAACGCACGCTCAACCTCTTCTGACGGTACATCAGACGCCCTGGAAATAGCATCCCTTACAATGCCCTCGCCAACTCCGATCCGCAGTTCTGCAACTGCAATACGAGCAATATAGCCAACTTCCTCCGGTGAAACTGAATTAAAAAGATATTGAAGGTTTTTTATTTTGGATGCCTGAGAACCTTTACCCGATGATTTTGATATGGATTTGAACCTGTCAAATACCTCAAGAATAGAAATATCACTGGATTCCTCAAGGAAAGAAGAGAATGTTGCCTGACCACTGGATACTTTCTTTAGAGCCCTGACAGCAGTTTCGCCTATGTCACCGGTTTCCCTTACAAGTTCCTTTACATCAGAAATTGAAATACCTGCTGACTTTGCGAGTGCATTGTAGAGAATACCGGCACCTACACCTATTTCCTCACTGCTCCATGCAGGAAAGATCTCACCCATTACAAAATGAGTTATGATCGGGAGTTCCTCAGGAGTTACTTTTTCAAGCAATTCTGCGACCTGAGCAGTCATATCTAGCGAACCGGGAGTGCTTTCAATAACCTTGCAGGCCTGAGCAAATTCTCTGAAACTTGTCATAATACGTCTTTATCCTGAAAATATGGATATGTAGGAATCTTTCAGTCCCTGTAAATAGAAATCATATCACTGAGGATTGCACTTGCAGTTTCAATTGACCCTGCTCCGCGTCCTGTTACAGTAATAGGACCGGAAAGGTCGGTCTGCATGGATGCAACATTAAGAGAACCGCCAACTGCCAGTGGATGATCGATTGGAACCAGTTTAGGAGCCACATTTATCCTGCTGTCGTTGACCTCACCTATCAGTTTGATAACATAACCATCATTCTGGGCCAGCATAAGTGCTTCAGGTGTTATCTTGGTTATACCTGTAACGGTAACATCTTCATGAGTAGCATTCATTCCAAACACGCAATTTGCAAGTATCACAAGTTTGCAGGCTGTATCAATACCCTCAACATCATATGTAGGGTCTGTTTCGGCATATCCGAGTTCCTGTGCCTCTGCAAGCATCTGTTCATAAGGGGCATGCTCCTCCATCATACGGGTAAGAATATAATTACAGGTACCATTGAATATACCTTCAACATTGGTGATCTTGTTACCTGCAAGCACATCCCTTGCAAGATTTAACACAGGCATAGCACCACCTACAGTTGCTTCGAACAGGAATTTGGAACCACTTGCTTCGGCAGCTGCTATGAGCTCACCATATTTCATTGCCAGAGGGCCTTTATTAGAGGTAACCAGATCTCTGCCATGCTTAAAAGCCATAAACATGTTCCCAAGACCTGCACCACCTGTTACTATGTTGGTTGGAGTTGTTTCCACCACCAATTCATGGTCAATGGTTTCTATGATTTCAAGTCCTGTGAGCTTTTCAGAGCCAACGGTTCCTTCTGTCTTTTTTCTGGAGATTACTGCAGCAAGATCCACACCATCTTCGTCAATGACAGCAGTCCTTGAATCTGCAATCGCAACAACTTTAAAATCAATTCCGATTTTTTCAAGATACACTTGCTTATCAAGAATAACTTTTGCAACACCCTGACCCACTGCACCAAAGCCTATAATAGAGAGACGAATAGTTTTCATCAAACTGCCCCCAATTCACTTTTAATAGGTTCGATGACCAGAAGGTCTTTCTTTTTGGCAATCTCTTTTAGAAGCTCAATAGCTGATGCAAGGTGTTCCTTGCTTACTGCATCTATTTTTAAGGATGCAGAAGATGGTTTTTTTATCTTTGGCATAGAAAGGTTAAGATCAACAACCTCTGCGTATCCGGTATTGTCAATTGTATCAATGGTGTCCTGGATATCAGTATGAACTATATGTCCGATAAGAATTACTGCACCGTGCTCAAAGTATCTCTTTTCATCAATACGTGCAATACCTATATCGCTATCTTCAAGACTGGAAATGATACTGTTAAGATTGTCCGGTTTTGTCTCAAAAACGACATTAACCGGGATAGTACCGCGGGGAGTTCTTTTTTCATGATGATGAACCACCGATATCAAATTACCTTTGAATTCGGATACCGGCCTTAAAGCAAGAAGTAACTGCCCGGGGATATCTTTTAACTCAATGTCCATAGAAACTCGCATGTATACCCTCGTAAATGTCATAAATATAGCAAATAGAACTATTTCTGAATGCTTAAACCCATATACATTAAATGTAGATATATTCTACGTACAAACTTTTTGCTTGTTTGCTACAAATTTGTTCACATTCGGTTGCAAATCATTACTAGATACACTTAAATAGTACTTAAATTGATACATTTGTCAATAATTGTAAATGATAGACGGAATATTAGTTCAGTGCTGTAAGAGCAAAGCATACAATACTAATTAACAATCTCTAAAAATATAGCAGAGAGTGGGCTCTATAGAAATCCTCACTGTTCGGACAACAATTTGATTTCAAAATGTCATCTAATGTGTTGCACGATATTGTATTACAATCTCAACTCCAGTTTATGAATGTTGATTTTGATAGATTTCTACAGAGCCATTTTGTGTGTATATTATATTTTGGCGCGACGTGCAAAGGCATTTGTTAGTGCTGTATACATATATATTGCAACTCCAGCCCATATAAGGATTGATGCAACCTGATTTTGTCCAAGAAACATTAGCATCAATCCTATACCGAGTATGAATATATTTATTCTATTGATCTTCCTGTTTCTAACAAGAATACTGCGAGACTTATGTTTTCTGATTATTCTTTCCTTTTTCTCTAGTTTCAAGATGTTCACCTTATTTTCATATCATTTTACTACTTGTTCATGTTAGCACCCTATCAAGGCATCCCATGTCCCGTGCCTTTTTAATCTCATTTGCTATCCTTCGACCTGTGGATAATTCAGGCTGGATGAACTCAGAGTATGGTGAACCATTAATGTACGGATTTGTCCCTGCAACTATTCTGGTATCTACTCCTTCTATTCCTGGAGTACCATTCTTTTTCATGAATGTGTCAAGATCCATCTGTGATCTCCAGTTACTAGGAGTTCTACAGAGTTCTTTCACCACAAAGCCACTTGCTTTTATACTGTCTGACTCATAGTCTTCATTACAAACCCCGTAATTTCCGACCAATGGATAGGTCGACATGAGTATCTGTCCTGTATAGGAAGGATCGGTAAGTGATTCCACATAACCCGTCATTGCTGTATTAAATACTAACTCCCCATATGTTTCACCTACTGCTCCGAAACCTTTCCCAAATATTGTAGTACCGTCTTCGAGTACTAATATTGCTTTTTTCATGATTATCCCAGTGATTTTCGAATTTTTCCCATTTTGAAAAATGTTGACTGTATGAGCTGTAATAAATCCTTATCCATATCAATGGAACTACTATTTGCCAATAAGACTCCCGCCGGCACCATCTCAAGCAGAATTTCATAGGATGGGTCACATTCATTGTCCAGATCAAATATCTCTCTTAGAATATCGACATCTTGTGAAACACAGTTCATGAAATCTTTTGATAGGAATTTAGATGCTGCACTCATGTTTAAGTAATCAAAAGCAAATTTAAAATCAGATTGCAGGGTAGGGAAATACTTTGTAAGCAATCGCTCACAAACATTTTCACCCATTTTATCCCTTACATCTGCTATAGCACATCCTGTTCCGATGATCTCAGGAGGCAAGCCTATTGAATAAAATGCGCCTGTAAACTTTATTGCCCTTGGTAGATTCAGATTTCTTACTGGCATGCTAGATTCTAGTTCTTGCTTTATATCACTGCGACAAAAACCAGATATCTGTGTTACATCGGGTGCATCTCTCGAGTATCCAGTTTTTCCACCACGTGTAAGACGATCACGCTGCTGAGGCAGAAAATCAGATATACTGTTTACAACTGGTGATATACTTTGTATTGCTCTGTTGTACCGAGCACCGAATATTGCTATGATGTTGATGAGCTCTTCTTTTTCATCATCAGAGAATTCATCAGGAGATCTTGACAGTTTGTTTTTAGCATGTTTTACAAAATTCTCTGCGTCTCCTTTCTTGTGGTCGTATCTTATTCCGGACTGAAGTGTTATAGTATCTATCCCTCGGTATTCTTCGAAAAAACTATCAGCATTTTTGAGGGTCACGTGTCCTCTAAAAGGAAGAGCACCACCTCCAAATATGATTCCTATTTTTGTATCAATGCCAGCTTCTAATTCATGAAGACTGCTTATGGCATATTTACACGAGAGAGTACTCGCGACATGACCAAATGTCAATGCAGAATCGGATTTTCCAATAAATATTCTGTATCTTTCAAACGTATCATTTAGCTGATTTTGGCAGCCAAGGATAGTATTGGAAATTATATTTTTTGCATTCAGGAGACCAGGCACATCTTCAATTAAAGGTATTATTCGTGGAGGTTCCATTTCGAAATTGAACTCTTTTTTGGCCAATTTACTCACATCTATCATGTGTTGCTGCGCCTCTACGATTTCTTCAAAGGTACTTGTCATGGGATGTACCAATTCTGAGATTGCCTGAAAATCTGAATATTCATAGGCGTTGTAGTTGGCTTCAGCAACAGACATCATAACCATAAGTTGTCTGAATCTGTTTTCGTGAGCTGCACTTGGTGCTCTTGGAGTGATGAATACATCTTTACCAGGAATAAGTCCGGTTTCTTCGATAATCTTTGATACGATCTGGACATTTTGATGATAAGGTGTGGTCTTCCCTTCATAATCAGGCATGTATTCATCGCAGTCATATTTTGTGATCGCTTCAATGGCTTCTATAATCTCTTCCTGAGTAGAGATGTACTTTGACACTGAATCTGGGTGCTGTGTACACATCACGTTTGGAAATTTGATATTTGATGTCATATTTGAGTCACGCTTGATATGACTAATTATGATAACTTATTTAAAGTTATTGTAACATATGAGTTTTTAAGATAATTTATTATAAATGAGGACAACCATATGTTTAAATATATTATCATATATTTGCATATGTTCTCATATTATTAAATGAAAAAGGTGAACCAATGACTGATGTAATAGTAATACTCGGAAGCAAATCAGATAGAGATGTAGCAAAAAAAACGATTGATATTTTCAATCAATTCGATGTTGAATATGAAATTACAGTCGCATCAGCACATAGAACACCCAGTAGAGTAATTGAGATAATCCAAGAAGCTCATAAAAATGATGTAAAAGTCTTCATAGCTGTCGCAGGGCTCGCAGCACATCTTCCTGGTGTTGTGGCGGCACACACGATAAAACCAGTTATTGGAGTTCCTGTAAATGCTGAACTTGACGGAAATGATTCTCTGCTCTCTATTGTTCAGATGCCTCCAGGTATTCCAGTTGCATGTGTGGGGATTGGAAGAGGAGATAACGCAGGAATTCTAGCCGTTCAAATAATGGCAACTAATAACAAAGAATTGGAGACAAAATTGACAGATTATAGAAGAGAACTTGCCGAAAAAGTAGAAAGGGATGCTCTAAGCTTATTTGAATAAATTCAAGTAAAGTTTTAGTGAAATATTATCTGCATAAACTTGAGCAGTAAATTCATTCCATGCTTCAATGCAACATTGAAGCATTTCTATTCATAGATACCAGCGTCTTCTAAGAAAGAAATCTGGGTGTGCAGGGTGATGCGAGAGATAGTAAAATACTAAAGAAAGTAAACACCACTAATGCTAAATATATAGTCAGTACTACAGATCAAGACAACACAAAAATACTTGTCTGTCAGATAAAAAAACTAAGTTAGGATTCTAAAAAGAACAAATCGTTGCCAAAGTCAACAATATAGAAAAATATTATGCATTCTGGGATCTTGAGATTCGTGCTATGAATCCTGCAATGAGTTCAGCTGTTATTCTTGTCAATATGACAGGAAGGCGTTGGTAAGTAAACACTGTTACATGAAATGAGGACTTATAGTTCTGCATGAATTGCCCCCGGTGTAAAAGTTCCCATCATAAAAAGAACGGAAAAATAAGTGAACACCAACGCTATAAATGCCATGATTGCGGATATAGCTATTCGGCAGGGGGATAAAATCAACTGCTAGTCCCTTATCTGTTAAACGACGGGCTTTACAGCTTTGTCTTGAAGAATTGGGATTTCGTTCAATCGGACGTTTTTTAGAAGTAAGTCATGTTTCTGTTCAAAAATGGATAAAGACATTTGGCTAGGAATTAGAGGATTTGAAAAGCGAAAATGAGATCATGATCGTTGAATTAGAGGAGATGCACACTTACATCGGGAACACAAAAAATATTGCTGAATCTGGATTTCTGTTGATAGAGTTGGAAAAAAGTTCATAGACTGTTCTTTTGGTAGTAGGGGGACAGAAACAGGACAAAAACTCTGGAACAAATTGAAGGAGATTGGGGAAGTGATAACTGACCACTGGAGGGCATATGCAGAGTTTCTCCCAAGCAGTATTCATACTCGATCCAAAGCTGAAACATATACCATTGAAGGATACAACAGCATACTTAGGCATTTTCTGCCAAGATTAAGGAGAAAGTCAAAATGTTATACATAGAGTCTTGAAATCTTGAAGTACTCTGTTCTTCTTTTGATGAAATACAGAAATAAAGATAGGACTATGTTTAGTTAACAATGCCCAATATTTTTCTGTTCCATTTCTAGTTATTATTCCCCAATATTATACTGTAGCTTTAGCGATTAAGGAAAAGATTGTGATTAGTTTTATCATCAAATCTTTCTTCAGATGCTGGATAAGTTATTATAAGGTTGCTTTTGAACAATGTAGTAATACGCTTTGGTAGTACCTGCAATACCGAATGCCACCCTGGAGTATCTCGGTGAGTACTTGCAATTATTATTAGATCATTTTGACATTCGCCTCTTGCATTCAGAGAGTCTATGAGCATATCCCATCCTTCTATACCTTCAAACACTATAGAAATATCAGATCCTGAACTATCGAAAAATTCCTTATATTTCATAGGATCATCATCGACCACCATAGCTTTTACAGGTGCTGATGTATGTTCAGCGATCCTTTTTATGGAATCCACTACGGAACAAAAACCTGGATTGTGATCCATACCTTGAGGGATTATAAGAGTGATTCCCTGCGTATTGCACAAAGGAGTCCTAATCATTGAAACGAGCACAAGTTTCTTAGTTTTCCTTATTACCTGATCAATGACCGGACCAATAATACTTTCTTTTAGAGAATGAACACCATTCCAGCCTATTACGATGGTTGAGATCCTGTTCTCAAGTACTGCTCCCATTATACCTGAAGCTACATTGTAGCGAAGTCGCACATGAGTTTTTACGGGAACTTCAGCGCATGCTGCATAATTAATGGTCTCAAAAAGCATTTTCTCAGCTTCTGCAACCTTTTTTTCAGAGTTATCGGAATCTTGTTTTACAACAGAAAGTACATGCAGTGGTTCACTGGATTTTTTCTCCCGAATCATCAGGGCCAGATCCATTAAAAGTTGCTTGTACGTAGATTGCGCCGAAAAAGAAACCAGTATACGAGAGTCTGATTCCAGAGTATTGCATGTGACACTATTATCTGCAAGGGAAACTCTTTTACCATATATTTCAACAATCTGAGGACTTATTACCCCGACAATAAGTATCATCATTATTACGGCGTTTATCATGCTCTCATTGAAAAGACCCGCTTCAAAACCAACGAGCACAATTGCAAGTGCTGCTGCAGCATGCCCTATAGACAAGCCGAACATGGTCATTATTTGGTCCTTACTATAATGGTACATTTTTCCTGCAAGCCATGCAGCTCCAAACTTGGCACTGATCATAACGCCTATCATCAAGAATCCCAAGGTGAGCTGATTTCCTCCTCCAAAAAAAGAATGAACATTTGTAAGCATTCCCACTGAAAGAAGGAAGAAAGGTATGAACAGTACGTTTCCGGCAAACTCTATTCTGTTCATGAGGGGACTGGTATTTGGAATTAGACGGTTAAGCAAAAGACCGGCAAGAAAAGATCCAATAATAGGTTCGATTCCAGCAATTTCTGCAAGATATGCAAGTATAAATGCTATAGCCAACACAAAAAGAAATTCAAAATAACTCTCATCTGTAAGTTTACTGAAAAACCATCGTGCAATGCGTGGTACAATGAACAACGAACCTACAAAGAAAACAACCAAACCGAAAAGCAACTTGATCCAGAAGAGCATATCAAGGCTTCCCTCTAGGGAAGAGACCACAACAGCCAGGATCATCAGGGTCAGTGTATCAGTAAGTAAAGTAGCCCCAATTGCAGCAGTAATGCCTTCATTGTTGACGATACCCAGCTTCTTGATAACAGGATATGCAAGCAAGGTTTGTGAAGCAAACACGGAAGCAAAAAGGAGGGCTTCAGTGAAAGACAGACCCAATACATAATATCCTGCAGCGGTCCCTGCAACCTGTGGAATTAAAAATGATAATATGCCAAAGACCAAGCTCCGATCTATCTTCTCAATGAACTTGTTAATATTAATCTCAAGTCCTGCTATGAACATCAGGTAGACAAGACCAATTTCACCAAGAAGCACAATGGTCTCATCTCTCTCCAGTATATGCAAAGCATTGGGACCGATTAATGCACCAGCAAGAATAACACCGATCATCCCCGGTAATCTTAATGATTTGAATAGAAGAGGTGCTATAAGGAAAACAAGCATCGACAACGCAAAGATCAATACAGGCTCATGTATGGGGATTGATGGGAACATGTTCATTCTCTATAATTAATAATCAACGCATATTTGCGATTACAAATATGTATCTTCCATTTTCTGCAATACTTTCTTCCCGAGACCTGTTAAAATATATTTTTTCCATGTCGACTTATCGGGGGTTAAACACATAATTAAATTATTAGATTCCAGTTCTCTCAAAGCACGGCTGATATTTTGAGTTGACCTGTTCGTTTCACGAGCAATATCTGAAGCTGTGATAACATTATGGCTTCGCATAGATTTCATAAGAATAAGGCGTCTATCAACAGTTATGACCCATATAAGCAGCTCATCAATTGAATTCTCGTTCTGATCTTCCATTGTGATACCTTCAAATGTGAGTTTCCAATATCATATATTAGTCTTTTGGATTTTGTTAAAAATTTCCCTATATGCAAGGCTCAAATCACCAGTACTCTTTCTGAACACATCTTTATCGAGGCTTTTTATAACTCCTTTTTCAAATTCTTCCATTTTCCAGAAGCGACATCCATCTGGAGTTCCCACTTCATCTGCAAGAATTATTTCGCCACTAGAAGTCCGTCCATACTCCACTTTAAAGTCTGCTAATATTATGTTACTATTAGCCAGTTCCTGGCCCAATATTTCATTTATCTTTTTTGTTATGTTAGTTATAGTTTCTATTTCTTCTTTGTTTAGCCAGCCATTGGATATTATTTCATCTATATTAATAGGCCTGTCCACAGCTTCAAATTTTGTCGTGAATTCAATCATTCCATCAGGTATTGCGGAACCTTCGATTGGTTCGGCACCTTCTGGAAGCACTGTGTCTCCTACTTCATAGCGCCGTAAGAGGGATCCTGCCACGTAATTCCTCCAAATTACTTCTACAGGTATTATGTCCAAGCGTTTAACAATCATACTTGTTGATGTTGGACATTCAATGTAATGCGTAGGTATGCCATTATGATCTAATACCTTAAACCAATATTCTGCCAACTTACAAGTAATTTCACCTTTTTCTTGATACTCTGATTTCTTTTTACCGTCAAAGGCAGTTACCCTATCAGTAAACTCAAAAAGAAGGGTGTCTATTGAACATTCATAAACATCCTTAGCTTTTCCAGAAAAAATATATGTTGACTTTTTTTGCTGCATATATTATTAAATCAGACTCATAACTTAAATATCTTATCATATTTTCTCATATACTTGAACAGAAGGCATTTTCATAATTATTTATAGATTACTACAATGTTTCTGTAAGCACACGTACTTTTTCCTTATGCACATATAAATTATTAATCCAGATATCAGACAAAAGTGAACTACTTCAAAAAGCTTCTTGAACCTTTTTCCAACACATTAGAAAGCATACAATATCCAGGAATCCCCTTGAAAACAACATTATGCCCTCATACCTACTTGCTATTTTTCTAAATCCCATCTTCAATCATGCAAAGAAATGTCCCATGTCACTCTTTTACGATATGACCCATACTCGAATCTTGTGGATCTTCCTCTTTTTTATGTTTCTGATTCCGAATCTTCAAGAATGATCACATTACCCCGGCCTTTCTTAAATTTCCGGACAATACCACGACTCTCAAGATCCGACACCATAAGACTGACCTTTGCTTCGGAATGCTTTACTTTTGTACGCAGATCTTTCTGAGTAATCCGGCCATCACTTTTCACAATGATATTTATGACCTGCCGAAGATCATCAGGTAAATCCTGCCATTTATCATCAGGCAATATTAATCCTAACTCACCTTCATCGATATATTCGTCCTCATTTACCAGGACTGATTTCGCACTGCGCTGTTTTACAAAATAATATCCACCTGCAATAAAGCCTATAAGAAGTATGAAAACAAACACAATCACATAAGGTGAAATTGTCCCCTGGTCATCATCTGAAAAACTGGCGATCACATCAAGCTCTGAAAACTCACTTTCATTAAATGAAGCATCATAGTAGATAGGAAGCAGTATCATATCCATAACATAATCGCCATCATCTGTGATGGTAATCTGTTCTTCAGTATATGAAACCAGATTGGTACCGCTATAATAACTGGCTGATAGTGTGTAATTCCCAGGTGTCAGATTAAATGAATAGATACCATAGTTGGCAAGCATCGATTGGGGAGGAGTGGAATTTATCTCAACGATAGCATGCTCCAGTGGATCAAAAGAGTCCCACTCGTACACTGCACCATGAATAGTTGCTGTTTCAGCAGCACTTGAAAACTGTACACCTATAAATAGCAGGATGCAGATAATACTGAAGAGAGTTCTTTTTTTCATTAGCACAGGATGTATATTTAGTTAGTACACCCATATAAAATTTACTTAAAAGTGAAAACTGAGAGCAAATTAAGTGTTATCAAGCAATTAAAGCACATATAAGGCTTAAATAGTGACATGAGCAGCAAAATTTAAGAGTCCATGCGATAACGTTATATGCACAAGCTGCATATATGTAAATGCATGTTTGACTAAAAAACGACAGGTTTTATGATTTATATTGAGACATCCTATAAATAATTAGAACCAATGACCGCCTGCACCCTTAAAAACAAAATAGTGGAGATGAATGTTAGTGTTAAAACGAAAATATATCGTTGTGCTGGCTGTTCTGATTCTTGGACTCGTAGTATCAGGATGTGCTGATAATACAAACCAGGAAATTGTGACAGACCAGGAAATTGCGACAGACCAGGAAATTGTGACAGCATCCGAAGAACCAGTTGTGATACAGGAACTAGAAGACGATACAACCGTTACTGAGGATTCCCTTAACAATGAAACAGTGGGGGTTACTAACCCAGATAACCAATACATTGAAGATATCAATGAAGTGGAAGAAATAGAGAATGAGATCAACAGTGAAGACGAGCTGATCGATCAAACAGACATTGATGATGAGCTGAATGATGAATCAAGCAGTGAAGATGAACTGACAAATGAATCGGACAGTGAAGAGGTTGAACTCTTATATTAAAGAGATATGAATGGTTGTCATTCATATTTTTTTCTTTTTTCTAGATTTTTGTGCACCCACAAAGATATATGGAAATTATATAATATACACTCATCGTTTATTTAGTGGAACGTTAAATGTTTGATTAACTATGTGATACTCATTGTTAATTATTAATTAAAAAATGCCACAGCAATAAATAGCTTATAGGGAAAAATAAACGATGATAAAAGGTTATCAAGTAATTAAAGCAACAATAATGTCTGAATTCCATAAAAGGTTGCTTCATATTTAAATAAAATAAAGTATATATATATACTCCCTGACAATCGCATAATTGCAGGTGCAATTGCCATAAAATCAAACTTAATAATCATGTTCTTGTTGAGCAGGCGAATACCAGAAACAGGCTGAGAATTCATGCACCAACGGCAATGAAAATGGTGAGACATTCAGATACATAAAACGGTCAGGACAGAGTATCAGACAGACTAATACCATACTTGAAGAAATGTTCAGGGAGCTAAAGTAGTACCGTGAAGGACTTGTAACCCTTGACGGACAAGGAACATTTACAGCTAAAGGAGATGGAATTGCAGTCGTCTCCGGAGAATTCACTATGAGCTTTACTGCAAGTAATGCAACACTTGTGATCAAGGATATGGAAGGAGATGCACAAGTAAACACTGAAGGTGCAAAATACGAATGTTCAAATGCAAAGACAGGAAACAGTGACGTGGATAACCGTGCATTCGTCTACCACAATCTTACAGGAGATGTCACTATTGAAGGAAAACGCCTTCTGTTACACTGCATGGAACGGATATATCCCTTGATCTCGATAGAACAGGTAATGTAGTGCTTAACGGTGATGGAACCTACGAAGTAAACTATGAGGAAAACACATGGCAGCACCTGATGTAGACGACAATGAGATAGAAGAAGTTGTCTCTGAAAATGAGACTAAAATTTAATTGAAATATTATATTAACATATAACATCACTGTAACTACACCAAAAAATATGAGGAGATGAATATTAGTGTTTAAACGAAAATACCTAGTAGTACTGGGAATCCTTGTCCTTGGGCTTGTAGTGTCAGGATGTACTGACAACGCACCTCAGGAAACTGAAGCTATACCAGAGGATTTAGCCGTAGTACAGGAATTAGAAGACGATAATACATCCATTGCAGATGAAACACTTAGCGATGAAATGGTTGGAATCACGGATACAGAGATCCAGGATATTGAAGAAGAAGTAAGTGAACTTGAAGAGTTTATCAATGACACGGACAGTGAAGACGAAATTGTTGTTGAAGAAATATGAATGACCTTCTTTCATATTTTTTACTTCCTTTTTGTATTTTCGGATTTTGTTAACACTTATGTATTTTGACATCTTTGTGCTTTTTTACTCTTTTTAGTGGTTTGAAATTTAGCAGAATAAATCAATTAATCAATCAATAGAGATTTCTACAAAATAATACCGGAATAAAATATTAGTACACAGTGAGCAATCAATATATATGGATGATAAGCTCTTGATTCTGGATCTTGATGAAACACTGATACATTCAAGAGCTACCAGACTGGCGTATCAACATGATTTTCAATGCTCGGATTATTATGTATATAAGCGTCCATATCTGGATGAGTTCTTGAGTTTCATAGCTTCATCATTTGAAATAGCAATTTGGACCTCCGCAAATTCAGAATATGCAAAATGTATTATTTCGAATATTTTTCCAGCAAACTACCCAATAACGTTCATCTGGTCCAGGGAAAGATGTACTCCATTGTATTTTCATCCTTCAGAAAGTATTGATATGGATTCTCATATTTACATAAAGGACTTGAAGAAAATTAAAAACCGAGGCTATGACCTGACCAGAGTACTGGTAATAGATGATTCTCCTAAGCAATTACAGCGCAGTTATGGCAATCTGGTTCCTGTTAATCCATTTTTGGGAGACAGAGATGATGACGACTTAGAACTTCTTAAAACATACCTTACCTTTCTAAATGAGTCTGATGATGTAAGGGTTATTGAGAAACGAGGATGGCAAAGTTCCTTCAGAAAAGAATTGTCCAGATATTAATTCTAGTTACCAGTTATTGTTTAGTTATCTGAACTTATTCAAATTATGATCATAGAAATCCTGATTTCACTATTAGCAGGTGCTATCTTTGCTTATAGGATATTATTGAAATTTGTAGATAATATATATCATTATAATGTATTCATATTCTGCTTAAAGGAGGAGTACAGTCTTAAATTATACACATGTTATATTTTTATAGTTACCAACTAAAAGACTAAAACATATTTGTATAAAATCACATCTAAAGCATCATAAAGTATTATCAAGTAAAAAAAACAATTATATGTCGTCTTTTTCATGTAAAGCATTCCGAAAGTTTGTATGAAGTAAAGTATGTTTATATCCGACTCTGCAAATCTGGAATATGTAAGCGGAAGTTCAAATTGGTTTTATCCTAGCAACCTCTTGAACTGCCACTTACATCAAAAACGGGAAAATAATGCAGAGGTAAATAAAATGAAAATAAGAACATTGACATTGGTTGCTCTGGCAATCATGATGGTAAGCATGTTTACTGTGACCGCTATGGCTAAAGATCAGCTTAAAACCCAGGATCAGTTGAAAGATGGAACATGCCTGGACTCAACAACTTTTGTAGATGCTGACGGTAACGGCGTATGCGACAACTACGCAGATGCAATCTGCGATGGCAGCAACTGCAAGGGAACTGGCGACCGTGACGGAAACCAGGACAGAGCAAGAGACGGTTCATGCCAGGCATAAACTAATTTAAATGGAGTATGAGTGGGGAATAAATATCAATGTACCGATGTGCCTGACTTTACACTAAAAGAACAAAATAGTCCGGGCATCGGTCTGACATCACAGCATCTGAAGTCACAGAAATAGAGAACAGTATCTGTGATAGAAGCAACTGACGGGGAGATAGAAATTGTGATGCAGAAAAACTAAAGAGATGAATCCAGTCAGGATTTAACGTGGGGATAAAAATAAACCCGAAAGGGTTTCGAAAAACGGAAATCCGGCTGTAAGCCGGATCAATTTACTTATAACTAAATCATAACTAAATCATAATCTTTATCAGATTCATTTATTATACTACTAAGTAAGAGATTTACAAATAAACAGAGATATTGGAATTGGAGGGTTGTACTATGAAAAAACAAGGTTTGAGGATATTTGCATATTTTGCCGTGGTGCTGATGCTGGTAAGCATTCTTCCGGCAGGGGCACTTGCAGCATCAGATAATGGACAGAACAGCGACAATGGAATGTCAGAAGACAATGGTCGGGACAACAGTAATGCTGACGACAACAGTGCTGACGACTCAGATAATACAGAAGAAGATAATGAGCCGCCTGGTATCCAGCAACATGACAGGGACCGGGATATGGTAAATGCAAATGAAGATGCAACAAGAGAAATGGCAGCTAACAAGGAAATAAATAAAGCAGAACATATCAAGGAATCAAAAGCAGGCTACCAGTCAGCAAAGAACAATTTTGCCAGCATAAAATCCAAGAATCCAAACCTTGATACTGAAGAAGCTATTGAAGCTACCAAGGAATACCTTGTGGGTTCCATTGATTACATGACCTCACTCCTTGAAGATGATGAATATATCATTGAACTTGAAGATGAAAGGGAGAATGTAAAAGCTGCAACCACAAGACAGGAACTTGCAGATTCTGCAAAGAACATCAGAAATATATGGAATGATGCCCGCAAAGATCGCGTTATGTCTGCAGGAAAAACAATTGACAACAAGATCAATGCTGTTGTTAAAACATCTGAATCCCTTATAGTGCGCCTTGAGAATGAAATTGCCACCATGAAAGAAAATGGTGAAGATGTGGAAGACCTTGAAGCCATGCTTGAGGAATATAAGGAATATATTGCTGATGCAAAGGAAAATCAGGAGCAGGCAAGAAATACCTATATGAATGGAAATGGCAACTATGGTGAAAATGTCCGCGAAGCCAACAGATATGTGGCCCAGGCTGGCAAGGATATCAGGGATTCCAACGCAATCCTCAGGAACATGCTCCAGGAACTAAAGGAGCAGAGAGAAGGAGTTATTGTACTCAGCGGTGAAGGCACACTTGAAGCAACCGGAAATGGCACAGTTGTGATTTCCGGCGATGTTGTAATAGATCTTACTGTAACAGACGCAAAGCTTGTTGTTAAGGATCTTGCAGGTGATGCAGTGATAAATGTTGATGATGCGGAATATGAAACATCAAACATCGATTCAGGCAACAGCACAGACAATAACAGAGCATTTGTTTACCACAATATCACAGGGGATGTGACTATTGAAGGAAGCCGCCTTACCGTCATGATCCGCGGAGACGATATAGACCTAACAGCTGAGGGAACCGGTACTGCGGTACTTGCAGGTACAGGCTCCTATACAGTTGATGGAGAATCAGGTGACTGGGCAAGCCGTTACGTTGATGATTCATCAGAGAACGAGGATGAATCAGAGAACGAAATAGAAGAGGAAACAGAGGACGAGGTAGAAACAACCGGTGACGATGGAACTGA
Organism: Methanolobus sp.; assembly: GCF_016278385.1. GTDB lineage: Archaea > Halobacteriota > Methanosarcinia > Methanosarcinales > Methanosarcinaceae > Methanolobus. The sequence continues at coordinate 63,228 of NZ_JADQBY010000003.1, forward strand.
GGAGGAGTCAGACGAAAGTTCTGAAGAAGATATCTCCGAAGAGGAAAGCACATCCGAAAATGATGAAGAAGACACCTCTGGAGACGATGTAGAAGATGAGAATGAAACCACAGTCTGAGAGAGAATACGATATAGGAGTTGATATGGAATGACCAGATTAAGAAATATCGCCATCATCGCTGTTCTTGTCTTCGGTGTTGTGATTTCAGGATGTGCCGATAAAGGAACCACTGAAGAGGAAGCAGCAACAATCGATGCAAGCCAGGAATTAAGTATTGCGGATGAAGTTCTGAATGAAGAAATGGTTGGCGTTACAGACACTGAGATCCAGGATCTTGAAGCTGAACTTGCAGAGCTTGAAGCACTCATCAATGAAATGGGACTTGAAGAAGACATTATTGTTGAAGAAATATGAATGAATAACATTCATATTCTTTTTTCTTTTGATTTATGCAGAAATATTGCATGAATGCACATGCATCCTTTTAATGTTAATTTGCAGGAAACTTGTAATTTGAACCAGATATCAGGTCCATGATTAAAATGGTTTTGTAGTTTTAAAAAAAGAAAAAAGGTAAGGACTTTAAAGTCCTCCTTCGCCCTTCTGTTTCTGAATTAACACATAACCAATACCTGTTATAGCTGCAATACCAAGTATCAGGTAGATGAATCCGAAACCACTCTCTTCTTCAACAGGCATTTCCTCTTCTTCAACAGGAACTGGTGAGCCTGCAGGAACCTGTGATGTTTCAATTGGAGTTCCAAGCTGGTCACCTACAACCTCAAAGATGGAGAATCCAGGGGTTTCAGCATAGAAGTAAATGTACTCATCATCTTCACTTTCCTGATATGTTGGCAGGTCATTCCAATGCTCATCATGATACCTTGTCATGCGGATAGTGGAGACATCGATGTTGTTTTCTTCTATCCATTGCCTGCTCACCTTGAAGTGAATCCTGAGATTTTCAGCATTGTCAGAAGAGATAGTACCTTCATTTCCAACATCAATGCTCATCACCTGATAGCAATTACCCGATTGAGCAGGAACACCTTCAGATACATCTGAAAGTACCTGTACCCTGGCAACAACAAGACCTTCATCGTCCTTTGCGTCAAAGCTTACACCAATAACAGGAATACCACTATCTGAGAAATCATAGTAAACTTCTGAACCACCAGTGACACGTATTACAGATGAGGCAGAGTTTGAAACGATCTCCTGGTTCTGACCCTGACTGACTGATGCACGGGAGCCGGAACTGCTTGACCTTGAACTATCCGTACTTGGTGCTGTTGTTACGGTTATGGTCATATTACTGCTTAGATTGCTTCCGGCAAGATTACTTGCATTCAGGCTTACGTTATAGATTCCTGTGACACTGTAGGTGTGAGTGGGGTTCTGCTGAGTTGAATTCGTGTCATCACCAAAGTCCCAGAACCATGCGGTTGGAATGTTGCTGGAATTGTCTGTGAAGGAAACAGCCAGTGGAGCATACCCTGTTACTGTGTTTGCACTGAAGTTAGCAACCGGCTCAACAAAAGCAGTGATGTAAGATAACTGGGTGCTAACATTGCTGCCACCGACGTTACTTGCATTGAGACTGACATTGTAAGTGCCTGCTGCAACATATGTGTGAGCAGGGTTCTGGTCAGTTGAGTTACTTCCGTCACCAAAGTTCCATAACCAGGAGGTTGGAGTATTTGTTGAGGAATCAGTGAAGTTCACGGAAAGCGGAACTGCACCTGATGTTACGTTTGCACTGAAGTTAGCAACCGGAATAACAGCAGCAGTGATGTAAGACAACTGGGTGCTAACATTGCTGCCAGCAAAGTTGCTTGCATTTAGACTAACGTTGTAAGTGCCTGCTGCGACATATGTGTGAGCAGGGTTCTGGTCAGTTGAGTTACTTCCGTCACCAAAGTCCCACAACCAGGAGGTTGGAGTATTTGTTGAGGAATCAGTGAAGTTCACGGAAAGCGGAACTGCACCTGATGTTACGTTTGCACTGAAATTGGCAACCGGAATTATGACATCGTTTATGGTAATCGTCATTACCTGAGAATCGATTGAATCATAGCCATCACTTACGTTGAATTCAACGTAGTAGGTTCCTGCATCAGTAAGACCAGTGCTCCATGAACCTTCACCAGTGCTTGTGTTGAAAGTATCGAACAGGGCACTATTGTTGCAGCCAAATACCTGTATATCGCCGTCTACATCCGTGGAGTTGATGTTAAAGGTGACATTTTCTCCTTCATAAATTGTTATGTCAGTCACATTGAGAATGCTGACAGCATTGTTAGAAACCTGAACGTTGTCGCTGGCTCCGGCTGAAAGTGTGGAATCCGTAGCATTGTATGCATAGACCGTTATGTTGGACCAGGCATGAGCAGAAAGTCCGGTATGATTGAAACTGTTTGTCGTACCGTTCAGCCAAGTTCCGTTATAACTCACGTTATAGGAATCGCTCACATCTCCTGTACCTGCATTCCAGCTATGGCTCACCCAGAAATTGCCGGTGGTGTTTGTGAAACTTTCAGGAGTTCCGGGTCTTGTCACTGTTATGGTCATGTTACTACTGAGGTCGCTTCCGGCAAGGTTGCTGGCGTTGAGACTTACATTATAGATACCTGCAA
>NZ_JADQBY010000040.1 GCF_016278385.1 Methanolobus sp.
TGGTCCCGTGTTCATCACCATAATCATAAGCACATGCATAAATTCCAGCATACATAGTATTGTATATTATATTGTTATATATTTCAACAGAAGTCACGGGACTGTTTTTATCATATGATTGAACGTAAATACCCGTGTATCCACTATTAACTGTAGCATATATCTTATTGTTGTAAATTTTCATATTTTTTGATGCTTCAGCGCGAATTCCTGTGTTTACCTGAATAGATATATCGTTATTGTAGATGTTTACACCATCACAGTAAAAGACCCAGACGAATTCATGTCCTTGGTCCCTCGCTATATTGTCATGGACAGACACATTAGAACATCTGTTAAAGTGCATTAGATCGTATGCATTGTCATGCATATACATGTCATAGACTTCGATGTTATCGACATCCTCCATGAAAATCAACATATAATACATAGGTACTCCAAGTATCCACTCATCATTATTTTCATAGTTACCATCTATTTCAAAACCATGAATTTTGATATTTTCAGCGCCTTCTGCCAGAATCATAGGAACATTATTAGCGAAACGCACATGGTCATCTAATTTAAGCACAGTATCAGAATCACCTGTGAGGATTGTGTTAGAACCTACATTAAGAGGACCACTAATAACAAAAAGACCTGACTTCATATAGATTGTTCCACCACCAATGGACTCAACGTAATCAAGCGCCTGGTTGATTTGTACCTGGTCGTCGATTCCATCACAGTTGTAATCACCACTTCCGTCATCAGCAACATATACAACAGATGCACCACCAACAGTTATGTAGAATACAAGCAAAAAAACAAAATTACCAAAAATATACAAAGCTCGTTTTATTATCATAATCAGCAAAACCCATTATATGCAAATCCCATATAACATTCAAGAATTTATTATATAAAATAATTTTCCTTTTAACTTTTTACACATTTTTATTCTAAATTTATTATAATTAATGTAAGACACGGTCTGTAGAAATCCTATATTTCAATTAAAGCATACTGATTCCAATTTACACAATTAATCGCATGAATGGTGTACTTTTAGGGGATGGGAACTCCTACAATCACTTTATAAAAATAGTGTATATACATCCTTCATTTAAACGTTGATTTAGGGCCCTAATCTTCGTGTAATTTGGTTGGTGTTTAGTAAATATTTCCAGTTTCTTATTGCATGGATAAAAAAATGAAAACCAATAAACCGCCATATTGTGAATACATATGAAATTCTACAAAGCCTTTACTTTGATATTTCCCCGATTTGTAGAAATCACCATATGTAAAAACATAAATGGAAACTTTTTATTTGTCATCCCGTTTATTGATGTAACTTACAATATCACCATTATTATAGACCAAATCATAATCATTTGATTTAAACTTTGCAAAGAAATTCTCTGGTAGTATCATACTCATGCTCAGTCCGAAAAGTTTTCCATATGTAACACTAATAGGTTCTTTTAATGTTGATTGTCTAAAAACAACCAATGAGTTATCATCTATTTCTGTTGAATTTGATTCAATATATTCTAACGAAAAGGGATAAAGAGCGTCATCTGAACCATTTCCATAAGATCGGACACAAGTGACAAAAAGTGAATCTAACCTTATGTCTCCAGAGTATGAATTGGTAATTGTATTTGCAGCATTCATTTCAGAATATTTAAACTGATTTCTAGTTGTCCTTTCTTTTTCGATTACAGGAACATCTTTGTCTATTGCCGGTGTGATTAGCATAAACGATGTAAAAACAGATACTACCACAAGTACTGTCATTATTTTGCCTTTGTTCGATTTAATAGTATTTGCAAAATCGAAAACATATGCAGATACTACAATAACCAACAAAATAGAAAGTAATGGAATCCACCTGGTAGTTAATAGATTTCTCATTCCAAGTACAGGAACAACATATATGATCGCATACAATCCACTAATTGCAAAAGCAAATGAAAACTTTTTATAATCTCTTGAAGAGATCCATGATAAAACTCCACTAATCACTAAAAAAGGCATAATCAGATAGCATGATTGAATTAGGATAGTATCAACTAATCCTCGTTGATACTCATACCCGGTAAGTAATACATCACTTCCATACTCACTACCGGATTGCAATACATGTAAAAGTGGAACTAGAATCATCTCAAAAAATGACACACCTGAATTGACATAGGTATACATCCAGTATGCCTGTAATGAAACGGCAAAAAGTATAATATAGTTCATGTTCATGCCCAAAAAACCATTCCATTTCACGGAATTTAGAACATTAGAAATGTATATGCCAATTAGTAAAAACATGAACATCACGAATGAAACAAATGTAGTCAATTGATGAGTAATTACCATCACGAATGTAATTGCTACTAATATAATTTTAGTTTCAACATTCTGGTTCTTTCCAAAAATAAAGTATAAACAAAGTAGTAAATAACAGAGAACCAAAGACCCAGGAGTAATATTTGCAATTCCTGTTATTATATTGTAATTATGCACATTTATTAGTAAGGCACTAAAAAGACCAACCTTTGGTCCCATAAGATTTTTACCAATAAGATACACGAAAAAAGTAACCATAAAAATACTTGCGAAGCCAATTGAAAAGAAAATAGCATTTTTAAGGGTTACCTGGCAGATTATCTGAGTTAAGGACATAAAAAGATGAAATATCGGATAAGAGGCGTATTTTCCAATTATATCAACGGATGGTACAAAACCCGTGGATACAATAAAATTGCTTATACCACCATGAGTATAAGCATCATATCCTATCAGACTTGGAAATGCATAGTAAATCCCCACCCTTATATTAAAAGATACGAGTATGATTTTTAGCAGTGTTGAATAGACATTTTCAGCATCCCTTGAATACATGATTTCAATGGCAATTAATGCTACTAGAATTACTATCAGTATGAAGTAAGGAATAGATCTTTTGTATGACTGCAGATAATAAAGAACCATTGAAATTAAGAAAATACTGTAAAAAAGAACATCTAAGAATACTTTATTTTGAGGATTGAGACTATCTATGAACTGTGCAATTGTATCGGGATTTTTTTTGATTTTTGATCGAGCTAACAAGTAAAAAAAACATGCAAAAAATACAGCCAGACCAATACCTTGTTGATTTATGTTGAGCATATAAGATACAACAAGAATAACAAGACCAAGAATAACGCCCAGGATTCCAAAAATCACATCCAGCTTATCGTTTATCGTTTTTAGGTTAATAATCTTCATAAAATATTCCTCATCCGAACGTAAATGTTGGAATAGTTAACTTTTTTAATTAATGCATGAACGTATTATTATAAGAACTCATCTATTTTAGTACACTAATTCACAGCAGTTTTATTGTTCCTTTTATGGCCCACATTATTCTTGATAACTCTCATTCTTTCGAGATATTCTTCCGGTTTTTTCATCCCTTAGAGAACCCAGTATAATATAAGAATTTCGATAAAAAGACCTCTTTCACAAAACTGATTTATTTAAGAGGATTTTGATATTCTCTCATTTTTGATCATTTAAGTATTCAAACTCAATTATCCCCACTAGTTTTTTATCATTTTGTGTATTTCTCTTCATTTATCCTGATTTTAAGGATAGCTTCCGCTATCCTAGATTACTCCTTTGGCTTTTAGTGTCCCCATTTGATACAAATTAAAACAAAAGACTGTCATCAACATTTTTGCATTCACTCTTTCTACAGTCGTAACAGGAACATTTCTGATTTTGAATACTTCTTTTGTCACTGCATACACTCTTTCACAAGGAACTCTTTATACACTTATTCGTTCATTTCTGAGGATATCCATTATTCCCAAAGGATGTCCTCTTACAGCTCGTTGCATTGTTGCTGCAAAACCTTTTGCCATTGCTCCAAAATATCCTTTATCTCTATACGCCACTTCACTTTTTCAGACATATCAACCTGTAAATCGTGACGTGATGCAGTTTTTGTCTCAAATCTTCTGATTAGTTCACAACCTTACCAATAATTGTGCGACGTTTGTACCAAAAATGAGATTTTCCATTTTTCTTAGTCCAGGTTACATCTTTGCTTCTTCTAGTTTTCGCATCTTTTCCTCGGGGTTCATCTGCTTTGGCATGTCCTGGATGTGAATGAATAAAAGTTGCATCCTGTATCATTCCTTTTTTAATCTTCAAACCAAGAACATCAAGCTGATTCTGCATTTCATTCCATATTACTTTTTCTCTGGATTAAGTGTGGCAATAGGATCTTGGAGCAGGATATTTTCGTTTAGGTGGATAAGTTCTTCAAGATCAAGTTTATTGAGATGATGTCTTGTAGATGTTTCACAAGGAATCTTTTGATAGTGTTTTGACATGGAATGAATCGAACTATTATCTAGTGCCATCTAAATGGCAGCATAGAACAGGTCTTTACAGATAAGTGAACCATTTATAGTAATGGTGATATTGTCCGCAAGGGATTATAGAACAGTATCAATGCATTCTTTAGATCTTAATTCGACTTTAGCACAGGCGTTTGGATTAGATGCTAGAAGAGATATATGGCGGCGTTTCCGCCGATTATAAAGCTATCGAAAGGCATTGATGAGCTCAAGTGGATTAAATTAGCAAAGTACTGAATTTGTATACAAAAATCATGCAACGTAAATAGATATACCTGCACAGCATACTAAGATAGGTGATAAAATGTTTTGCTACCAGTGTGAGGAAACGATGAATGGGGAGGGCTGCACAAAGAATGGTATGTGCGGTAAGAAAGGGGAGGTCGCAGATCTTCAGGACGATTTGATCTATGTGCTTAAGAGTATTGCATTCTACAACCAGAAAGCAAGAAAGGCAGGTCTTTCAGAAGAGAGCACTGATGATTTTATGCTCGATGCACTGTTCTCAACTATAACTAATACCGATTTCAGAGAGAGCGGAATTCAGGACCGCATTGACAGAGGATTTAAGCTTCAGAAGGAGATCAGGCAGAAACTTCTGGATAACAATTTACTTGGGAATGATGATCAGCCCGAGATTGCAACTTTGACCCTGGAAAACCTCAAGGACAGGAATACCGGCATACTCGCAACAGAGGATGAAGATGTCCGGTCGTTGAGAGAACTGTTGATTTTTGGTATCAAAGGAATTGCAGCATATGCACATCATGCTATGATGCTTGGAAATACCAATAAAAAGGTTAATTCATTTATAGAAGAAGGCCTCGTGGCAACCACGGACGATAGTCTGAATGGTGAGCGCCTTATTTCATTGGTCCTGAAATGTGGTGAAAAGGGTTTTGATGTCATGGCAGACCTTGACCGGGCAAATACCACTGCATTTGGGAATCCTGAACCTACACAGGTCAATATCGGAACAAGAGACAAACCTGGAATTCTCATAAGTGGTCATGATCTAAAGGACTTGAAACAGCTTCTCGATCAAACAGAAGGAACCGGTATAGATATCTATACTCACGGTGAGATGCTGCCTGCAAACTCATATCCGGAATTTAAAAAGTATGAACACCTGGTAGGCAACTATGGTGGTTCATGGTGGCATCAGAAACAGGAATTTGAGAGCTTCAACGGACCAATATTACTGACGAGCAACTGCATAGTTCCTCCAAGGGAGAGCTACATTGACAGGTTATACACTACCGGCTCCGTAGGCTATGACGGTGTCACACATATCGTAGCTGAAGGTGGTAAGAAAGACTTCTCAGTCATCATCGAGCAGGCAAAGACGTGTGAATCTCCGGTACAACTGGAAGAAGGTACGATTATGGGTGGGTTTGCTTACAATGCAGTACTATCTAACGCAGACAAGATAGTTGATGCTGTTAAAACAGGCAGGATAAAGAAGTTCATTGTCATGGCAGGCTGTGATGGACGTCAAAAGGACAGGCAATATTATACGGATTTTGCAGAAGCACTGCCAAAGGATACTGTCATACTCACCGCAGGATGTGCAAAATATCGCTACAACAAACTTAATCTTGGGGACATCGATGGTATTCCAAGGGTATTGGATGCAGGACAGTGCAATGATTCATTTTCACTGATTGTCATTGCACAGGGACTTATGTCCAGACTTGGATTTACAGATGTTAACGAAGCACCGATCTCGTATAATATCGCATGGTACGAACAAAAGGCAGTTCTTGTGTTGCTTACTCTCCTGAGGCTCGAAATACAGAATATTACACTTGGCCCGAAGCTCCCTGCATTTGTCTCACCGAATGTTCTCAAAGTACTGGTGGAGAAGTTCAATATTACCCTTAGCAGTACCATAGAAGAAGACATGAGTAGACTACTAAAATAGCTCTACTAAGCATTTTTTAAGTGATGTAGCATATACGCTTTAAGAAATGCAGAAGGAGAGTGTTCATACTAAAAATACCATTCGTGTCTAAAAGAATGCAAATAGTCTAAAGCATCAAAAAAACAAAACCAATAGTTTATCGACCTTATTGTTCTCACTAGAATAAAACTAATAGTTATATAGGCATTGTAGAAAAAAAAGGAAAACCATAATTTTGGTCTTCCGATCAGATATTCAATTAGTAGTAACTTTAAGATTAAGCAACTTCGCCAAATGCGAACTTACTCATTACTTTTGTAACTTTAATAGTTACTTCGTCGCCGACCTTTGTTTCGGGGACAAAGACTACAAATCCACTGACTCTTGCAATTCCGTCGCCTTCTCTTGCGATATCTTCAATAGTCACATCATAAGTACTTCCAGCTTCTACTGGAGCGTTTGAATCCATGTTGTTAAACAAATATTTCACGTCCTGATTAATTTGCTTAAAAAGAAATACAACCATTTGGCTAAAGATATGGAAAAACAGTAAATTCGATTAAAAAAATACTATCTGAACCTATAATTCATCAAACTAGTTTAAACCTCTAAAAGCATGTGTATAATACTGATAATGCTATATAAAGCTGTTCTTTGATTCTTAATTATTATAAATTAAATATATAATGAATGTGGAAAGCATAGTTGTCTGGAAGTACTGGCTTAGTCAATAAAACAACACCTGAATGTATGATTTTTGTGCAAATATCCTGCAATACATAGTTATAAATATATTTATATCAGTAAATGCCTTCCGCTAGTATGCCATTAAAAACATGGCTCAAAACATTAATTTGAGGAGGCTTATCATGCAAAAACCAGAAACCATATATTTATTTGCACAAGCACAAGACTGAACGGAAAAGTACAGAGCGCATGCAAGAACAAGGACTCACATGATTTGGTAACGATGTTTACCGAAGCAGTAATGGACAGGGATCTGGAGGGTGAAGTGATGGTTACTGCAACCGGATGTGTAGGTCTTTGTGAGAAAGGACCGATAGTAATGATTTATCCTCAGCAGGTATGGTATGGCGAGGTAACTGAAGATGATATTGATGACATACTTGATGCATTGGAGGAAGGCACAGTAGTAGACAGATTAAGTATATAATAGACTGAATACGATATTACAAAGCGAGTTGTTAAATTTATTGAATAACTCTCTTTTTACTTACTTGGCAAATATTGTTTTTTTAAATCATTTCAATAAAAGCGGCTCTGTAGAAATCCTCTAAATTCAAGCTTTGATTTTATGATAGGTAAAAAACAGGTTGGAATAAGCTAGAAAGATGAGGTAAAAATAAGTTCAAAACAGTGATATTTTATAATGAAAGTGTGGGTTGCTACTCATCCTTTCTTTACAGTTACCCAGAAAACACTACCTTTTCCTTTAGGATTGTCCTCGACGCCGAATTTTCCGTCATGCAATTCTACTATTCTTTTTACTATGGCAAGTCCAAGTCCTGTTCCTTTGATACCTTTTTTATCGGCACGGTGGAAACGAGTGAACAGCAGAGGTTTTTCATTATCTGAAATGCCAATTCCATAATCTGTAACACTTATCTTCCACATGCTTCCCTCGTCGGTGAAAGCTATTTCTATATTGCTCTTTTCAGGACTGTACTTTATAGCGTTGGAAATGAGGTTTACAAAAACCTCTTCAATAACAGGATTAATTATAGAATGGCATGTTTCATGTCCACTGATAATAATATCATGTTCTTTCAATTCCAACTGTGTTCTAAAACTATCAATAACCATTTTGAAGATAGGAACAATATCTATCTTTTCAAAAGTAATTTCATCTTCCCTCTGCAATTTTGCCAGTTTAGTAGCCGTTTCAAGTAGTTCAATAAGCCTGTCGTTATTATCTCTTACTTTTTCTGCCAATTTATGTGTTTGTTCATCTTTTATAGCAAGAAGAAGTTCTTCAGTATAACCTTTGATAACACTTGCAGGAGTCAGTAAGTCATGTCTGATAATGTCTGTAAAAAGGTCTTTGAGTTCATTCGACTGTCTAAGTTCACCAGCGTATCTTTTTAGTCTTTCCTCTGATTTCTTCCTTTCAGTGATATCCCTGGCAACTGAAATAATAGCCTGTTCACCTTTATATTCAATTAGTTTTGAATTGATTTCTAGTGGTAACAAAGTTCCGTCTTTGTGAACATGGTATAGTTCAAACATGATATTTTTCTCTTTTAAAATCCGTCTGGTATAACCGTCCATCAAAGGTTTTACTTCCGGTTTAAGCATATCATGTGGTGTCATTTCAAGCATTTCTTCCTTAGTATAACCGGTAGAATGAATTACAGCCATGTTTACGTCTATGAATTTTCCATATGGTTTATAAATATATATCTGGTCATCAACATGGTCAAATATTGCTTTCAGATTTTTTTCAGACTCTATAAGCATGGCCTCTATTTTTCTGTTCTCAGTGATGTCTTCACCTGAACTGATCATACCAATCCGTTTACCAGTTTCATCTTCAAGTGGAACATCATGCCAGAATATTAATCTCTCATCCCCTGTTTTCGTTAGCAAGAGGTTCTCAAAATACTGTGGTGGAGTTAGTTCGCCATCCATAACTTTATAAAAATTCTGTCTGGTCATCTCTCTTACACTTTCAGGCAAGAAATCATCGAACCAGTTCTTGCCTATGATATCATCTTTAGGATATCCGAGGACATCAGCCCCGATCTGATTGACAAAAATTATTTCAGAATCACTGTTAACTATTCCTATAATAGAACCTACAACATCAAGATAATTCTCAAGCCTGTCTCTCTCTTTCTGAAGCAGATCTTGACTACGTTTTCTTTCGCTGATGTCCCGCACGATAAGAAGCTCAGCATTCTCACCTGCATAATCAATCACAGACACATTAATTTCTGCCGGGATATCTTTATTTTCTTTTGTCACCATATCTATGCTGAATATACTGTTCTCATCTGAATTGCCATTTCGCTTACTGAACCAATCAAGGCATTTATGGTGATCATATTGTGAAATTAACTCCAGATAATCTTTATTGATGAGGTCATTGTGTGTGTATCCGGTAATATTGAGAATTTTTAAATTTGTAAACTTTATTTTTCCTTCCTGAACTATGATGATACCATCATTTCCTTTTTCCACTATGGTTGAATACTTTTTCTCTGATTCATGTAATTCAGATTCAGTCTGTTTCGTCTCTGAGATATCTTTTGCTACACAGATAAATGCTGTATCTTCAGAATCTTCAAGTGGTTTGCATGTTATGCTCAGTTGGATTATTTCCCCGTCACAATTATGTTCAACCTCAAATTTCGAACATCCAGTTTCGATTGCGTTCCTTAAAAGAGAAGATTTATCTATATCAGTTGTACACTGGGACAATATACTACTGATGTTCATCTGCAGTAGCTCCTCAATAGTATGACCTAGACAATTCACAAATTTTTTATTAAAATCTATTATATTGCCTTTTGAATCTACAATAAATATGTGGTCTTCAAGTTTTTCACAATAATTTCTTGTTTTCTTTTCCAGTTCTTTTAAATCTACAACTTCTCTTCTTTTTTCAAAAAAAACAGATATCATTCTGGAAATAAGCTGAAGAAGTTTTTCATAACCATTTATCAGCTCTATATCTTCTATAATTGCTTTATTTTTGTTTTTGATAGTAATCTCAATAAAGCCTTCTTTTTTTCCCTTAATAACAATGTCACTGGTAAGAATAAAATCATTTTTTCCACAGGCAAATGATTCACATCTTTTATCCATCCATTCTACCCTGACAGCTACATTTTCAGGTTCAGAAAAAAAAGATGGGATTTTATCTACAAGTACTTTTAATACTTCTTCGATGGGTGCCTGATCAAGAATATTATCTACTATGTCTGCTATGTTTTCGATGGCATATTCAGTGTTTTTAGGAGTTCTCATTTCCTATTGCCCCGCGGTATATTATGAGTGAGATTATGCATTAAAATATAGGAACATTCCCACTAACCAATTGCCTTTATGTTTTTTAGAGTTATAAATATATCCATGACAAATATATTTTATTGATATATTTATAAGTAGTTTTTGTATTGTGGCTGAAAAAGAATGATATGTTGGATTTCAGGCATATATATAGCTTTCAATAAAGCTAATATCCTGACTTGAAGCAGAACTGGCAATCTGAATATATTCTGAATTATCAATGCCGTTTTCATAACTTATGAATTGCTGGTTCATGTCTTGTAAAGTATCAATACCTGTTGTCTTATATAATGTGTATGTCAGAGAGAATGCTTTCTTGTATCCAAAATCCACTCGCTCTTCAGTTGAATCATCAAGGCTTTCAGGTGTACTCCAATCGGATAATGGATAATCACACTCATTTTTCAGATTTTCATATTTGTTAAGGAATCTGTCACGCCTTGATTCTGCTTCTTCGGGTTCTATTTCAGCCAATATCATATAGGTATATAAATCAGCATACCCTTCATCCATCCATAACTGATCAAAGTTGCAGGCACGTGTCCAGTAATGTGCCAGCTCATGAATGAGTATTCCGTGGTTGGATGTATATAGTAACCAGATTCCATTCTTGCCTTCGTTATATCCTCCATATCCGCCGGTTTCGGTTATGTTTGCCTGTGTAATGGTAATGTTGTAATTTGCAGGATATGCAAATCCCCATTTATTTTCAAGTAATTTCAGACTTTCGATGGTTGTCTGCATGGTGTCCTGTGCCCATTCCTCTTCGCCTTCCCAGTATATTACTTCTACATCCACATCTTTTTCGCTTAAATGGGCTGTATCTTTTAGCGTCAGGCGTGGTGAGGCTCTTACTGAATTTACAACACAGGCTGTATCCCATTTCTGTCCTTTTTCGAATTTATAAATGCTTGAATACATTTTTTCTTCTACTTTGTAATCGTCCCTGCTTAAGTACGTATCAAAATCAGATGGTACTTCGAGTGTAACTTCAATGTTATCTCCGTATTCATTTAAGGAAAAGACAGCTGTGTTCTTGTTTATTTCAAGTTTATAGCTCACATAGAATGTGTAACTCTCTTCGTACCAGACTTTATTGTTGAAATAAAATACGTAGTATCCTTCTGGTGCCATGTAATAATCCATTGAATCTTTACTGTCATAAGCCTGGATGTCCATTGCACCTTTGGGCAAGTAATAGTTGTAATTTGAATAGTATCCTCTCCAGTAGCTGGTATTACTGTTGTCATTATGGAATGTGATTTCCTTGGAGACTTCCACAATTCCATCTTCGGGGATAAGTTTGTAGCTGGAACTGATGTCTGTAGAAATATCATTGGCACCTGCTACTGTTATTTGGATAGTACACAGGAACATAATTAAAATAATTGTCCCTGCAAGTAAGCTACGTTTTTTAGAATATCTCATTATTCTCTAATGAACATACTGAATGTACACCGTTTAAACTGTTATGTCATTAAATTTGGATATATGGCCATGATAAATCTATTTGTGTACATGTATTTATAAAAATTCAGTCTAAAATATAAATATATGTAGTCACAATTGAATATATATGTACAAATATAAATTGCAGGTAAGCTTTTTTTATAAGAGTCCTGTTATCATGGACCATTATAGCAAATCATTTAAAGATGTACTCATATGTGAGGATATTTTGCGGAGATGTTCCTATGAGATACTGGCAGCCAAAATACGAAACAATGAAAAAGGACGAACTTGCTGAATTACAATTAAAACGCTTAAAGAAGACGGCTGCAGCAGTCTATAATAATGTTCCTTTCTACAGGGAAAATTTCCGGGAACTTGGAATAAGTCCAGATGATATCAAATCGCTGGATGATATCAGCAAGTTACCTACCACAAAAAAAACGGATCTTCGGGATAATTATCCCTTTGGACTCTTTGCCGTTCCAAAAAAGGATGTTGTGAGGATTCACGCTTCATCAGGTACAAGTGGAAAACCTACCGTTGTCGGTTACACTAAAAATGATATTGAGACATGGTCTGACCTTATGGCAAGAAACCTTACCATGGTAGGTCTTGACAGTAATGATGTTTTCCAGAATGCTGTGAACTACGGACTTTTCACAGGTGGTCTTGGTTTTCACTACGGTGTGGAACGCATGGGTGCCATGACAGTTCCAAGCGGCACAGGCAATACCTGCAGACAGCTTGAGATGATGATGGATTTCGGTGTTACTGCAGTACACTGTACTCCTTCTTATGCTCTTTATCTTGCAGAAACCGCAAAGGAAATGGACATCGTGGACAAGCTTTCTCTTAAGGTTGGATGTTTTGGCGCTGAACCATGGTCATCCAACACAAGAAAACAACTGGAGAACTCCTTGAACATTAAAGCTTACGATTCCTATGGTCTTTCGGAGCTCATGGGTCCGGGAGTTGCTTTTGAATGTGAAGAGCAGGATGGTCTTCACGTATGGAGTGACCACTTCTTTGTGGAAGTACTTGATGAGAATGGTGACCAGGTTGCCGAAGGCGAGAAAGGAGAACTTGTACTCACATCACTTACAAAGGAAGCACTGCCAATTATCAGATACAGGACCGGAGACATCACAAGATTGCTCGAAAGTGAGTGTTCATGTGGTCGAACAACGCCCCGTATATCAAGACTTCTCGGAAGAGCCGATGATATGCTTATTGTCAGGGGTATAAACGTATTCCCTTCACAGATTGAAGATGTCATAGTCAATATTCCGGAGGTAACAGAGCATTTCCAGGTCATCCTTGACAGGAATGTAAAGATGCTTGATGAGATCACGGTAAAAGTGGAACTTGAGGAAAATGCATTCACTGGTGAACTGAAAGACCTTGCTGCTGTACGCAGACATGTTGAGAATGAGCTAAAGGGCGTGCTTAATATAAGGACCAATGTGGAACTTGTCGAGAAGGGTACTATCCCACGTTCAGAGGGTAAGTCAAAGAAGGTCGTTGACAGAAGAAATGCTCTTTAAATACATTGAAGAATTATAGTTCTTATAAAAGGTGAAAAACAATGCCACATGTAATGGAAATATTGGGAAAGGCTAGAGTTGTTGTGGATAACGGAGAAGTTGTAGAGGTTAGTGAACCTCTTATCAGCTGGTGTCCGATTTTTGAAAAGACTCGGGGCATCACTGAGATAACAAAGGAAGAGATTAAGAAGAATATGGAATTCCGAATCCTGGATTTTGGTCTATTTACAAGTAAACGTCAGCTTGACATGGATGTCTTTGTTGGATTTGGTGCTTCCGAGACTATGATGACAGGACTTAACCGAGGTCTTCTTGACACAACGGTTACCGCATGTGATGGCGCAGGTTCTGTGATATCCAACAACCCAAATCTTGTACAGGGTATGGGTGCCCGTATTTCCGGTCTCGTTGAGACGGAACCCATTGATGAAACCATCAACGGTATAACTGAGCGTGGCGGAATCGTCTTTGATCCATCAACTGCAAAACTAGATCCGGTTGCCGCTACCAGGAAGGCTGCCGGACTTGGCTATCAGAAGATAGCAGTAACCGTTGTTTTCCCAGAGACTGCAAAGCAGTTAAGGGAACTGGAATCTGAACTGGACCTCGAGCTGACCATAATTGGTGCACATGTAACCGGTATTGACAGGGATTTTGCACAGGAGCTCTTGAACAATGTAGATATTGTTACCAGCTGTGCATCAAAAAATATACGTGACCTTGTTAAACCACTTGTACAGGTCGGGAATGCAGTGCCTCTTTTCGGACTTACGCAAAGGGGAAAGGAACTGCTTCTTGAAAGAGCAAAGGAAGTTGATTCACCTTTGCTTGTAAGTTCTATGAAATTACCTTCATTGCCTGATAACAGGCAGCCAAAAGAGCTGGTTTGATCATCCAGCTTTTTTAACTGTTTTTTGAATGTTTTGATTTTATTATTGTACAATATGTTTTACTTTTCAGGAATTTCAAGTTTGTTCTTTTTTCTGTAAGCCATTCCATTGAATATAGCTACAATATCTCCCTCATCATCAGTTACATGGACTACATACGTTGATATCTTTGGGTTTATGGAGGTTTCTTTAGCTTCAGCATAAAGTGTCCCTTTAATTGCGGCTTTAACGTAGGCTATGTCCACATTAATAGCAACTGCTACATTCCCGTGGGAGTTGGATGCAGCGGCAAAAACCATGTCCGCTAGAGTAAAAATAGCTCCTCCGTGGACCGTACCCAATATATTGAGGTGTCTTTTTTCAATTTCCATCTCTGCTTTTGCATATCCCTTTGAAATAAATGTGAGATTCATACCTGAATTTGACGCAAAACATTCCTGTGAGAAATATCTTTTGATATCATCCATGTTTTCTTGTGTTTCCATGCTTTCCCTCATCTGAATTATGTCTATCTTCTCTGTTTTTCTGGTACTTATCTATTGTTGATTGGATTTCACTAATCGTTCACAATTGTTCGTAACAATACAAAGCAAATGATTAATAATGATAAATAGAAGTAAGTTTTATATAGTATCAAGTCAATGATTGTCATGATAAAACATGACAGAATATCACGTTAACCACAATTCATACAGTTTCGGAACAGTTCTTGTTTCTCTTATGGTAGCTCTCTTGACATACTATTCATTCCTCAGCTACCATGGTGTAGTTTAAGCTTTTACGTGTACCACACAAATATACAAAACTGAGTAAGGGGTTTACTGTGGAAAAGGGCAAATGGGTTATCCATCATCCATTTGCATTCTTTTCCTATGTGCTACCTGACTTTTATGCTTTTAATAAGGCATTAAGATTATGAAATAAAAAATACTTCTGTTTTTTAGAAGAAATATAGATGGACAGTGATTGTCCATCTGATGCTTATGCAAAAATATAACTTTTAATAGCTGACCATATCCCTGTAACCAAATACTTTTTTGTAATCCAGATAGTATGCTGTTACAGGTTCCACTTTTAAAAGCATATTGTCGTTATCTACAGGCATGTCAATCATAAAAGGGAACTTTTCAAGCATTAACTGGAATGCTTTTAACAATTTTACGTGTATCCTTTCCGGAACCAAAATAAACTACTGCATCATCTGATACTTATCCCATGGTATGTACCATTGTTTTTCCATTTGCATCCACAGCTCCCCAGTTTCATCCAATTATGACTACTAAGGTAGTCAAATATTTTTTGTTTAATTTCATTTGATAATTTGTTACACTTACATATATTGATACTAAATACAATGACCCTTCAAATTCAAAAAGTTTTGTCAGATTCCACTATATAAATGATAGTGTACTTGTCCTGTCATTATTTCCGTTTCTAATTAAATTTAATGCCAGTAATATAATTCTACTGTTTAATTGGTGCTATTTAAATATAATTTAAAATGTTGTGCAAAATATTTATATTATGCGACGCAATTATTTATTCAGTTAAGTGAAGCAATAACTATACTTGTATGATATAATAGTCTGCATATTGAAGATTGCTAAACACATGTGAAATACATGGTATAGGGGGATATTGGCATTGTTGGATAATAATAAAGAAGATGATTCTGATTTAGGTATGCAGGACTCGTTAAAAAGAGAATTATTTAAAAAAACTGCTTTGCTTTCCGTTTTGCTTCATTCTGTTCCTGATCTTGTGTTTTTTAAGGATACAAATGGTGCTTTTCTTTCTTGTAATGAAATATTTTCCAGGTATGTTGGTAAACCAGTCAGTGAAATAATAGGAAAAACAAGTCATGATATATTTGAACGGAGCCGGGCAGATTTTTTCAGGTCCAATGATCTAAAAGTTATGGATTCAGGTCAGTCTTATAAAAGTGTAGAATGGATCGATCGTGCAGATGGCAAAAGAATACTTCTTGAAACATTCAAAGCACCCATTTTTACAGAAGATAATAAGTTGATAGGCGTTGTTGGTGTTGGTCGTGATATCACCGAGCGTAAATGTGCAGAAATAGAACTACAAGACAAAAAGAACGAATTGTTCCAGATAGTCAACGGCAGTCCAATACCTATGTTTGTGATTAACAAAGATCATGAAATTATCTACTGGAACAGGGCTTGCGAAAAAACCACCGGTATCAAGGCAAATGAAATAATTGGTACAAGAAATGCCTGGATGGCTTTTTATAAGGAAAAGCGCTATGTACTTGCAGATTTCATAGTAGATGACTCTCTTAAAAGTATAGATAAATTATACGGTGACAAAAAGCTAAGCCCTTCTTTTGTAGAAGGCGGATACCAGGCTGAAGATTTCTTCCCGGCTCTTAATAAGTGGGTTTTTTTCACTGCGGCACCCATTAGGGATCACAATAACGAGATAATTGGTGCCATCGAAACTTTGCAGGACACTAGCATATCGAAACAGGCTGAAAAAGCAATGTTTGATGCAAAAATGCTTGCAGAGAATAGTTCCCGCACAAAAAGTGAGTTTCTTTGCAACATGAATCATGAGTTACGAACTCCTCTAAATTTAATATTAGGTTATGCTGATTTGCTTTTAGCCCAGGAAACCGGTCAGCTTAATGAAGAACAGAAACACTTTACAGAAATAATCAAGTTTGCAGGCTCCCGATTCCTAGATCTGGTGGACTCTCTAATTTACATTGCAGAAATAGAAGAGGGGAAGATGGAGCTTGATATTGATATGTTTTCCCTGCCGACTATGGTCTCTGATATGAAAAGAATGCTCAGCCCGAATGCAGCTAAAAAAGGCGTTAAACTGGAGTTTGACATTGATCCTAATGTAAACGTAATTTATGCAGATAAATCCAAGATTAAAACAATATTACATCATTTAATAAATAACAGTATCAAATTTACACCTGCTGGGGGTGAAGTGTCTGTGGCTATAAAGCAGAGTCCAGAAAAAGACCTGCATTTGGTTATCAAGGATACAGGAATAGGAATTTCAAAAGATGATCAGAATAAGCTTTATAATGCTTTTGTGCAGCTTGATGGTTCACTCAATAGGAAATTCGAGGGAACAGGACTTGGGCTGGTCATTGTAAAAAAGTTCATAGAAGTGCACGGTGGCCATATATCTCTTGATAGTAAACTTGGAAAAGGAAGCACATTTGAGGTTATATTGCCTTCAATAAGCTCGAATATGAGTAGCTATGTGGGTAATGATTATTATTCAAGAGAGATTCTTGAATAAATATTAAAAGTTCTGTTCAAACCAGTTCATCATCCTCAATTTCAACATCCAGTACAGGCAAAGATATCTCTTCCCCGTTTCCGCTGTAGCATTTCCAGTTGTCTGGTCCGAAGGGGTGACCAACAATAATATGGTGATTACCTGTTTTACTGAATAGTCGCAGGTCTGCTTTTGAAGGTCTTATCACTGAACTTGGGTGGCTGTGCACTGAGCCCACAGCTGACATGTTTGGTAGCATGAAAAGCTGGAGTACAGCATTTATTTCACTGGACTCTGTGCCGGGGAGAATTAAAATATCTGTTATAATACCATTATTTGCCTGCAAAAGTCCTGCAAATTCCTTTGGATATGTTGATTTGCTTACTTCCAGTATGAAATCAAGAGTTACCCTTGCAATTCCCTTAATTGCTTTATTCATCTTATGACTCTATTCAGGGAGAACATATAACTTTTTTGAAGACTTTATATGGAAAAGAAGTTATAATTATATTTTTTAATACTGTATGGGAAGTGGATTAAAATGGATAAAGACCCTAAGGCTTTCATGTGCAAGGCAGGCGATAGTACACTAGGTGAAAGGTCACTGGAGCTTCATGAAAGTGCCGGTGGAGTAATTGGAATATGCGGCAAGGTTCCCCTTGACAATATAGAGGACCTGAGTCTGGTTTATACACCGGGGGTTGCTGAGTCATGCAAAAGAATAGCAGCAAATCAAAACGATATTTACCGCTACACTATGAAAAAGAACTCAGTGGCGGTTATATCAGATGGGTCAGCAGTACTAGGTCTTGGAAACATAGGTGCGTACGCAGCTCTTCCTGTAATGGAAGGTAAAGCCCTTATATTCAAAGAACTTGCAGGCATAGATGCGTTTCCTGTCTGTCTTGATACAAACGATACTGAAGAGATAATCAAAACAGTTAAACATATAGCGCCTGCCTTTGGTGGTATAAATCTGGAAGATATCAGTGCACCACGTTGTTTTGAGATAGAGGAAAGGTTGCGTAATGAACTTCCAATACCGGTTTTTCATGATGATCAACACGGAACTGCAGTTGTAGTCATTGCAGGACTGATCAATGCTCTGAAGATCGTTGACAAAAAGATACAACATATAAATGTAGTTATTTCCGGTGCCGGGGCTGCCGGTAAGGCAATCGCTCTTAAGCTAATGTATGCAGGTGTCAGTGCCGAAAAACTTGTTGTGTGTGATAGTCGTGGAGTAATCCACAAAGGCCGTAAGATAGGCATGAACAAGGAAAAAGAAGAGATTGCCAGTCTGACCAACAAAAAAAAGATGATAGGAACTCTTGCAGATGCACTGATTGGTGCTGATGTATTCATTGGTGTTTCAGCACCTGGAATCGTAAGCGTTAAAATGGTTTCATCCATGGCTTCCGATGCAATTATTTTTGCAATGGCCAACCCCATACCGGAAATTATGCCGTTTGACGCAAAAAAGGCGGGTGCAAGAGTTGTTGCAACAGGTCGGTCTGACTGTCCTAACCAGGTCAATAACTGCCTTGGTTTTCCTGGTATATTTCGTGGTGCTCTAGATACACGTGCCAGTAACATTACTCTGGAAATGGAAATGGCAGCAGTTTTTGCACTTGCAGATATTGTTACAGACGAAGAACTCAATGAGAACTACATTATCCCTGCTCCGCTTGATAAAAGAGTTGTTGAAGCAGTCTCTTTAGCTGTTTCAAGTGCAGCAATTAAAGATGGTGTTGCAAGGACAGATTCGCTTTAACAAGAGTTAGTACAGACAGGAAAACTTACACGAGCAGCAGATAAATAACTCCGGAAACAATGGCACCTGCAAAAGTTGCCACAAAATTGACCCCGCTGTTTGAAAGCAGACCTTGTTTCTGGAGCGTTGCCCCCAGAATGCTGTCTATATTTGTTCCAATAAATCCTCCGGCTGTTGTGACTGTCACTACAAGGAAAGCATCATCTACTTTGCCAAATAGAACCGGAAGCAAGCCTATAACAAGTGAACCCAGAAGGGCTGCTATTTCACCAAGTACTGTGACCGCTCCATCAACTCCTGCATGTGTGGGTTTAAGGGTTGTAATCATTATTGGCTGGGCATGTGCTGTGGTGCCGACCTCACTTGCCAGAGTATCTCCGGTTGCTGTGGCTACTGTACCAAGATAAGCAAAAATGATAAGTTCTGCATGTTGCGGGTAAATTCCATAGCACAGGGCGAGTACAAGAGCAGCTGTACTGTTGCTGAATACATTTTCATAACTACGTACTCCTCCTTTGGATTGGGCGAGACCTATGGATTTTTTATATCTGTATTTGTATTTGGTGAAAACCCCACCCAGTATAAAAAAAGTGAGTAAAAGGATGAACCAGAAGAGTTCACTAAAAACAATTATCAATACTCCAAGAAGTGAAGCACTGAAAAGAGCTGAAAGGTCAGCTATTTTAGTCCTGTATGCCAGATACCCTAGTACCAGTGAAAATACAAGTGCAAGAAACATCGTTTTAGGTGGAACAGAATAACCAAATGAGTTGAACAACCACATTGTCATTCCTGAGCTCAGTGGAACAGAAAGATTGTTGTCTATGTTCGATGGAATTGATTCGAAGAGAGCACCTGTTATTGACCCAATGACAGCAAGGAAGAATATCATGTTCAGGCTGACACTAATTCCCTGCCAGTACATAAGCCAGAGTCCGGCAAAGTATGCAGTAATTATTCCAACACCGAGAAGTACTATGCTCGAAGGCAACAGATGACTTTCATGTCCATTATTTCTCCATGGACGGACACGAAGTGTTTGTAATTTCTTCCTGTGTCTTATGAAATTTGCAGAACTTGTACCAAATGTAGATATTGCAATTGCTGCTGCAATCACATATAATGGGAAACGATAAGGAGTTAATTCCAGTAATGAGCTTATCAACATCAGGACAAATACTGCAACAGCAAGATGCTTTGCACTTTTCAGTCCGTCATTAATGTTATCAGTAAGCATTTCCCTGGAGCCCGGAAGTGGTTTTTTGTAGAGGTATTTACAAATACGTGAATCTTCAGGAAGGAACGTAAGCCCCATTACTACAATAAAACTCAGTAAAAGCAATATTTCAGAACCGATGAAAGGAAATAACACTATCAGAAGGCCAAAGGCAGCATGAAGTAGCTGTCTTCTGTATTCATGCTCCATTTTTTCAAACAATCCTAGAATGCCTTTCATGTTAATCGGTTGTGTTTTTTAATAATGTAGAATACTTATTAAAGTATATATTAATAATGTTAAATCCAATATTATTTTATTAATATATTTTCATATAATAAAAGCCAATATGTTTTTTTACTTCACATAATCATTTTTCCTCTTCCATGCTATGTTTACACATGACACTGTCAAAACAAATATATTCAAATAATAGTAACCCTTAAAATCACAGACCAATACGGATATGGGGACAGGTTTCCTTTCTGAGAAGTTTCTCTTTCAGGTGACAAGATATGGGAAATTTCTCGTTGTATCCGAACGTTTATTTTGTGAAGGTATTTCTATGCAGGAAAAGATCAAAGAAATCACAGATCGTGTAAGGGAATTACGGGATATTTCAGGTATTTCCGTTGAGGAGATGGCTAAGAAACTGGTATTGCCTATTGATACATATTCCAGATATGAAAATGGGGAAGAGGACATGCCTGCAAGTATTCTTCTTGAGATAGCCCAGTGTCTAAATGTTGATATGTCATTATTGCTTACTGGTGAAATACCCAGAATGCATGTTTTCTCAGTTACCCGCAAGGATAAAGGCGTTAGTGCTGAACGTCGCAAGGATTACAAGTACCAGAATATCGCTGCTAATTTTGCTCACAAGAAAGCCGAACCTTTTGTTGTAAAGGTTGACCCCAAACCTGAAGGTACACCTGTCTCAATGAACTCTCATCCTGGACAGGAATTCGATTTTGTCCTTGAAGGAACTCTTAAAGTAATCATCCATAACAATGAGCTTGTTCTTGAAGAAGGCGACTCCATTTTCTTTGATTCCAATTATGAACATGGAATGCAGGCAATGGGTGGAAAAACTGCAAAATTCCTGGCTGTAATTTTGTAATTGTAATATTGTACTTATGAGGAGGCATTATGACTTCATTACTTGATCGATATATTTCACGTGTTAAATATGATTCCTATGAGGATTTTAAAACAAATTTTAAAATAAATATCCCTGACAATTTCAACTTCGCTTATGATGTAGTTGATGTCTATGCATCGGAGCAGCCTGATAAAAAGGCTCTTGTCTGGTGTGATGACAACGGTGCTGAAAAGGTATTCACTTTCAAGGACCTTGAGTATTATAGTAATAAAACTGCCAGCATGCTTCAAAGTATGGGAGTTAAAAAAGGCGATAACGTAATGCTCATGCTCAAGAGCCGTTATGAGTTCTGGTTCTGTGTGCTTGCACTTCACAGGATAGGTGCCATTGCAGTTCCTGCCACACATATGCTTACCAGGAAGGACATTGTCTACAGGGTAGAACGTGCAGTTATCAATACTGTTATCTGTGCACCTGACGAAGGTGTTCTCAGGTATGTGGATGAAGCTTACGATGAGGTAAGCAGCATACTGAAAAACCGTCTGGTAATTGGAATTGAAAAAGAAGGATGGCTTAGCTTCACTGAAGAAATGGAGAAAGCCTCAGAGGACTTTGCTCGTCCAACAGGTGAGGAAACAACAACTAATGATGATATTCTGCTGAATTATTTCTCATCTGGAACCACCGGATTTCCGAAGATGGTGCAGCACAACTATGTTTATCCTCTTGCACACATCATCACTGCAAAATACTGGCAGAACGTCACAGACGATGGTCTTCACTATACTGTTGCAGATTCTGGCTGGGCAAAATGTGTATGGGGCAAGATATACGGACAATGGATATCAGGCAGCGCTGTTTTTGTTTATGATTATGAGAAGTTCAGTGCAGACAGGATGCTTGAGAACGCTATCAAATACGGTGTAACTACATTCTGTGCCCCGCCAACAATATACAGGTTCCTTATCAGGGAAGACTTGAGTAACTATGATTTCAGCATTCTTAAGTACTGTGTAACAGCAGGAGAACCGCTGAACCCAGAAGTCTACGAGCAGTTCTACCGCATCACAGGAATGAAGCTCATGGAAGGGTTCGGGCAGACAGAAACCGTTGTTTCCGTCGCAACTTACCCATGGCTCAAACCAAAACCCGGTTCAATGGGAAAACCATCTCCTGAGTACGATATAATCCTTCTTAATAGTGAAGGCAAGCCATGTGAAGCTGGTGAGGAGGGTGAAATTGTAATAGATACAAGTTTTGGAAATCCACCTGGCATATTCACCGGATACCGCTCTGATGAACAAATGACATCAAGAGTCTGGCATGACGGATATTATCATACTGGTGATATGGCCTGGATGGATGAGGATGGATATTACTGGTTCGTTGGAAGGGCCGATGATATCATTAAAACATCCGGTTATCGTGTTGGGCCTTTCGAAGTTGAGAGTGCTCTGATAGAACACCCTGCGGTCCTGGAATGTGCCATCACAGGTGTTCCTGACCCGGTGAGGGGACAGGTCATCAAGGCAACTATTGTGCTTACAAGGGATTACACAGCAAGTGATGAACTTAAAAAAGAGCTTCAGGATCATGTTAAGAAGGTCACTGCACCGTACAAGTATCCTCGTGTAATCGAATTTGTACCTGAACTTCCAAAGACCATAAGCGGCAAGATCAGGCGTGTGGAAATACGTGATCATGATATGGAGGGCAAGCAGTAGCTTGTTTTCTCATATACTTTCATATATGATCTATTATTCACTCCCGGACCATAAAGTAAATAGATGTTCAATGAATTTATGGACTATTCCTGTATCCGGGATATTAATTATTTTATTAACTGAAAATGAGGCATTGTATTATGTCAGGCAAGAATGAACCATACCCGGTTATTAATATTATTGAGTGTAAAGCCTGCGGACGTTGCATTGTAGCATGTCCCAAAGGTGTCCTTAAAATGAGTGATGGACTTAATGAGAGAGGATATCACTACATAGAGTATGCAGGCGAGGGCTGTACAGGTTGTACCAATTGTTATTACACCTGTCCGGAACCGCTTGCCATAGAGATACACATTCCGCTTAAAGATCAATGAACTTAAGGTGAGAACATGGCAACACAATTAGTAAAAGGTAACACAGCCGCTGTTATAGGTGCACTGTATGCTGGCTGTGACTGTTATTTTGGTTATCCTATTACTCCTGCAAGTGAGATTTTGCAAGAAGCTTCCAAATATTTCCCCATGGTGGGAAGAAAATTTGTACAGGCAGAATCTGAAGAGGCTGCTATCAATATGGTCTACGGAGCTGCATCAACCGGTCACAGGGTCATGACTGCTTCATCAGGTCCGGGAATCAGCCTGAAGCAGGAAGGAGTTTCCTATCTTGCAGGTGCAGAACTTCCATGTGTCATAGTTGACATCATGAGAGCAGGTCCCGGACTTGGTAACATAGGTCCCGAACAGGGTGACTATAGCCAGGTGGTAAAGGGTGGCGGACACGGCAATTACAAGAGCATAGTACTGGCCCCCAACTCCGTGCAGGAAATGTGCGATATGGTCATCAAAGGTTTTGAACTTGCTTTCAAGTACCGCACCCCTGTCTATGTGCTGGCCGATGGAGTATTGGGTCAGATGGTGGAGTCCCTGCAATTCCCTGAGGTTTCTGTTAAACCGGAAATTGATACGTCCTGGGCTGTAAGCGGAACCCCGCAGACCAGAGATAACCTTGTAACATCGATATTCCTTGATTTTAATCAGCTTGAGGAATTCAACTATGAACTCCAGGAGAAATACGACACCATAAAGGAAGAAGAGGTCGATTACGAGGATTACATAACAAAGGATGCATCCATAATCCTTGTTTCATACGGTATCAGCAGTCGTATATGCAGATCTGCTATTGATCAGGCAAGAAAAGAAGGCATTAATGTCGGACTTTTCAGGCCAAAGACTCTTTTCCCGTTCCCTCAGAATGAACTGAAAGCAATAGCTGATTCAAGGGAATGTACATTTGTCTCTGTTGAAATGAGTAACGGACAGATGCTTGAGGACATTAAGCTGGCTATTGAATGCAGCAGACCTACTGAATTGGTCTATCGTATGGGTGGAAACCTCATTACAATGGATCAGGTTCTGGAAAGTATCAGGAAAATTGCTGGCAAGGAGGAATAAAGATGACAGAGCGAGTTATCAAAAGCGCAGGCCTCTATTCAGACTTCTCCCGAAAAGGAGGTGCAGCACCAACTGCAACCCATTACTGTCCGGGATGTGGGCATGGTGTGATCCATAAACTCATTGGTGAAGCAATGCATGATCTGGAAATACAGGACCGCAGTATCATGATAAGCCCGGTGGGTTGTGCTGTTTTTGCTTATTATTACTTTGATTGTGGAAATCTCCAGGTAGCACATGGACGGGCTCCTGCTGTTGGAACAGGTGCTTCCAGAGCACAGGATGATGCAGTAGTTATAGCTTATCAGGGAGATGGAGATCTTGCATCCATTGGTCTGAACGAGACCCTGCAGGCAGCTAACCGTGGCGAAAAGATGGCAGTATTCTTCGTAAACAACACAGTCTACGGAATGACCGGTGGCCAGATGGCGCCCACTACTCTTATTGGGGAGAAGACTGTCACATGTCCCGATGGAAGAGATCCCCGATTTGCAGGTTACCCCCTGCATATGTGTGAACTGATCAACAACCTGAAGGCTCCTGTATTCATCGAAAGAGTTTCTATTTCCGACATTTCACATGTCAGAAAGGCACGCACAGCCATTCGTAAAGCTCTTGAGATACAGCGTGATGGCAAAGGCTATACATTTGTGGAGATACTTTCCACCTGTCCCACAAATTTAAGGCAAAACTCCGAGCAAAGCACGAAGTTTGTGAATGAGCAGATGGAGCCGGAGTTCCCGCTGGGTAATTTCAGAGACCTTTCCGATGAGACCGAACCTTTGCACAGGAGTGAAAGCGTCTTTGACAAACAATCCATTGATGATCTTTTTAACCTTGATACCGAATCATCACAAGATTCAGTGCTTGACCCATCGTTCCCTGAGGTCCAGATAAAAGCAGCAGGCTTTGGAGGTCAGGGTGTTCTGAGTATGGGCCTGACTCTGGCACATGCAGGTTGCGATGCACAACGCTTTGTTTCCTGGTATCCATCATATGGTCCTGAACAGAGGGGCGGAACATCCAACTGTTCAGTTGTAGTTTCAGGTGAGTCCATAGGTTCCCCTGTGGTCTATACTCCTGATGTTCTTGTGGCAATGAACCGCCCTTCCCTTGAGAAGTTTGCTGTAGATGTAAGAGAAGGCGGTTACGTACTCTATGATTCAGCTATAGGTGAGTTTGATATTCCTGAAGGTGTTACTGGAATAGCTGTCCCTGCTGTCAAAATAGCAGGTGATGCAGGCTCAGAAAAGGCTGCTAACACTGTCATGCTAGGTGTTATCATGGCTCTTGGAATTACAGGACTTGGCGAGGAACATTTCAAGTCAGCACTTGCAGAGACATTCTCCAAAAAACCAAAGCTAATTCCTTTAAACCATGCAGTTCTCGATGCAGCAGCTTCATGGGCAAAAGAGAATATCTAAAACAGATTTACATAAATGATGCAGGCTTATTTGCCTGCTACATTTCTCTTTTTTAAAGATAACATTTTAATATCTATAGATCAACTTCTAATATGGGAGCGGTTAAAATGACTAAAAGCAATGTTATAGAGTTTAATGATTCTAACTGGGAAGAACTTCTGAAAAACCAGGAGAAGCCTATGGTTGTTATGTTCTATCTTCCTGCATGTACTCATTGCAAAGAGATAGAACCGTATTTCAGGGATTATTCCAATGAATTCCATGAGTCATGTACTTTTGTAAAGATGAATGGGCTTGAAAGTCCTATGACTGCAAGGAAATATGGTGTAAGGGGAACCCCAACCTTCAAATTCTTCTGCAAGGGCCGGGCAATCAAGGAAGAAGTAGGACTTGTATATCCCTCAATACTTAGAAAAGCAATAGCAGAACTCATAAGACATGGTAATGAATGCGTCTTGCACACCACTCCCATGCCTGATGAAGTATCACCATATGAATAACAAAACTCTCCCTCATTTTTTCATTCGTCCTTGATGAACTCACCTTTAACGAACTGGTAATATAGTGGTTTCCCGGTTGCAATTTCAAGCTTAGTTATATCTTCATCGCTGATATTCTCAATGTATTTGACCACAGAACGAAGGCTGTTGCCATGGGCAGAAATGATGACATTTTTACCATTTTCCAGTTGTGGAAGAATACTTTTCTTAAAATAAGGAATTGTGCGTTCATATGTATCCTTAAGACTCTCCCCCTCCGGAGGTTGCACATCATAGCTTCTTCTCCAGATGAACACCTGTTCTTCACCGTAAACTTCCATTGCTTCCTGTTTGTTCTGTCCCTGAAGTTTTCCGTAGAAACGCTCGTTCAGGGTATCGCTCGAATATATCGGTATCTCTGTATCTTCAAATCTTGAAGGGTGGTACGACCATTCATCTCTTTTTTTACTTTCATGCAGGAAAATACCAGTTTTTTTTTGTTTTGCAAGTATCAGGAAAAGTGTTTCCTGTGCTCTGGATAATTTAGATGTGAAGGCAAGGTCCAGCCTTATATTTGCCAGCTCATCTGCACAGTCCATTGCTTCACGAATTCCTTTTTCACTAAGTGGTACGTCAACCCACCCCGCAAATCTGTTCTCAAGGTTCCACCTTGATTGTCCGTGTCTTACAAGTATTAAGTAGTTCATCACAAATCCCCCCGTTAACTCGTATCATATTTTGTTTGCAGGTTATTAAAGCTTTAAGGTCTTCTAAGGTAACTTTGATAAATGTACCCGGACATTACTCTTCAAGCCATGAATAAAGAAGATAATGATTTGGGACTGGATTTCTTTCCGCTGGTAATTCCTCCGTACAAAGAAGAAAGCAGCGAAACATACTGTTTTGCATTCAGGGATCGCAGGTTATTGCTGCTAAATGAGAATGGTAATTTTAGGTTACCTTCCCTGGAAGAAACAGGTAATATGGATATTACAATCCTCAGGCAACAGTATCTTGGTGAACTGAAAAGTATATCCTGCTTTTCCATGGAACTTGATGGCTCAAAGGATATGGGGAATAATGATAACTTTGGTTTTTTTGTTCTCAGGGAACTGGGAGCTATCCTACAGGCCCCTCTTCCTTTGATTGCTGGCAAAGCTGTCCATATAATGGAATGGGACAAGAACACCATGTTCTGTGGCAGGTGCGGTTCCAGCACATCCCTAAAGGAAAACGAAAGGGCAAAACAATGTCCTGAATGTGGATTCCTTGCATTTCCAAAGATATCTCCGGCAATCATCGTGCTTATAGAAAAAGAGGACAAGGTTCTGCTGGCCCGCTCTCCTAATTTCAGACCAGGGTTATACAGTATCATAGCTGGTTTTGTGGAGCCCGGTGAATCAATAGAACAGGCTGTTGTACGTGAGGTCAGAGAAGAAGTAGGTATATCCATCAAAAACGTCAGATACTTTGGCAGCCAGCCTTGGCCTTACCCTGATTCACTAATGATAGGATTTACCGCAGAGTTCTTAGAAGGTGAAATACAAGTTGACGGTATTGAAATAGATAATGCCGGCTGGTTCAGGAAGGATGAGATCCCTGCAATTCCTGGAATTGATAGTATATCGGGACAGTTGATCGAATATTTCATTAGCAGGCATTCCTAGCTTATAAAGTCCTGCTTATAGTTTAGCGAATACAATATCTTTCTTTTTTCATTTTATGGTAATATTTGCTATATCAATTAAGCTCCCACCCCTATTAGATGCGTCTCAAATTATATTTATTTGATATTATAAGCTAAATAGAATAGTAAATACATAATATTTATAGAATGTACTCACCTTTAAATAGGAAATACAAAATAAGTATATAATCGTATTACTACTATGAGATTATAACTTTAAGGAAGGTGTGCGGATTGGTATCAAAAAGAATTCTCTGTATTACATTATTGTTTTTTGCATGTATGGTCTTTGTACAAACAGCTACTGCGTTGACATATTCAGGCGGAGGGGAATGGAATTACTCAGAAGAACTACTTATTCAGGAAAACTCGGGTACTTCTCTTGTGAATTACCAGATTCCTGTGATTCTTGATAGTTCCAATTTTGATTTTTCAGTTGCTCGTTCTGAAGGTGAAGATATTCGTTTTACATCCGGCGATAAACAACTTCAACACTGGATAGAGCAGTGGGATGCAAAAAAGGAATCAGCGGTCATATGGGTTGAAGTTCCATCTGTTGCTGCCAATGGTAATACAAAAATAACAATGTACTATGGGAATCCCAGCGCGTCAGACATAAGCAGTGGTCCGACAACATTTGATTTCTTTGATGACTTCACATCTACTGGTCTGTTCAGCAAATGGGAGACATTTACAACCGGAGGAGGTGAGCTAGAAGTCTCTGCAGGTGTCTGTAATATAATAGTTCCCAAATTCCATCCTGAAGATGTTGCAACTATCAAATCCAAAGATGAATTTTCAATAAATTCCATGTTTGTAGCTAAAAGGAAAAAAACAACAACTGGTACTGATACCCGTGGTCCTGTTATAATACAGGGATTTGTGGACCCGCAAAAGGAAACCAAGAACCAGATACTAACTTCCAGTGAACTTGAAAATGAGACAAAGGTTACCTGGATACTTGAAAATTCCAAGAGCGGTGTCCGTTATTTCCCAAAGGATCTAACGAATATCAATGAAGTTGAAGGTGATTGGTACACTATTGGAGTAGCATGGTACATGGGAGAAGAATTTGGGAATATTGCCTGGTTTAAGGATGGTGTAAGGGACAGTAAAATGAATCTTGAGTCAACAGAAGAGAACAATTATGTTCCTGTTAATGACATGAAGGTGTATCTTTACACAGGTACTTATTCAGACGTTTCTGATAATACAGGTTATTCATCCATTGATTATGCCTATGTACGAAAATATGTATCAGAAGAACCTACTGTGAAGTTCACAGGTTCTATGACAGAAGAAATCATTACAACACCTGAGCCTGTCAAAATAAATATTACTCCTGCAAGTGGTCTGATGACTGCGATTCGTATTTTTGATACAACAGGTTATGATGATGCAGCCATATTAGACCTTAAAGATAGCGGACTGAATACTATCATGTTGCTCACAGATGGTGAAAACATCTGGAATCTGGAAAAATTTGTAAAGACAGCTCATGACAATGATATGCAGGTATATGCAATGATACTCAACGATCCGAAAAGTGATTCAGATGAGGACAACTCTGCATATGTCACAGGTGTGCTGGAAAAGGTCATTGATTACAACAGCAAGTCACTTTCGGCCTTTGATGGTGTTGATATTGCCCTTGATCCGTGCAGTGAGAATCTGGGAGAAGCCTGTACTCTGAATCTATTACTCCTTGAGGAAGTCCGTGATATGACAGGAAATGAACTTGCAATTGCAGTTGATATTCCTTCATCGTACACACTGTCCGATATTTCCAATGTATCAGAGGATGCCGATCTTATCATTCTGCAGACCTATGCCTTGGACGGAAGTAATCTTGAAACCAAGAATGATGTTATCGATGCTGTAGCATCCAGAATGGGTGAAATAAGGGCATCTGAAAGCAAAGCACTTATTGGTATAGCAGTTAACACAGATTTCATAACGGATACTGCTGTCCAGAGTCTTTTAGAAGAGGTCCAGACTTACTATGTTGAAGATACAGCATTCATGGGTACATCCATCGTTGTCTATGAAGACTATGAGGCATATACTACCGTTCCTGAAACAGTGGAACCGGAAGAAACTGAAAGCAAAGGAATACCTGGATTCACTGTATTGTTCGCAGTTGCCGGATTGGTGGCAGTCGCATACAGGCAAAAAAGAAGATGATGTGATATTCACATCATCTGGTTCTATTTTTCATTTTTTATTATTCATTTCCTTTTTTTAAAAGCTCAACCGCCAGATCCCTTAGTTTGAACTTCTGCACTTTTCCGCTTGCGGTAAGTGGATAATCATCCACAAAGAAGACATGTTTTGGAACCTTGTAGCGTGCTATCTTTGAAAGACTATAATCCCTGACATCCTCTTCGGTGAGTTCATTTCCATCATCAGGGACCACAAAAGCTCCAACTATCTCACCGTATTTTTCATCAGGTATGCCAACGACCTGTGCACTCTTGACACCTGGCATGGTGAACAGGAACTCTTCGATCTCCCTGGGATAGATGTTCTCACCGCCACGGATTATCATATCCTTTATACGACCGGTAATACGGTAGTATCCTTCAGCATCAACTGTTGCAAGATCTCCGCTGTGCAGCCATCCATCCTCATCAATAGCAAAATCGGTCATTTCTGGCATCTTGTAGTATCCCTTCATGACATTGTAACCACGGCAACATATCTCACCCTGGACATCCGGTCCGACAGTCTCTCCGGTCTCAGGATCAATTATCTTCACTTCAATCTCAGGCATGGCTGTTCCCACCGTACTGACACGTCGTTCTATAGGATCATCCGTACTGGTCTGGGTAAAGACAGGTGATGCTTCGGTAAGTCCGTAGGCAATGGTAATGTCCTTGCAGTTCATGTCATTGATAACACGTTTCATGGCCTCGATAGGACATGGCGAACCTGCCATGATACCAGTTCTAAGTGAGGAAAGGTCAAACATTTTGAACATGGGGTGGCTGAACTCTGCAATGAACATTGTTGGTACACCGTATAGGGCTGTACATTTCTCTTTCTGGACTGCAGCCAGCACCATAAGCGGATCGAACAGTTCAAGTAACACAAGTGTGCCGCCATGTGTGAGAGTTGCAAGTACACCGAGCACAATTCCAAAGCAATGAAAAAGCGGGACCGGTAGGCAAACCCTGTCTTCCTCGGTGAATTTTTGTCTTTCACCGATGTAGTAACCGTTGTTAAGTATATTATGATGAGTGAGCATGACACCTTTAGGGAAACCAGTCGTTCCTGATGTATACTGCATATTGATGACGTCATCCTTATCGAGAGTCTGCATGATCTTATGGACATCTTCATCGCTACCATGCTGTCCCAGAAGGAGCAGTTCACGGGTACTGTACATTCCCCTGTGTTTTTCCTGACCGATAAAAATAATATTTTTTAGGAAAGGAAACTTCTCACTTTTAAGGTTTCCACGGCTTTGTGTCTTAAGTTCAGGAACAAGTTCATAGATTGTATCAATGTAACTCACATCCCTGAAACCATCTATTATTGCAATGGCTTTAAGGTCAGCCTGTTTCATGACATACTCGACTTCGTGTATCTTGTATGCGGTATTAACTGTGACGAAAACGGCTCCTATCTTTGATGTTGCGAACAGAAAAGTCAGCCAGTCAGGTACGTTTGTAGCCCATATGCCTACATGGTCACCTTTTCCTATGCCAATCTCTATCAGGCCCTTGGCCAGCATGTTGACTCGTTCATCGAATTCTTTATAGGTAAATCTCAGGTCCCTGTCCGGATAGACCAAAAACTCCCTATCAGGGTCATTTATGACCGCTTTCTCAAAAAAAACACCAACTGTATCATTTGTAAAAGGCATGATTATGTCCCCTTTAATTATTTACAACTGCTATTTTCTTCCTGCAGGTGCATTTCCAGTTCCCTTCTGATATCATCAGGTATAGGAACTGATTTCTTGTTTATGAAATCGTAGTGAACAATTGTGGACCTGCCTATTGCACCAATCTTTTCATTTTGCCATGCTTCCTGGGTGACTGTGAACGATGAGTTACCGATCCTTGAAATGTAAGTAAGTATATCGACATCTGCTCCGTAGAACATTTCCCCTACATAATCATACTCGGTTCTTGCCATTATGAGTTTCCAGTTTTCATAACTGAGGTCAAGGTCAGGTGTGAATAGTCTGAATACAGGGTTACGTGCCTGTTCGAACCATATGGCAATAGCAATATTGTTAGCATGTTTCAATCCGTCAATATCACCGAATCTTGGAGTAACAATTGTTTTGAACATATTGATCTTCTTTTTTAGTAAGGTGTGTATACGACTGCCAGAATCTTTGCTTCACTGCCTACTGCATGGACGTGATGCGGAACAATGGAATCGTAATAGATGCTGTCGCCGGTTGAGAGTTTGAAGCTGTCCTTTCCATAAAGGATCTCAATCTGGCCGTTGAGTACGTAAATGAACTCTTCTCCCTCGTGAGATGATTGTTTTGCATCTTCTGATTTTGGTGGATGGACATCAATGATGAAAGGTTCCATGTGCCTGTCAGCTTTGTCAGTTGCAAGTGAAAAGAAGTCAAGAGTACTTTTCTCGCAAGTATCACAGTTGCCGGAGAATCTTACTACGTTCTTTGAAGCACCGTCTTTAGTAACTACAGGCCCGTTGTGAGCAGCATCGTCAAGGAACGTTCCCAAACGAACTCCCAGAGCTCTCGCGATCTGCATAAGTGGGGTCAATGAAGGAACAAGTGCTCCATTCTCAAGCTGTTCGACAAGCTCGATACTTGTATTACTGGTGTTTGCCAGTTCTTGTACAGACATTTTCTGCATTTCACGTATCTGGCGGATCTTGTTTCCGAGTATGTTCTTTTCTTCCATTTTAATCCTCTTTTTATCAAAAACTTGTTCAAAGGCTTATGATACTTTAGTTATAATAATTGCCCTGTATCATTATTATTATTACATATTGTAGTTAAGGGAATTTATGAACGTAGATGAACTAAGGAAAGACCCGGCAGTAAAAAAACTCTTCGATTTGATTAACCTGACTAAGAGTTCAAACAGAGTCATCCCATGGCCTACTCATATTATTTTAATGTAGGCAATGTTTATGCTCTGGTTCATCCGTAAAAAACAAGCAAATTATGATTGAAACAGGAGATGTTGAAGCATTCATATATCCCCACCAATCATTGCTTTGTGGTAAGCCATTGCCAGAATCCGGTTCACAAGATCACTGGCTTCTTGCTCAGAATCGACCATTCTCACTGTAATCTGGCCATTCTGAAAAAAGTTCATTTCCTTTATCCCAATCTTTATTACTACCATACCAAGATTTTCTGAATACTTCCCATCGAGATATTTTGCGATCAGAGGAAGGTCTGGTTTTTCATCAAGATGTGCAATGATCCGTAGTTTCCATGGGTCTGCTATGCATGGAAGAACTTTTTCTATATCATTTACTCGCATTTCCCCCACCATATTAGTGAAATTTATTTTAAAATTTATTGAAACTATTATACTTAAATATCTCGCAAGCATTGTATTAAATGTAGCTAGATTAATTTTTTTAAAAAGGTGATCGTAAATGCATTTTGGTCTTGGTATCGATGCAGGCGGAACATATACGGATGCAGTACTCATACGAGGCTCCGACGGAACGATTGTAGATTCGAAAAAAGCTTTTACAACCTATCCTGACCTTCAGGAGGGAATTAAGAATGTTCTGGATTCACTTGACCAGGATCTTTTAAAGGATGTAAACCTGGTATCCGTTTCTACTACCCTTTCAACCAATTCACTTTTGGAGGGCACAGGAACAACTGTTGGTCTTATTATAATAGGAGAGGAGCCGGCACAAACTGAATTCCCTTCAAAGTATACTTTCTGCGTTTCAGGTGGACACAACACCAGAGGTGATGAAGCCTATGAGCTTGATATATGCGCAGTTGAAGACTTCATTAATAGAACAAAATCAAAAGTCTCGGCATATGCCATTTCGGCTTATTTCGGTGTTCGTAATCCAGAACATGAGCTGAAGGTAAAAGAGTTCATAATGGAAAAGACCGGAATGCCGGTAGTGTGTGGACATGAACTATCCCAGGAACTTGGTGCATATGAGAGAGCTGTTACTGCTGTCCTGAATGCGCAGTTGATTCCGATCACATACCAATTTGTCAATTCTGTTGTCAAAGATATCAGGGAACGAGGCATTAATGCACGTCTTTTGATGCTTAAATGTGATGGTTCTGTTTATAATATTGAGGATGCACTTGAAAAACCAATTGAAACCATTTTTTCCGGGCCTGCTGCAAGTCTTCTTGGAGCTTCATACCTGTCAAAGATGGATACATGTGTAGTAATAGACATAGGTGGGACCAGTACCGATGTTTCCATGTTGTATAATGGCATTCCTGAAATAAGTGCATCTGGTGCTGTTGTTGGAGGTTGGAAAACCCGTGTAAGAGCTATGAAGATGGAGACATCTGCAACCGGCGGTGACAGTCATATATGGGTCCGGAATGAAAAAGTTCATGTCGGTCCGAGAAGAGTAATCCCGCTTTGTGTTGCAGCCAGAAGATATCCTGGTTTTTCCAGCAAACTCAAAAGAAGCAGGGTAATTTCAAGGAACCTGATGGATGAGAATTTCCAGCCCACAAAGTTCTTTGTCAGGACCGGTTTTGAATCATTGGAGCTTGAAGACAACGAAAAAACAGTGCTTTCTTTCATAGGGAATGATCCCGTTTCAGCAATAGAGATTTCTTCTGTTCTTAGCAGCAACATATCCACAAAAGTACTTGATTCCCTCCTGAAAAAAAGACTGATACAGGGAATTGGTTTCACTCCCACAGATGCATTACATGTACTCGGTGTGTACACAAAATGGGATGTTGATACGGCTGAGATCGGAGCAATGAATCTCTCAAGGTATGTCAGTAAAGGAAAATATGATTTCTCAACTTATGTAAGAGAACTTGTAGCAAAGAACATGGCAGCAGATCTTATGTGCTATATACTCCCTCACCATCCGGTTGAAATGATAGGAGACTTGTTAAGTCATGAATATCCCGCAAAGCTTAAAGTGGAACTACCGGTGGTGTTACTCGGAGGACCTTCTCAGGCATATGGCAGTGAGCT
This sequence comes from Methanolobus sp., assembly GCF_016278385.1. Taxonomy (GTDB): domain Archaea; phylum Halobacteriota; class Methanosarcinia; order Methanosarcinales; family Methanosarcinaceae; genus Methanolobus. Next base: position 35,485 of record NZ_JADQBY010000040.1, read on the forward strand.
CAGATCTCTTATTGAAGCAGATGTTGTAGTACCTGACTTTGCAGATGTTGGAAATGCTGTTGGTGCTCTTACAGGCAAGGGTGTAAAAAGAATCGAGATCATGATAATGCCGGCTTCAATTGAAAATCCTGATGAGGCTTTCCTGGTATTCTCACCTGTTGGCAGAGAACGGTTCCAGAGGTATGCTGATGCAGTTGAATTTGCGACAAAACTTGGAACTGAACTTGTATTTGATTATGAAGTACGTTGTGGAATATTAAAAGAAGATACAAAGATAACTGTGTCCAAAAAGACAACATCACCTAATAACTGGTCCCATCCTCCTTTGGAGACTATATTAGTAATTGTAGGTATAGGAAATCCTATGATGATCCTGAAGGATTAGGCAGGCAATAGTTTTTGTCTTGCAGGGAGTGTGATATGGACTTTTGTTCCAACTCCTTCTATGCTTTCAATCCAGAGTTGACCTCCATGGTCTTCTGTTATCCTTTTACAGATGTTCAGCCCGATACCAGCTCCTCCGTATTTGCGTGCAAGTGACCCATCCAGCTGGTGAAAACTATCAAATGTTTTCATGATCTTAGCCTCGGGTATTCCTATGCCTGTGTCTTCGACGACGATATGAACTATGTTATCTTCATTGTATCCATAAATAGATATTTTTCCTTCCGATGGTGTGAACTTGAATGCATTGTCTATGATATGGATGAATAATTCGCCGAGATAATCTGAATCTCCCTTGACAAAATAGAGCTCAGCAGGCAATTTATATTCTACTGTAAGTTTTTTGTCCTTATTCTCCATGGAAATAATTGTCAGTGAATTATCTATTATAGGTTTAATTGGTATGTTGCTAAAATCATAACTGTAGTTTTTTGCTCCTAGGGAGCACATGAAAAGCAGTGATTCTATCAGGCGTTTTAATTGAGCAGAATTACTGTTCACCACGTTCATTGCTCTTTTTTGTTCGTTATTAAGAGGTCCCAGGATTTCATCTTCAACTAACTCACTGAAACCCATTATAGATATCAGAGGTGTTTTAAGTTCGTGGCTCATGGTTGAAAGGAAGTTATTCTTTAGTTCTTCAAGTGAGTGTAGCTCATTATTTGCTCTGGAAAGCTCAGAATTGATGTCCACAAGTTTGTTATTATACTTTTTAAGGGCATCTTCTGATTGTTTGAGTAATATTATTCTCCCCATCATCTGTGTAATGAGAGTAAGCTGCCTCAGATCCGAAGCTGTATATTCTCTTTCTTTATTTGCAACACCCACAAATCCCACAACTTCATTTTCATTCATTACTGGCACAGTAAGATAGGACTCAAGGGAAAGTTTTCTGCAAAATGCAAAATCAGGTGAATTGATTTTATCCATGGATCTGTTTAATATTACTGGTTTTTTTCCTTTCATAAACATTGGCAAAAAACCTGTACTTTCAAGCAGGGACGCGAATATATCTTTGTTGAGATTGTTTAATAACAATACATTTTCCGGATAAACATTTGTAGTAATCTTCTGTTCATTTTCATCAAAAAACCCAATCATGCCAATTTTGCTTTTTGTCAGTTTTACTCCTTCTTCGAGTGCGAAAGATTTTATTTCATCAATTGAGGATATATTCATCTGGCTCAAGGCATGTAAAGTCTCAAGGCATGATTCATCCAGCAAAAGGGCTTCCTCTGTTCTTTTCAGGTCTGTCAGATCACTGAGGATAAAGATAATACCTTTGTTACTTTTTGAAAAATAGAATGCAATCTGTTTTTCTAACCCATTTTTACAGGTCAAAATCCATTCGCCGATAAGACCTGTTTCTTTGGTTTTGAAAATGTTTGCCCAGTTATTGCGGATAGTTTCCCTGTATTCACTATCGGGATATGCATTTTCCCACCAGTCATTAATGGTTGGTATATCCTCTATTGTATATCCCAGCATTTCGGTGAGTTTGTTATTTATGTATTCAAAGCGTCCGTTTGAATTCATTATTGCTATAGGTAATGGAGAACTGTCAATTAGCTTCTTGAAATTCTCTTCGTTTTCTTTCAGTGCTCTTTCAGCCTCTCTGATCTCTGAAATATCGTGGGCTATTTCCAGGCGCACATCACGTCCATCAGGCCATTTTATTATCCTGTCAGAAATAAGGTAATCCTTGTATGTTATGGGATTATGATATGCCCATTTGTATGTCTTACCTTTGTTTTCAAGAATAATAGGATTTGTACAAAAATCACAGGGTTGTTCAGTTCCCTGTAATGCTTCATAACATTTCTTCCCGGTAATATCATTGTTGACCACTTTATCCAGGCACTCGTTGACATAAAGAATCTCATGGGTGAAAGGGTCTGACACATAAATGGAATCTTCGATACTATCAAAAATAGACAATAATTGTTGTCTTTCCAAATCTAATTCTTCTGCAAAAGTATTTTTCCTAAAGGCCATTCCAAGAATATTTCCAAAGGTCTTGAGGGTTTCAATATCTTTATCATTCCATTCTCCAGTTTCTTTTACATTGTCAAAACCAATAAAACCTACAAGCTCTGCTTCTATCTTGAATGGTAACACGATAAGTGATTTTATATCCTGGCTTTCTAGCAGTTCTTTTTCAGCTTTTGCATCAGGAGGAAGTTTGCTCAGGTCTTTTATGTGGATGGCTTTATCATTATAGAGCGTTTCTGTCCACCATCGATACATTGATATTGGAATATTCTGTAGTTCGTCTTTCTGTGGCTCGACTCCATATGCACACCATTCATGTGTATTATCTACAAATTCTCCATCAGGATGGAATTTGAATACATATGCGCGATCTGCATTGCAAAGTTTTCCAAGCAGTGATAGTGATTCATCTATTTTTTTATCAAGATTGTCTGAAAAAGCAAGGAGAGAAGATATTTGCGATAATGTATTTTCTATCCTGTATTTTAACAAAAGTGTTTCATGAGCTTAATCTTTTTTCTGTTTTTCAGTTTCAAGATCCTTTTTCAATCCTTTTACCATTATAGCATGGATGAGCAAAAATCCTGTCATCAGTGCAAGGAAAAACATAAATTCAGGGCTTTGTGCATCTGGATTAATATAAATATGGAACAGGATTATGAGAACTACTATAAAGAAGAGAAAAAATATAAGTGACACTTTATTTTTGATTTTGTGTTCCATTTTACCACAATTATCTCAGATGTAAATACGGATGCAGTTCCAACATCAGAATGATTTTACAGCATTTCTTTTTCTTTTTAGTATATAAGTTTGTTTAAATCGAATTGCAGCAATGATATTTTTGCAATTGTTTTTTAAATTTTTTATTTCTGTTTTACAATATTTCTTAATCGTCACTTTTTCTACCGTTATCTTTTTAACTAGATATGGCACTCAATGCGTTTTTTCAATAATGAAAAGCAATTTATAATTGTGCATTGTAAAATAGGTATATGCAGAGATTGATTGAGCTTCTGGAAAGTTCAAAGAACATTGTATTTCTAAGCGGAGCAGGAATTTCAACTTTTTCAGGAATTCCTGATTTCAGGGGAAGCAATGGCCTCTATAAGAAATATGATGCTAATAAAATATTTGATATTGACTACTTCCGTAAAGATCCGGCTTATTTTTACACTCATGCCAGGGATTTCATTTATAATCTCGATACAAAAGAACCTAATATAATCCACAAAACCCTGTCTCATCTTGAAAAAGAAGGACAAATTAAAGCGATTATTACTCAGAATATTGATATGCTCCACCAAAAGGCAGGTTCTCTTAATGTTATTGAAATTCATGGTTCACCTGCAAATCACAGGTGTCTTTCATGTAACAGGAACTATTCTTATGTTGAAATATGTGATATGTTACTAAAAGAGGAAGTTCCTCATTGCAGTGAATGTAGTGGTTTGATAAAACCGGATATCACTTTTTTCGGAGAAATGCTTGACGAAGATGCATTTACAAAGGCTGTAGATGCAAGTTCAGATGCTGACCTCTTTGTGGTGATTGGTTCATCGCTTGTAGTCCAGCCAGCAGCAAGCCTCCCAATGCTTTCGCTAAAGACAGGTGCTAAACTTGTGATAATAAATAACATGTCAACACCACTTGATGTGTATGCATACCTTAAGTATGATGAACTTGGTGATGTTTTCAATTACCTGTCGGATTATTTTAGGGAAAGATAATACTCTTTCAGGGATTTTTTATCCTCTTCAGGCAGATGATGCCAGCGAATTCCCTGAATCGCACCTTCAAGTGCATAGAGTTTGTTTACGCAGGAAGTTTCATCGATAATCATTAATCTTTCAAATGTTTTCCTGCTTCCAAGCTCTATAAGCTCAGCCGGAGTTTTAACCCCGGCCTGATCAAGTTGTTCTTCCACTTTTTTGCCGATGTTGGGAAGCTTTGAAAGATCACCCACTACGTTCACCTGTTTTCAGTAGTTGCCGGCAGCATCCACAAAAACAAAAAAAGCCTCTGTATCTGCTTCAATGACTATTGTATCATTTTGATTAATGCGAATCTGATCATTTTGGCCAAGTTTTTCTCCGCAAAGCTTGATATTTCCTTCAAGTACATAGATAGAAATGTATCTGGAAATATCAGTCAGGAACTCAATCATTTTACCCTGTTCCAGTTTAGACATGAAGACAGTTGAGTTGGCACGTAATTTAACAGACCCTGGATATCCCTGTCCTGCGAGGGCTACTAACTCGTTCTTCCGGGAATCCATATAGAAATTGTTTTTCCTGCATGCAGGTTCCATATTCTGCCTTAGTGGATTAATCCACATCCTGCAAATGTGTGTATCTTTGTCTGATAGATTTATTCCTGAATAAGAAACTCCACTACCTGCAGACAGGACCTGTACATCACCGGCTTTGAGAACATCTTTTGTTCCTATGCTGTCTTCATGGGTCAGTTCACCCTCAAGAATTATGGTAACTATTTCTTTATCGTAGATAGATTCTGTCTCAACAGTCTTTCCTGCTCTTATTATATCATCATTAAAAACCTTAAGGTCTCCAAAATGCGTATTTTTCATATCCAGGTAATCTGAATAGGAAAAAAGCCAGTAACTGTGCTGTGACTCGTTATCTACAAGATGTCTTTCGTCGGCTTTGACTATCTTTATCATTTTTATCTTTCCCGATTTTTCGTTCAATCTGACATCCGGGTTTAAGTACTTGACTGTTATGCTGGTTTCAGGATGTATTTATTTAATATCTGGAGTTAGAACTAAAGGCAAAACAATAGCAAATAGAATAATATCAGTGAAATAAAAGAAAAATACAAAAAAGAATCAAAAACAAAAAATAGATTATGCCACTTATTCTGTCTTCGCGGCATGTTCAAACACAAGCTCAAGTACACCGTTTTTGTAGTTGGCTATCATGCTTGCAGGGTTTACTTCACATGGAAGGTCAATTACTCTGGAATATCCTGTACCCGGTGTAATTACGGTCAGTTCTACGTGGGACTTACAGGGGTGATATTCTATTTGTTCTTCCTCAGCCCCAAGGTCTGCCATCAGGAATACTTTGTTTTCAACCTCACAGACATCTATGAAGGGTTCCTGTTTGAAAATATAGAAATCGCCCTCTTCCTCGCTATCGTCCTCGTATTCCATAGGTTCTGGCTCATTCTGTCCTTTGAAGCCAAAGAATACCGGTTTTTTCCCTGGCTGGTTGATAATTGTAAAACCATGTATCACAGGTTTGCCACCATTTTTGCTGATGTTGCTTGTGAACATTTCCATAATATGTTCTATCAGCTCATCAATGCTGGCAATCTTATCGTGCGAGTCATCATCACCGGAGTAATGATCTTTGTCGTTCATTTCTATATCCTCTTTTTTAGAAAAAATGTTATTCGTAAACTGTTCACTACAACCTGTATGCTACCAAATAACCCCTGATTGTTTTATTATATGCGAACAAGTATTATAAATATTCTGCGTTCTAAAAAATAAAGGGATGTAATGTGGATTAGATGGATATAATAGCAAAGTGCTGAAACTTTTCCAATCAACTATTTATTTGTGCACCGAGTTTTAAAGAACCAGATTAGTTAGAATAAAAGAGGGAGACCAATGGTGTCAAAGCAAGTTCCATTCACAAAGGAAAAGATAACAGCGATTATTGAAAAGTACCCTACTCCTTTTCATGTATATGATGAGAAGGGAATCATTGAGAATGCAAGAAAGTTCAAGGAAGCATTCAGTGAAGTAAATGGTTTTAGGGAATATTTTGCAGTAAAGGCTCTTCCAAATCCGTATATCATGAAACTGCTCAAGGCCGAGGGTTTCGGTGCTGATTGCAGTTCCCTTCCAGAGCTTCTGCTTGCAGAAAAGACAGGTATAGTTGGTGAAGATATCATGTTCAGTTCCAACGATACTCCTGAAGAGGAGTTTATTAAAGCAAGGGACTTGGGAGCTATCATAAATCTGGATGATATCAGTCACATTGAGTATCTGGAAGAGGTTGCCGGACTACCTGAGATAGTCTGCTGCCGCTACAACCCTGGACCACTTAAGGAAGGAAACGCCATTATAGGTAACCCTGAGGAAGCGAAATATGGTTTTACCAGAGAGCAACTTTTCGAAGGCTACCAGATGATGAAAGAAAAAGGTGTCAAAAGGTTCGGTCTGCACACAATGGTGGCTTCCAATGAATTGGACCCTGAGTATTTCATTGAGACTGCAAAGATACTGTTCGAGCTGATAGCTGAACTTTCAAGGGATCTGGGCATCAAATTCGAGTTTGTGAATCTTGGCGGTGGAATCGGTATTCCTTACAGGCCCGAGCAGAAACCAGTACCTTATGATGTTATTGCAAAGGGTGTTAGTAAGGCTTATGATGAAGTCATCAGGGCAAATAGTCTGCATCCACTGAAGATATTCCTGGAATGCGGAAGGGTTATCACCGGACCATATGGTTATGTTATAACCAGTGTCCGCCACCTTAAGCATATTTACAAAGACTATGTGGGTACAGATGCATGTATGGCAAATCTTATGCGTCCGGCCCTGTATGGTGCATATCATCATATCACTGTGCTAGGTAAGGAAAATGAAGAGGCTACGCAGCTCTACGATGTCACAGGCTCTCTTTGTGAGAACAATGACAAGTTTGCAATTGATAGGTTCCTTCCTGAAGTTACAAGAGGTGACATACTTGCCATCCATGATGCAGGAGCACACGGACATGCTATGGGTTTCAATTACAACGGGAAACTTAGGTCAGCTGAGATCCTTTTGAGACCTGATGGCAGTTTTGTGCTGATAAGAAGGGCCGAGACAGTAGATGACTATTTTGCAACACTGGATATGGCCGGACTTTCTAAATTTGAATGAATACTCCGGTATTCATTTACTTTCCCTTATTTTTTTCGTTTCTTTATCCAGTCGTTTTTTTAACAAATGACATGTTTTTGGATATTTTTTATGAATTGTGTTATGAAAAATAGTTAACATCAATATGTGTTTGTGTTAATCAAATGAATAGCATATTTAGATTCTGATTTTTCAATTATTGATTAACAATTGTAGTTTGTGCTACTATACTTTCAAGCTTGCAATTTATTAGTCATGTTTTGTTTTCCCAGGGAAATTCAGAATATTGTGATTCCACATTGATAAATTTAACAAATCTCTTATAATCATCAGCTTTTGAAACATTAATAACTAACAGATCATTTGGACGATTTTTAAAGTAGGCCATAACTTTTTTATTATAATCTTCATAGAGGGAAATAAGTATCTCTTTATTGTAAGGATCATTATCTGGTGTTTTGTACAATTTTATTAAATTATACGCGGCTCCTTTGCTTATATACTCTGCATTCTTAAGATCCTCAGCTGTTGGAATATTTCCACCCATACCAAATAGTTTTGCATGAAATTTTATAAGAGAATTATACCATTGCTCTGGATCATCCCTTACTGTGAGAATAAATTTACTTCCCGGATAAGCTTTATCAAGATATTTGTATATATTTGGCAAACTAAAGGGCACATCCTGAAAGACTTGTGCAGTCTTACAATATTTAATAATTGGGTCAAAATTTCCATGGAAATAATATGTGTTAGAAAGATACTCTGCCTCTCTTTGTTTGCCCACAATAAAACCAAGGTCTTCAAATGCTTTTTTGAGAGATGTTGTACCTGTTTTATTTTTTCCTATACAAAAGTATTTAATTTTATTTCTGCAACGAAATGTGTTAATGTTTTTCATTATACTAGATTTATAAGGTATAAACCTGAGTATCCTACTTATTCTAAACCCCATAATGACCTATTTAATGCAAAGTATTATATAAATTATTGTAAACATAATTTTCGATTTGTTAATACCAGATAAGTAAATACCAATAATACAAACATCCAAAATACAATTATCTTTTGTTTATCCGCATAACATACAAAACAAGAGGCGTTAATAAATCAAATATTTTGAAAATTAAAAATCTAATTATGAGTATGTATTCTTTAGGTAATGACATAAGAATTATTGAATCACATATGTTAAATGGGATGTCTTTTTATATTGCAACAATTAATGAATAAAGAAATGAATGAAAACAAAATTCCAGAAATGCTGGAGGAAATGATTCAAATTTCCAGGGGTGCCGGGGATATTACTTTAAAGTACTATGACGATCCTGAAAAAAGTATTAAAATAAAAAATGATGATTCTCCTTTAACGAAGGCCGATCTCGAATCTGACAAATACATAGCAGACAAACTGGAAGAACTGTGGGATATTCCAATAGTCTCTGAAGAAAAGTATGCCGATTATGATCTCAGGAAGAATTATACTGATTTCTTCCTTGTGGACCCGCTTGACGGAACTAAGGAATTCATCGAAGGTAATGGTGAATTTACAGTAAATATTGCTTACATGAAAGATAAAAAACCAATCATGGGAGTAATATACACACCTGCAACCGGCGTAACTTATTTTGCTGCAGAAGGTTTTGGTTCATATGTAGAAGATTCAGATGGCATTAAAAAATTGCCTGTTACTGAACTCGAATCAGACAAACTTATTGCAACTGGAAGTAGAAAACATACAACTTATCTAGATTCCAGCTTTATGAAGATGAATTATATCGAAAATGTAATTCCTGCCGGTTCTTCCCTTAAATTCTGCAGGGTTGCCATGGGATATGCGCACTTGTACCCAAGATTTCAAGGTTCAATGGAGTGGGATATTGCAGCAGGACATATCATTGCAAAAGAGGCAGGATGTAAGCTTTTAGATCTCAAAACGATGAAAGAACCGGAATACAACAAGGAATCATTATTAAATAATTACTTCCTTGTAATAGGACAGGGATTGGATGTTTCTTCTATAAAGATACCTGATATTGAGTGAGTGGATTATGTCAAAAGAAGGATTTACATTATGGTTTACAGGTTGGTCAGGAGCTGGCAAAACAACAATTGCAATGGCTATTGAGGAAGAACTGAAAAAAAGAAAAATGGGATATGTTCAAAGACTTGATGGGGATCTTGTCAGAGAGTATCTATGTCACGATTTGGGTTTTTCAAAAGAAGACCGGAATGAGAACATAAGAAGAGCAACATTTGTTGCTGAAATGTTATCTAAAAATGGTGTTATAACGCTTGTTTCGTTCATATCTCCATATCGGTCTTTAAGGGAGTATGCAAGAATCAGATGTCATAATTTTACTGAGATTTATGTTAAATGTGATCGTGACATATTGATTGAAAGGGATGTAAAAGGTCTTTATAAGAAGGCACTTGCAAATGAAATCTCAGAATTCACTGGAATAAGCGATCCTTATGAAGAACCTTTAAATCCTGAACTTGTGCTTGATACTGGAAAGGAAGAAGTTTCGGAATCAGTGAATAAAGTAATAAAATATCTTTATGAAGAGCAACTTATCTGAGGAGCATAAAATGTCCGCTACAGAAGAATCTTATCGGCTTTCAAATCTAAAGACACTTGAGGCAGAAAGTATAGGTATCATAAGGGAAGTTGCTTCTGAATTCGAAAATCCTGTAATGTTATATTCGGTAGGAAAAGACTCTTCGGTAATGGCACATCTGGCTATCAAAGCATTTTATCCGAAAAAAGTGCCTTTTCCTTTGTTACATATTGATACCGGGTATAAGTTCCCTGAAATGTATACTTTCAGAGATGGTTACACAAAGAAGAATAATCTTGATCTGAAAATTCATAAGAACGAGGAAGCTCTTAGAAAAGGAATTAATCCTCTTTCAGTAGGAACAGTCAAATGCTGTGCTGAGCTTAAAACAAAAGCACTACTCGATGCGTTAAAAGAGGGCGGCTATGATGCTGCTTTTGGTGGTGCCCGCAGAGATGAAGAGAAATCCAGGGCAAAGGAAAGGATATTTTCCTTCAGGGACAAGCACGGTCAATGGAATCCAAAGAATCAGAAACCTGAATTGTGGAACATCTTCAATTCACAAATAGACCCCGGAGAATCTATCAGAGTATTCCCACTTTCTAACTGGACTGAACTTGATATCTGGACTTACATTTATCATGAGAATATTGACATTGTTCCTCTTTACTTTGCCAAAAAAAGACCGGTTATTGAAAAGAATAATCAACTTATTCCAGCTTATACAAATGAGCATGAAGAAGAGATCAAAGAAGTTATGTGTCGTTTCAGGACCCTTGGATGTCATTATTGTACAGGCGCAGTAAGATCAGATGCAGTTACTCTGCCACAAATAATTGAGGAAATGATGGTTGCACGTCATTCAGAACGTATTACAAGAGTGATCGATCATGATCAGGACAGTTCAATGGAACAAAAGAAGAGGGAGGGATACTTTTGAAAGGTTCTGAATCTTTGATTGAACAAAACCAGAATATTGGTCTGTTAAGATTTGCTACTGCAGGAAGTGTGGATGATGGGAAATCAACCCTAATAGGCAGACTTCTACATGACTCTAAATCAATATTTGAAGACCAATTAAGTTCTATAAAAGACTATTCTAAACTTCATCGAAATCAGGAAATAGATTATTCTCTGGTAACAGATGGTCTGAAATCTGAAAGAGAACAGGGAATAACGATAGATGTCGCCTACAGGTTCTATTCAACTCCTAAGAGACGGTTTATCATTGCTGATACACCAGGTCATGAGCAATATACCAGAAACATGGCTACCGGTGCATCAAATGCCTCTCTTGCCCTGATTCTTGTTGATGCCAGGAATGGTGTTATGACCCAGACCCGTAGACATACTTTCATATCTTCTCTTCTTGGGATCAGGCATTTTGTAGTTGCAATCAATAAAATGGATCTTGTTGATTACTCTGAAGAAGTATTTGAGAAAATTGTTGATGAGTATAACATTTTTTCTGATAAATTGTCAGCAGAGTCGATATACTTCATACCAATAAGCGCTCTTAAAGGTGATAATGTAATCGAGAGAAGCAGCAACATGCCATGGTATGGAGGATCGACATTACTGGATTATCTGGAGAACGTGAATGTATCAGGCGGTCGTAACCTGATCGATTTCAGGTTCCCGGTACAATATGTCAACTGGGACGGCAGTGATTTTAGAGGGTATTGTGGAACAATAGCTTCAGGGGTTATTCGTAAAGGGGAGAGAGTAAGGATTCTTCCATCAGGAAAGACAACTGAAATCTCAAGGATCGTGACTTATGATGGAGATCTTGATTATGCATTTGCTCCTATGGCAGTGACACTTTGCCTTAAGGATGACATTGATGTTAGTCGCGGTGATGTTATTGCCAGAGCTCATAATCTTCCTGCGATTGTCGGAACAATGGAAGCTAATTTAGTATGGATGGATTCTGATCCTATGGAAATTGGGAAGGATTATCTGATAAAGCATACTACAAGGACACTGAAAGGAAGTTTTACCGAAGTTCTTTATAAATTCGATCCTGAAGATATTCATAGAAAACCTGCAGAAATGTTAAGCTTAAATGATATCGGGAAAGTTAAAATCGAATTAAAGAGTCCGATTTTTGCTGATATATACTCTAATAATAAGATCACAGGTTCATTTATTGTGATCGATCCACATACTAACCAGACAGCTGCTGCCGGAATGATATCAAAATACAAGCAGGTTTCTCCTGATAAAGCCTGTGAGTCTGTAAAAGCCAGGGTCATAAAGTATCCGGGATTGAAACAAGAAGAGGCAAAGAGCAATTATGACCGTCTGTCCATGCAAGGCACACACTGCATTTATGTGGATGATGAATTACTGATTGAAGGTTTGTGTAAAGGAATTCCAGTTAAAAGCAAGGAATATTCCAATATTGTGGAGGAACTTTGCAGTATTGTTACCAGATCGGGCGTATCAGTGGTTTTGTGCTCAGAGTCTATAAGTAATTGAATTTGATTGTCCCAAATCAGAATTGCAGGAATATATCTGAAACCGTATGGACTACAAGCATAAGCAAAGTCTGGTTTGAAAAGTCATGTGGTATATGATTTCAAACAGTGGTGGCGTGAATGACAGAAATTAAGCCCAATTACAGAGTATTACTGGTAAGTTTCGTTATTCTGTTATTCATATACCTCGTTCCGACTCCCAATGGTCTATCTGTCGAGGGTAAGAATGCACTTGGAATATTTGTTGTAGCTATCATTCTATGGACAACAAGTGCCATTCCTCTTTCAGTAACCGGTCTTCTTGTAATTGCTCTCTTGCCATTGCTTAATGTGATGTCCAGCAAGGAAGCTTTTGCACTTTTTGGAAATCAGGCAGTATTCTTCATTATGGGTGCATTTATTCTTGCAGCCGCAATGATGAAAACAGGACTCAGTAAAAGAGCTGCCCTTTTGATGCTAAGCAAGTTCGATGGAACTCCACGAAGGCTTTTATTTAGTGTTATGTTTTCTTCTGCACTGCTTTCATTCATAATGCCTGAACACGCTGTTGCTGCAATGATGTTTCCTGTAGTAGCAGCGATTGCAGACAGTCTGGACCTTGAACCTCTGAACAGCAAATATGGGACATTACTTTTCCTTTCAATGGCCTGGGGTGCAATAATAGGAGGTGTTGGGACACTTCTCGGAGGAGCCAGAAACCCACTTGCAATAGGCCTTCTTGAGGAGAATTCAGGAGTAACAATAAGTTTTTTTGAATGGTGCATAGCGATAATACCTATTGTATTTGTAATGCTTGCAGTTGGGTTTATTACGCTGAATCTCTTTTTCAAGATAGATGTTCATGATGTCAGATCTGCAAAAGAAGTGCTCGAAAGACAGTTAAATAGAATGGGTAAAATGAGCATTTATGAAAAAAAAGCAGGTGGGATCTTGTTTTTTACTGTTCTTGCATGGATCTTCTTTGGACATATAATAGGGTTGGCTGAAATTGCAGTGCTATCAGGTGTATCTTTATTTATTCTCAATGTGATTAGCTGGGATGATGTAGAGTCAAATGTGAACTGGGGAATCATCTTGATGTACGGGGGTGCTATTTCCATGGGTTCTGCACTGGTTACTACAGGTGCTGTAGAATGGATTGCAGACACGGTACTTAATAATGGATATCCGAATCCCTTCGTTATGTTGATCATTATTTCATTGGTAGCAAAGTTTCTGACAGAAGGTGTTAGTAATTCAGCAGCAGTAGCTATACTACTCCCAATTGGCTTTAGCCTTGGAGCTGTTATTGATATTAATCCAATAGCTATGACCTATATGGTGGCAGTTCCTGCAGGTCTTGCATTTATCCTGCCAATGGGGACACCTGCAAACGCAATTGCATATTCCTCAGGCTATTATGAAATAAAAGAAATACTTCTTCCCGGGTTAGTTTTAAATCTAATATCATGGATAGTGTTTATCCTGATGGCACTCACTTATTGGCCTTTAATAGGAATAAGCCTAACATAGCATTATACAATAATGAGAAATATGAATAAAATAAATACTGTGCTTGTGGCATTTTCTGCAACCTTTATCCATATGGGGCAAGCTAAAAAAGCTCTTGATATGGCAGAAAAAAACAAAGCTAAATTGATTATCCTGAGTGTACGTGATAAAAATATATCTCAAATGGTCGCCAATGTTTCAAAGGATCATGGTTTTCTTGGCAGGGATGTTGTCAAAAAACTAACTGACGATATCAAAAAAGACAGGGATGAATTAATTGATCACAGGCTAGGTCTTGTGGAAAAAGAAGCTGTAAAACATGGGATAGATTTTAAAACTGTGAAAATTAAAGGGAAGTTTGAGGACAGTGTTTTTTTAATATCAAAAAAGTATGATGTTGATTTGATTATCATTGAGGCGTCAAATAAACATTTCTCGGGTTTGAACGATGCAAAAAATTACGAGATAATAACTGTTTGAATTATAACTAGTGTTTTCTAAAATGAAGCTTTCAATTCCAAACGTGATATCTATTTTTTTTTCCACAAATTCTTTAATCATTTTTTAATGTATACATCACTTCTATACATGCTTCACATAATTTATAACAGATTTAGTTTAAAGGCCCCCAATATAATCTATCTTCCACCAAACAAAAAACTCAACAACTCCACTCTCTTCTCTACCATAATCAAAGGAATACACGGAACTATCGATAACAAAAATACCAGAACATAGTCCTGCACACCTAAAACCATTATTGTAAACAATCTGAAAAGCGGATGAAACAGATAAATTATCATCGTATTGCGCCCCAGATAATATAAATTTAAGACAGGTTCAGTGAGAAACATGCAAATTCAGACCGGAAAGAGGATCGAACTGATAGATATTACAAAAAAGGTGCAAAAGTACATAAGTGAGACAGAAGTGCAGAACGGTATATGTGTTATAAGTACAAAACACACCACCACTTCAATTATCGTTAACGAGAATGAATCAGGTCTTGCTTCTGACATATTGACATTGCTGGATAAGCTCATCCCGGCACACGCAGGTTATGCTCATGACAGAATAGACAATAATGCAGATGCCCACCTAAAAGCTGTAATGCTTGGAAGCAGTGAAACTATTCCGGTTATTGCTAGCATACTACTGCTTGGCACATGGCAGAGCATTTTCCTTGCGGAACTGGATGGTCCCAGAACAAGAGAGGTTACAATTACAGTTGTTAGTAATGATTGAAACTGTATAAAATGGAGTAATCAATAAAAATCGTCAGAGTAAAGAACAAGGAAAAAAGAAATAGAAACAAAAACGGTTTTATTCGCTTGATTTTTCGTAGTCAGCGTGTGCATAGAAACATCTTTTCGGAGTACAGACGGCATCTGTGCTCTTGAGAGTCTTGAGTATTTTGCTGACCTCTTTGCTTTTAAGACCTGTTACTTCAGCAATCTCGCCTGGTCTCATTGGTTTTGCTGCATCTTTAAGTGCGTCAAGTACTTTCTGTTCATCGTCTGCCATGATTCATTTCTCCTGTAGTTTATTGAAATAAGTGTAAAGACATGATATTGTCCTGTTAAAGTTAATCGAAGGACTTACTTATTGTTTTTGCCAGTTCGGGAAGGTTGTCTGTTGAAGGATTCAATTCTACGATGGTGTGCATGTTACCTTCTCCATCTCCTGCACGTCTTGGTATGATATGAACGTGCACATGTGGCACAGTCTGCCCGGCAATCTCACCGTTATTGATGCCCACATTCATTCCTTCAAGTTTTAGTGTATTCTCCAAAACCTTTGAAATTTTATTCACTGACGTGAAAAGGGCGGATGCATCTTTTCCTTCCATATCTGTGAACCTGTCAAAATGCTTTTTCGGAAGAACAATGGTATGCCCCTCTGAACAGGGGAAAATATCGAGAAATGCATAAACAAATTCGTCTTCATAGACCTTATGCGAAGGAATCTCACCGGCAACTATTTTGCAAAACAGGCAATCCATGGGTATCACACTTCTTTCTTTGATGGTTTCAATATTTAATGATTGTTGTTGAGCGAAGTTTGAGTATGTTTGGAGTTATGCCTTTTTACTGAAAACTAGAGAGCTTGCTCAGCATCTTATTGGTAAGAAAAAGCCTATAGATATTAGCAAGCCTGTTTATATATTGAAAGACAGGATTCGGATGATATAAGGCAAAAGATACTGAGTATTTCCTATCCATTTAAAAATCAATTCTCTTCAGGTGCAAGAGAGGAATATATATCGCCTATACCTTCCATCACTTTAAATCCTTTACCAGTGATCATATAATCACCTCTTTCATGGCGCTGGATGATCATACCGCTATCCGAGAGCTTCTGGAGATGGAATAAAAGGTTTCCTCCCCGAAGGTCTGTGAGTTTGGAAAGGGCAGAAAAACTCATTGACTGGCTGGAAACTGCTTTTAATATCTCAAATCGCTTTGCATGGCATAAGGATTCGAGCACTTCATCGATCACGGTTTGTGCCGGAAGAAGGGATATGTCCTGCTTCGTATCATTCTTGGTCTCATATATCCTCATGGACTGCATGAGATTTACCTGCTTTTCAAAAAGGTCACTTGCCTCGGAGAAGCAGATATCACATTTATCGTATGGCATACCGTTCCTTAAGTTTTTAAATGCTAAGCGACTGTCATCAATAATATCACAGTCAACATGAGCTTGCTTGACAAGGGCTGCATTCTTCTGTAACATATCTGTGAAAACGGGCCTGCATTCCTCAAGTTTATCGCATTTCTTAACCATGTTCTTTGAAAGACCTGCTTTTACATCAGCAATGAGATGTTTTTCCAGAACATTGGAATAATCATTTCGGACAAAAGCCAGAATGGATTCGAGATGTTCCCTATTGGAATCTTCTATAAATGTCCTCATATCCCTGTGGATCTCATTGAGCTTTTCCTTTATATCGTCAATTTCAGAGTCGGGTTTTTTATTCATAATAGTGATTTATGCGCATAGCTTATAAGAGTTTCCAGTAAACCCCTGGAGGTTATTGCAGTTACCCATACATACTAAATACAGTACAGTGTCGATTAAGCTTATTTGAATAACTATCTATGACCTATTGTGATATTCTGATAGACAAAATCACTCGTATTTTTCAAGTACTGCTCAGGAAGGAGAAGAATATGAAAGTCGTCGCAATCAATGGAAGCCCCAGAAAAGAAGGAAATACAGCAAAGCTCATAGGCCATGTATTTTCAGAACTTGAAAAAAAGGGAGTGAGACCGAAATTATCCAGCTTGGCGATAATCCTGTGAGGGGATGTACTGCCTGTATGAAGTGCAAAGAGAATGAAGACAATCGCTGCATCATTAAGAATGATATGATCAATGAGTGCATTGAAAAAATGATCGAATCCAATGGTATCATATTAGCAACAACCACATATGTCGCCAATCTGACAAGTGCGATGAAAACTCTGATAGAAAGAGCAGCTATAGTTTCTGGGTCAGGCCATACTAAAGGAAAAGATCCACTTTTCAAACGCAAGGTTGGAGCAGCTGTCGTGGCTGTCAGGAGAGGAGGCTCAATTCATGCATTTGATTCTATCAACCATTTCTTTATGGTCACTCAGATGATAGTTCCGGGATCAAGTTACTGGAACATGGGTATTGGACTTGCATCAGGAGATGTGAGTCTGATGAGGAAGGACTTCAGACCATGCAAACCCTCGGCCAGAACATGGCGTGGCTGCTGAAAAAGATCCAGGAATGATGTATTATAAGCAAAATGGAAGCAATGACATTATAGAAGAAATGCCTGCACTTCTATTGAGCAAGTTTGTTGAGAGATGTGTGGTGCAGTGTAAATAATCCAATTATGGAAAAAAAGAGAACATATGAGGAAATACCATGTCTGTTTCAATTCTCTGATAATTCAGGATTTTTGTACATAATATGGAATTTATACATATCATGCAGGCGAGTTTCTGGCAAGACTTAAAGAGTTATGGGGGTTACTCGAATGCACCAAGTGCATTGTGGTGCCGCTTAAGTATATATGAATGACTATACAATAGTATATTGTGGTTCTAATCTTCCGGAAAACATGCAGCCATATATATCATATATAAAGGAGACAAAAATAATGAGCGTAAAAGAAGATATTCATTCACAGATTCTTGGCGGACTTGCAAATGCAACATTCCCTATAAATACACCTGAAGATTTGCTTGCAGCATTCCCTGCTGGTGCAGATACCACATGTAAGTCAGGAGATGTCGAAGTAACTGCAGGTGAAGCAGGAAAACTTCTTACAGCAGAGGACTTCCCATTTGACAATGCAAAACAGATTGCAGACATTCTCGTTGAAAGGGCAGGGTTATAACTTCCCTCACTTTCTTTAAAGTATCTTTTCCTTTTTTGTTGTTTTTTTGAATTATTGAAATTTAAACCTTAAAAAGACTCGAGCATTTAAAAAATGTTTACAAATATTTCTCACCATCGTGTATTTTTATGCGCTGATTTAATAAAAGTACATAATACTAGTCGTCAACATTATAAGGCAGTATAACTCAGATTATTTATCAACTATAAGGTGGGAGTTTATGAAAACATTAGTAACATATATGACAAAGACAGGAAACACAAAAAGAATAGCAGAAGCAATTTATGGTGAAATTACTGGTGAAAAGGACATCAAAGATATCAAAGATGTAAGCAACCTTGAGGGCTATGACCTGGTATTTGTGGGATTCCCGGTAATGCAGTTCAATGTTCCTGAGAATGTTACAAAATTCGTTTCAGAGAACGTGGCTGGTAAGAACGTGGCATTCTTCATGACCCATGCTGTTCCTGAAGGAACTCCTGCCATTCATTCATGGACTTGTTCCTGCACTGATCTTGCAGCCAGTGGTAATTATCTTGGTATATTTGGATGCCAGGGTGAACTTGCACAAGCAATTATTGATATGCTATCAAAGTCCGATGACCCTCAGATGAAAGCATTTGCTGAGATGGGCCCCTCCACAAAAGGACAGCCTGATGAATCCCGTGTTCAGAAAGCAAGGGAATTCGCAAAAGAAATTCAGGCAAAGGTCCAGTGACTGGATAATTATTTACAGGAGTGTATAATTATGAAAGTTCTTGGTGTATCGGGTTCCCCGATAAAAGACAGCAATACAGATCGTGCTCTTATGGTAGCACTTGAAGCAACAGGTATGGATTACGAATATGTCAAGCTGATTGATTATACCGTTGCTCCCTGCAAGGCCTGTCTGGGATGTGTAAATACAAATGTCTGTGTAATAAAAGACGATGGTATTGCGCTGGCAGAAAAAGCAAAAGAAGCAGATGCTCTTATTATTGCGGGCTTTACACCATATTCTTCCCTTGACGCACGTACAAAGGCATTCATTGAACGGCTCTATCCACTTCGCCACAGGCACGGATTTATGAAAGGAAAACCAGGTGGTGCTATAGTCACATCTGCAGTTCCGAAGGATTTCGATATGTTGCCACCTGCAGGCGATAACGGAATCAATGCAATCATGTATTACATGATGGAAGAAGGCATGGAATCGGTAGGTTCTGTTAGGGTCCTTGGCAATAATCCCTGTGTAAGATGCAAATATGGAGATACATGTGACATGAGCGGCATCAAGATGATGTTCGGTCCAGATGCAACTAAAGCGTCCGTAGGAATAAACAGATTTGAAGACCAGCCTGAAGCCGTTAATGCCGCAAAAGAACTGGGTCAGAAGATTGCAGAATACTTGAAGTCAAAAGAATAAAATTGAAAATAACTTCAGTATATTTTTTTAGACCATTGCATATAATGCTTATTTTGTAATTGCCTGAATCGAAGATGTTTTTAAAAATATTTTTTCCTTTCCTTCTAACACACAAAAAACGTCTGTTTTGCATAAGTAGTACACAGACACTTTTTCACGTTCCATATACCCCAATAGCAAAAAGTGGGATGTGCTTCGAACTAAAATTATGCTTATTTTATGGGGAGATTAGAGATGTGAGAAGGGTAGTAAGCTCACAACATCAAGAATCATGCCATTTCTGACTCCATTCTGCCATTGACCGCAGAATGGCTGGCAATTATTATATGGTCGGTAAGGAATGTATTATCAAGTATAAGGGACAAGTTTTCATGAAGAACTTGTCCTATTCAATTTTAACAATAAATATCAAGCTGTGATGAAATGGAAGATCCATTGGAGTTTTTGAGGAAGGTTAAATCCGTATCTATTGCAACTGTTGATAACAACAGACCGGAAGTTCGGATAGCTGATGTGATGCTGTATGAAGATGATAAGTTATACTTTTTGACAGCAAGGGGAAAACCATACTATAAACAACTAAAAGCTAATCCTGAAATTTCCATTGTTGCCATGGATGAAAACTATGTTACTGTAAGGGTTAAGGGGAAAATTAAGTTTGTTGATAACAGTTTCCTTAATAAGATGTTTGATGAAAATCCGGTTATGAATCACATATATCCAGGAGATACAAGGGAAATTCTGGAAGCATTTTGTCTTCCAAAAGGAGTCGGTGAAGTTTTCGATCTCTCGACAAATACTCCAAAATGTGAAAGATTTGCATTTGGCGGAGAAACTGTAAGTGAACGCGGATACAAAATCACCGATAACTGTATTGCCTGTGGCATATGCAAGGATTCGTGTCCTACCGGAGCTATAAGTGAAGGCAATATTTACGTCATTGATAACTTACTTTGCCTTGAATGTGGCAACTGCTATGAAAAGTGTCCAAATGATGCAATCGAAGAGCCTCTTGAATTTTAGACAAGAAGGGAGGGATAATAGTGGAACAAAATTTAGAACAAAATAAGAAAAATGCAATTGCTTTCTACAAAATGGCTTATGGCGGAAATCCCAGAAAAGCAACAGAACAATACGTAGGAACAGAATACATTCAGCACAATCCATTGGTGGATGATGGAACTGAAGAATTCATCAAATACTTTGAAAGGATGCAGGCAGAATACCCTGAGAAAAGCATCGAGTTTGTAAGGGCTATAACCGAAGGTGATCTTGTTGCCCTGCATACGCATCAGGTATGGCCGGGCAATGAAGAGTATGTTACAATGGATTTTTTCAGATTTGATGACAACGGAAAAATTGTCGAGCACTGGGATAGCATACAAAAAATACCAGACGAATCTGCAAACAATAACACCATGTACTAAGATACAACTAGCTTTGTCTGAAAACACAAAAATAAATAAAAATCAGAATTCGTAGAAATCTTATTTGGGCTTATTTTATTAAGAGGATTGCCACAAAGCCAATTTTTTGTACACTTCAAATTTTATAGTGTTTATTATTATGTGTTTCATTAGTTGATCCTACTTTATCTTGATTCGAGATATTCTTTAAAATGTATTAGATCATTAATTTTCATAATAACATCGGAATGGGCAAATCTTCATTCAGCTTGATGTCAAAAGAAGAATGTGATTGCTTGAAAGCACCAGTCGTTTCTGTAGGAACAGGACGCTTTAATATATTGTTTGAATATTCGACATAGTCTTCGAATATACTTCCCCCCATATCACATGGAAATAAAAGCAACGCATCTGGCATAGTGGTGATATTAAACGGAAACAAACGGCACATAGTTGGTCTCCTATCATATACAGTACACTTATCAGATTCCAAAAAGGGGCAAGGAGGAGACATTTTATAATGACGTTCTCCGTCTTCAATGAAGGATTCTATCTTATCTTTTGGTATTTCCCCTAATGTGTTTAGATCATTTTCATCCAGATTGATATCTGCTATTTTGCAGCAAATCGCAGGACATGTACGTGGCCATGAATAATGTGAAAGTATTTCCTGAACTATTTTAAAAAAAGTTAAATCACTTAACGTTCTTTTTTCGTGCATAATAAAAAATCAATAGATATCTATATGAATGCTTCTAAATGTCACAGCATAAGTAACTCCTGCAATATATGTTTATATAAACTGTTTATATCGTTCACATACAGCCACAACTAATTCGTGTTAATAATTAAAGCTCTTTGAGAAAGCACCAAATAGACATCTTATTATGACGGAAGGTATGAATCTAAGATTAGGAAAAATCCTGTAATGGTCAAAACCCTTGATTTTACTAGCATGTCTCCAGCTAGTACAATGGAAATGGACCTCTGAAAACTTTTAAAAGTAGTTCTCTTCTGCACCGAACTCTTTTAACGCTAATAGAGCTTCATCTGCTTTTTCTTTCGGCACAAATATATAATCGTGATAATACGCAGCAACTACATTTGCACTAATATCACGGGATGCCAGTTTTGTTGCAACAGCCGCCGTTAAACCTACTGCGTCCAAACTTGAATGGACTGTCAACGTGATTTGCTTAAATGTACTTTCATACTCTAATTGGCCTTTCTCTGCCGCTTCAACCGAAACTATCAAGGTTAAACCTTCTGATTCCACGAAGAAAGCCAGTGGACTTAAATGTGCATAATCGGAGTAGTCACCGTCAACTGTACAAAACACATAATCACCATTTTGAATTTCAGGTGTCATGGATTTGAGCAACTTATCTAATTCAACAATTCCTACCATAATTTAGTTTTTCCTTTTTATTGCTAATGTTTAATAAACGATGGTCCATATCTTATTTACTGGTAAAATAATCATCTTATAAATTCAAGGAAAGTTGAAACCGTTGACATTATAATTTCAATCAATGATTTTCTTGCCCAAAAAGTAATCCTGTCAATTCCCATCAGAAGGAAGAAAATGGATTTTTCCAGGAAAAACATATATCATGTATTTTCAGGCTGAAATGAACACTATTGCAATCATGGCAGTAGCTACCCCTATCCATTGTTTTAAAGACATCCTTTCTTTTAGTATCAACCATGCGAGCAACACTGTACCTGCAGGATAAAGAGACGAGAGGATTGAAGCTATGTCGAGCCTGCCGGCCTGTGAAGCCAGTGCAAAAAAGGTGTTTCCCCCTGTGTCAAAGATTCCTGCAACGATAATTACAGGGAGGACATTTTTAGGTGGCAGATACACCTGTTTGCTTAATGCAATAAATACGATTAATGTTACCACAGCTGCTATCCTTGCAGCAGTAAGAGGCCAGAGCACAGCCGTATCGCTGACCTTGTCAATGGATATAAAAAACAGTCCAAATCCCATTCCGGCAATCAGTGGGAGTATAAGATCTGTACGTTCAATTTTGCTATTTTTGTCTTCTCCACCGGCAATGAGCCAGACTGCCACGAGTGCAAGAGCAAAACCGACCATTTGGTGAACAGCAGGTAATCCTTCATAGAATGAACCGTAGATTACCGGCACGGTAGCAGCTACTACTGCGGAAATTGGTGCTACGAATCCCATCCGTCCCTGCGAGAGACCACGGTAAAGTGCCAGAAGCCCGATGCTGATGAAAATTCCGGCAACAGCTCCCCAAAGCATGCCGCCAAAAGGTGGCATTTCTTCTTTCATCAGATGAGCTGAAGCAGCAAGAAGGAAAACTCCTACTAGTTGAGTTATCAAAACAACACTATAGACATTTGCACGTTTGGAGGCGAATCCACCACTGAAATCTCCGGCACCCCAGGAGATAGCTGCTATAAGTCCAAAGAAAACCACAAGAAATTCAGCAGGTATCATGTTTTTTATCCTCTGGAATTACTATTAGGTGAAGTTATTTAGATTTATGTAGCATCAAAAGCAGTTTTCAAGGCGGAGATTTCATCTAAGCATGTATTAAAACGATGTTACTTTTCTGAAACGTGTAACAAGGAACAGTCCGCTTCGCTATTTATGCATAATTTAGACCCTTAGCGAGCCACGGAAACCCCTAACGCCATAGTAGGACTGCGCACCGTTGTGATACACGAATACATGGTCGTAGCGGCGATCACAGAAGAGTGCGCCGCCGAGTTTTCTAATATCATAAGGTGTTTTCACCCAGCTCGACGTCTTCGTATCGAACTCTCCGAGTTTCTGCAGCTCACAATATTGTTCTTCCGTTAAAAGCTCAATAACTATGGCGGCGGCCATATCAATAGCGTTATTTACGGGTTTATTTTATTTCCTTGACTCCAACACTTCACGGTCGTAGCAAACATTTCTGCGGCCTTTAGGACTTCCAGCTGAACAATCATAAAAAAGGTACTCGCCTGTTTTGTGATCATGAGCAACAACATCCGGTTCACCACCAGTTCTTTTCATTTCATTGAGCGACCACAGTTTTTCAGCATTAGCTTCCAGCTTTGCCTTTACTCTAACCCACTCAAGACCTTTATGACGGTTCACGTTTTTCTCAAAACGGGCTTTCAACGTTCTGAGTAGTTCTTCACGTTGTTCTGATGACAACTCCTTTTTATTGCCATTTATACTGTCCATACTTTTTTCATTTGGCAACAATCTCAACTTTCCTCATATTTTTATTTTACTAATATTCTATTTTAATATTTCTCAAATGGGGGGTGACGTTTACTTAACAGCTCAATGAAGGAGAGTTATGGGAAAAACAGATAAAACCCTACAATTTCTGTCTGGTGGAATTTCAGATCATAGAGGATGATGGACAGGTCATTAACTCATTTGCCCCCTACTCTAAAGACCTTCAGAAAATAGTCAATGAGCCTTTTCTGAACTATAATAAAGGTGATAGAAAGCAGAGTCCAGAGTTTGTCAAGTCTTTGAGCATGACAATATTGCAATATGCAGACTATCCTGAACAAAGGTATGAAGGAGATATAGAACTTTGCATAACAAAAATAAAAAAATTATAATATTGTAATGACATAATATGTGAGCATGTATAAAAATAAAGTCAATAAAATAGAAACAACTAAATACCTAATCATACTAAGTATTATAGGTGATTACAAACGAAAAAAATTGCAATTTTAATGGGATTACTACTCTTAATTGGATTAAGTGGCAATGTTATGGCAGCAGCACCAAACTCAGGAGATGGACCAGATGATTCAGGAATGGATGATTCAATCCAGAATGGAAATCCAAATCCAGTGAATGGAGATCCAGATTCAGTAGTAGACTCTAAAGCTCCAGGTCCAGCACCAAACTCGGGAGATGGAGTACCAGACGGTTCAGGATTTTAATATATTTTATTATTTTTATAAACATAAACCAACAATCTTAGAAAGCAATTCTACGTTATCATTTCGACCATGCATAAGGAATCTAGCTGAAGATTCCAACTTTTTATTTTGTTTGCAATGTCCTTTACTGTGGTTTCTTTATTGATATTTGCAGCAAAAAAGCGGAATATGTTCATTTCTTATTCTGAATGGAAACAGATGGGATTTTTCAAATGTACTTTGCATTATATGAAGAAAATACTGAGGATGAGAAGCCATTTGATAAACAGATCAAAACTTTCAATTTCATGCTTGTTGGTAATGGTGCTAAAGTTGGCAAGGATGGACAGATAGAGCCCATTTCAAAACGTCTCTTTACTCTTTTTCCAACACAACATAAAACATGCAATATCTAATAGCCCTTTGAAAACCAC
>NZ_JADQBY010000001.1 GCF_016278385.1 Methanolobus sp.
AAATTGAGTTTGAATACTTAAGTGAATCTAAAATGAAGGTATATCGAAATCCTCTAATATTTCTAGTATTATTGGTATTGTCTCTGGCAGTATCCGGGTGTAGCGATAAAGAAGAAACCATTACCGTAAATGGAGAAGATGGAGAAGATGGAGAAGATGGAGAAGAAGTCGATATAACCTATACGGAAGGAGCAGAGGATGAAGTTTGTCCGGTAGGTACAACCATGACAATGAGAGATCCTAGCACCGGAGAAACTCTTGTAATGGAAATTGTAGGTACTGAAACTATTGAAGGAATAGAAATGTGCCATACAGTCACCGAAATAAATGTAGCTGCAGATGAGGATGTTGCCAGAATGGAGATGTACACTCCTATTGATGAGAACGATGAAAGTTTCATCATGACATATTATGATAAGGACAACAATGTCCTGTCTGAAACAAAAATCATTAACGGCAAAATGACCATGATGGATGATGAAGGTAACATTGTCATGGAAGTAGATATTCCGGAAGATGAATGATGTTTCATCTTCTTCAATCTTTTTTTCTAAATTGATTTTCGGGTTAAATTCTGACTTCTCTAATTGGATTTAAATAGGATAATTACCATCAGTAATATCCATGCAACTTCCATCGCCTGATGAACTAAAACAAAAAAGGAACGAACTTGGGCTTACACAGAGTGATCTTGCAAAAAGGGCAGGTGTCAGCCAGCCACTGATAGCTAGGATAGAAGCCGGGGATGTAGACCCCAGGCTATCAACCCTCAAGAAGATAATCAATGTGTTCAATGATATAGAAAAAGAGGATATCTACCTCAGAGATATCATGAATAAGGAGCTGATATCCGTATCCCCTGATGAAAGTATTGATGCTGCGGTCAATATTATGGAAAAGTTTAACATATCACAGATACCTGTCATACAGAACGGCATTTCCGTTGGCAGCATATCCGAAGATATGATCGTCAGGTCAATGGCAGATAAGAAAACTTCAGTCGTATCTCACATGAAGATAGGAGATATAATGGGTGACTCCTTCCCGACACTTTCCCCAAGCACCGATGTCAAAACCGCATCCTACATGCTTGAGAAAAATCCAGCAGTTTTAGTGCTAGAAAAGGGCCATGTTGCAGGTGTTGTGACAAAGTACGACATACTTAAATTGCTGAGTGAATAGTCTTTCAGGAATGTGTCTGGCTAAGGTTAAATAATAAGGTTGCATATCAGGCAAAGTTGCCTTTTTATGGGTAACTGTGTACTTCATGCGAGTCTGCTCAAATGATCATGCACAAAATCAAACTAATTAAATTACAATTACAGGTCAAAGATAATCAGGAGATTAATATGGATCTTGAAGATACACTTCTTATGATGCCAGGACCGGTTCCTGTTGCACCTCGCGTCCTCAGGGCAATGTCAAAACCTATGATAAACCACAGGGGAGCAGAGTTCTCAGCAATGTATGATGACTGCTGTGAAATTCTGGCTGATGTATTCCAGACAAAAAATGATATTTTCATTTTAAGTGGTTCAGGTACTGCTGCAATGGAAGCAGCCGTTGGATGCACAACAGGCAAAGATGATGTTGTAGTTACCCTTGAAAATGGTAAATTCGGCGAGAGATTCAAGAAGATTGCCGTAAGGTACGGAAAGGTGAATCCTCTGGAAAATGAATGGGGTTGCTCCTTTGATCAGGGCGAAATCGAAAAGAAACTTGAAGAAGGTGCAAAAGCAATCACCCTTGTTCACAACGAAACCTCAACCGGAATACAGAATCCTGCAAAGGAGATCGGTAAGCTTGCAAAGAAACACGATGCACTCTTCATAATGGACGGTGTGACAACCCTTGGAGGAGATACCGTGCTGACCGATGACTGGGGCATTGACATCGCAGTTGTGGGTTCTCAGAAATGCCTCGCTGCACCACCAGGACTTTCCATGATCTCAGTTAGCAAGCGTGCCTTCGAAGCTATGGACGAAAAGGAATCACTGCCATATTACCTGGATCTTAAAGCATACAAGAAGAGCGGTGACAAGTCACAGACACCTTATACTCCGGCAGTTCCTCTGTTTTTTGGCCTTCAGGAAGCACTCCATATTGTAAAGGAAGAAGGTATGGATGCCAGGATAAAGCGCCATGCAACATGTGCCGAAGCCGTCCGTGCAGCAGCCGGTGCAATGGGTATTGAGATGTTTCCGCAGCTTAATGATGAATTCAGCCACTATTCCAACACAGTCACAGCCATGAAAGCTCCGGAGGGAGTTACAGGCAACGATATAAAGAAAGATATGATGGGAAGGGGCATCACCATTGCCGGAGGACAGGATCACCTTAGCGGTAAGATCTTCAGGATAGGGAGCATGGGTAATGTTCAGCCAAAGGACATCATGCTGACAATACAGGAACTTGAGATCGTCCTTCGCAAGAGAGGAATCATATCACATATTGGAGCAGGTACGGAAGCTGCTAGCGACGTACTGGACACCCTCCTTTAATAAGTATCAGGTGAGTATGCCAACAATAGGAGTTGTAGACACTACATTTGCACGCTTTAATATGGGAAAAGCTGCAATCGATGAGATTCAGATGAACATCTCTGCCAAAATAATACGCAGAACAGTTCCGGGAATTAAGGATCTTCCGGTGGCAGCCAAAAAACTCATCGATGAAGAAAAGTGCGACATTGTCATAGCTCTTGGCATGCCAGGCAGTAAAGAACAGGATAAGATATGCGCACATGAAGCATCCACTGGAATTATCCAGGCACAGCTTATGACGAACACCCATATTATAGAGGTTTTTGTTCACGAGGATGAAGCAAAGGATGAAAAAGAACTTGTCTTCCTCATGGAACAAAGATCAAGGGAACACGCGCTGAATGTTGTTAAAATGCTGTCCATACCTGAAAAACTAATAAAGGAAGCCGGCACCGGTCAAAGGCAGGGATTTGAAGATGTCGGACCTGCAAGGATATGATGTTGTATAAAGAAACGATGAAATTATAAATTAATATAAAAATCTTAAGTGATTATCATGACCATAAAATTGGGATTTGTAATAGCTGAATTTAACAGAGACCTTACATTCCAGATGGAATTGCTCGGTGAAGAGCATGCAAAATTCCTTGGAGTAGAGGTAGTTGAAAAGATCCTGGTTCCAGGAGTATACGACATGCCTCTGGCTATCAAGAAACTCTGCGAGCGAGATGACATCGATGCAGTGGTTACAATAGGAATTGTTATTGAGGGTGCAACTAAGCATGATGAAATAGTAGTACAGCATGCTGCAAGGAAAATAACCGATCTTTCCCTAGAGTATAACAAACCTGTTACACTGGGAATTGCCGGACCTGGAATGACCAGGATGGAAGCCCACCAGCGCGTAGACTATGCAAAGCGTGCCGTTGAAGCAGCAGTTAAGCTTGTGCAGCGCCTCTGATGTTTTATACTATAAAAACTGAAAAATGGTTGTGTAATTGATGGCATCATCAAGATTAAAGCGTGTGGAAGAATCGGCAACTATAAAAGCTGCAAATGTTGCCAATAAAATGCGACAGGAAGGCACAGATATAATCAGTTTCACTCTGGGTGAACCTGATTTTGACACTCCTAAACATATATGCGATGCAGCTGCAGATGCAATGTACAGGGGTGAAACGCATTACACACCTTCTGCCGGAATTCCGGAACTTAAGGATGCTATTGCCCTAAAACTTTGTACAGAGAACAAACTGGATGCAAAAGCATCGGACATAATTGTCACACCCGGTGCAAAGCAAGCCATTTTTGAGATCATGATGTCAGTGCTCGATGATGGTGATGAGGCCATACTTTTTGACCCTGCTTGGGTCTCATATGATCCGGCCATCAAGTTCGCAGGTGCCAACACTGTATGGGTACCAACTGATGCGGAAGATGGTTTTAAGCCTCAAAATCCTGAAGAATACATCACTGACAAAACAAAGCTCATAGTTGTTAACAGCCCTGGAAATCCAACTGGAGCTGTTTATGATAAACAGACCCTTAAAAATATCGCAGACATAGCTATCGACAACGATATTCTTGTACTCTCTGATGAGATATATGAGAAAATCATCTATGACCAGGAACATGTCAGTATAGGCTCCCTGGAAGGTATGCAGGACAGAACCATCACAGTCAACGGTTTTTCCAAAGCATACGCAATGACCGGCTGGAGACTTGGTTACGTCCACGCAAGATCAGACATCATCAAAGGTATGTTGAAGATACAATCTCACTCCGTAAGCAGTGCAACAAGCTTTGTCCAGTACGGCGGTGTTGCAGCTCTTGAAGGACCACAGGAACCAGTAGCCGAAATGGTTGACAGGTTTAAGATAAGACGTGACCTTCTTGTAGACGGTCTTAATGCCATTGGCATAAAGTGCCAGAAACCAGGTGGTGCCTTCTATGCCTTTGCAGATGTAAGCGAGTATGGAAATGGCGATACCGTTACAGAAAAGCTACTGAAGAATGCACATGTTGCAGTCACTCCGGGCTCTGCCTTCGGTGAAAGCGGCAAGGATTTCATAAGAATATCTTATGCAACATCACTTGAAAGAATACAGGAAGGATTAGAAAGGATCAAAGCAGCACTTGTCTGATCTGTTCTTTTTTATTTTATTTTATTTTTAAAATGGTTTCAGGTTTTACTTTTACTTACTTGTAGCGTTCAAGTATTTTTTTAATGATCTTTCCACTACTGCAAAGTGGACATGACAATGAATGGCGGACCCTCACTACCTTGCAGGCAAAACCTTTATCTTGCAAATCTTTTTCAAGTTGCTGAATATCAAAACCCTGATCATATCCAAGCGCAATTATGTCAGGTTGTATTTGCTTTATAGGTATAAAAATATCAGAATCGCTTCCAAGAATTGCCTTATCGACAATTTTCAGGGAACTTACCATTTCCAGTCTCTGTTCATCAGGAATTATAGGCTTTGGTTTATGCCTGATCATAGATCCCCTGGCAACTATCACATAGAGTTCATCACCCATATTTTTTGCTTCACTAAGATAGAGTATGTGTCCCGGATGAAGCAGATCAAATGTTCCTGTTGCAAGTACTCTTACCAAAACATCACCTGTGTGCTGCCCCCCTATAAACAAGCATACATTATAAAGATAGCTCCGATATTGAATCCTTCAAATCACGATGTTTCAAAATATGCAGTATTATATTGAATTTAAACCATATCGAAACACGCAATTGCGTACGATTGATGAAAAAAGTTTATTGAAGTAATTATTGCTGCTGAAAGTTCTTGCAGATAGACTCAGCACCGAACTGAAACTATGAAGGTTCAGGATTAACTATGTAAAACATACTAATCCTGAAGTGTGCCAAAAGCACCAATTAACTTATTTTTTAATTGTACCCACCACAGGATAGCTTTCCAGTGCATCGACCTCATGCGGAGCTTCCAGATTCAGAGCTTCAGTAAGATCCGTGCCAGCTTCATGTAATCCCATGTGTTCGCCACCTCCCCAAAAATCACTGTCACTTACATCATAGACGTTACCGTCATAGATAACATATACCTTTTCTTCATCTTTACCATTGTATTTTGCAACTTCTTCTATTGTGAATTCCTGCATATCCTCACCAATCATACATTTAATTTTAGGCTTATAGGCTTTTGGGTCTTGATTTCATTTTCCACTTGCTTTCTTAGGGATTGTAAATAAAAAACTACTTCCTTTTTCGGATTCACTTTCACATTTATACCCCACCGTGCATTTCTATGAACTCCTTCACTAGAACAAGACCAATCCCAGTTCCTCCGTATCGTCTGCTCGCATGAGATTCAAGTTGCCTGAATGACAAGAATATTTCATCCATGCGATCTTCAGGAATACCAATCCCATTGTCACTTACTGATATCTAGAAAGTGTCTTCATTTTCTACGATCGAAACAGATATCGATCCGTTTTGGGGAGTGAACTTTATTGCATCCCCAACAAGATTATAAAGAACCTGTGATATATGATTTTTACCAATTTCACATGTTCCTTTGATAAACATATCCTGTACATCTATACTGATATTCTTCTGATTTGCAAGCGGTTTGAGTATTCTAATGATTCCATGAGCAAGACCTACAATATTTATGGTTTCATAATAAAGTTCAATTTGTCCATTTTCTATCTTAGAAATATCAAGAATGCTGTTGATTGTGTCTAATAGCTGCTTACCACTGCCTGATATATGTCCCAGGTATTTTTTTCTGTTTATTATTCAATTCCCCGAACATTTGTTCAAGCAGGACATCAGAAAAGCCTATAATTGAATTCAATGGTGTACGAAGTTCATGACTCATATTCGCTATGAATTCCGTCTTTGTCCGGTTTGCTATCTCTGCTGCTATTTTTGCTTCCAGCAGTAACCGCTCAGCATGTTTTCTGGAAGTGATATCACGACTAACTCCCAGAGAACCGATAAGTTTTCCATCCGGTGTTTTAAGAGGAGCCTTGAATGTCTCAAGGAGTACTTTTCTGCCATCCGGATAATCCACCCATTCTTCGTTTTTATGGGAGCTATCGGATTCGATTACAATTCTATCTTTTTCGCGGAAAATCTTGCTGTTTCTTCATCCAGAAGGTCAAAATCATTATTTCCAACGATCTCATCCACAGAAAGACCGATGTATTCTGAAAAAATAGGGTTACAACCAAGATATATGCCATCCAGAACTTTGAAAAATACCATATCAGGTAAGGATTTGAGTAATCCCTCAAGTAATGTTGTCTTTTCAAGAAGAGAATTAGCTGCCTTTTTGTATTCAGTAATCTCAAGCATAGCTCCTACTATTCCACTTATTTTTCCGCTTGAATCAGTAAAAGCAGCTTTGTTGAAAATGAAATTACCTAATGTTCCGTCAGTCTTCCTGACAATCCCTTCATATGTCTGCGTCCCTCCATGTAACATTAGTTCCATGTCGTACTTGTGGTACACGGAGGTCGTCTCATAGGGTATTGAATAAGGGAAATAGAACAGCGTTTTTCCAAGTATCTCGGCTTTAGCTGCGCATATTATTTCTTTTGAAAATGCCTTATTGCAACCAATGTAGACGTTCTTTTTATTTTTATAATAGATAGGACTTGGAATGATATCCAATAGTGTTTCCATAAAATAAAGCTGATTTTTCAGGTTATTATCAGCATTTTTGTGTTCTGTAATGTCACATATTATAATTCCCTGAATTGAATTATCTTCTTCATCTACTGGAGATGAAGTAATTTCCACATCCATTACTGTTCCATCAGTTCTTCTAAGCTTCAGTTCAAATTGGGCGAATTCACCATTGATACTTTTCTCAGTATTATTGTCTCGCCCCACAACAAATGAAAGCAGATTCTTTGTAATCAATTGCTCTCTGGTGTAGCCTAACAACTGATACGCTTCGGGATTGGCATCCATTATCTGTCCTTTTCTATGAATAAGAACAGCATAAGATAAATTTTCAAAAAACAACCTGTATCTTTCTTTATCGCTACGCTTTTTTTGTTCAGCACTGTTTTCTTCCGGTTTGTCACCCCGAGATACTTTTTTATTTTCTGTATCATTCAGACTGCGCATACCATAATTGCACTTGACGTAGTTCCTATCAGTTCCATCCCCCATTGAAAATGAGCGGTTTTCCTGAATAGTATCTTTTATCTGATAAATATAAAGTTTCTTTTTTGAAAAAAACTGATGTTTTTCGAATGTGTTGTCATTTTTGGGCCAAATCTAAATTAATTATGATTTCTATAAATAGCCTTTTATTTTTATTCAAAATCACAACTACTTGTAAACATGAGAATATCAAGTTTTTATGAGTCCCGATGACTGTACTTTTAAAGACAGGATATTGAAAAAAGCAGTCACTTGTTTGAGTGAGGGAGTACGAGAAACACATACTCACCCTGGTAATTTAATCAACGTTTTATAATACATCCTCCATCGGTACCCATTTTATCGAAATACTGTTGATGGTATTCCTCTGCACGATAGAACGCTCCTGCAGGCAGTATCTGGGTTACTATCTTCCCATTATATCCCCTGGACTTTTCCAGATTAATCTTTGATGCAATAGCAACATTCCTCTGTTCAGCATTATGATAAAATATAGCAGAACGATATTGAGTCCCAATATCCGGTCCCTGTTTATTAAGAGTAGTAGGATCATGTAGCGCCCAGAAAAGTTCCAATAATTTTTC
The DNA here is from genome assembly GCF_016278385.1 of Methanolobus sp. Taxonomy (GTDB): domain Archaea; phylum Halobacteriota; class Methanosarcinia; order Methanosarcinales; family Methanosarcinaceae; genus Methanolobus. Next base: position 8,229 of record NZ_JADQBY010000001.1, read on the forward strand.
GTAAGGTACAACCGCAGGATTAAAAATAATTTCTACAGCTTCTGCATGCCCGGTGTTCTCGGTGCATACTTCTTTATACGTTGGATTTTCCTGTGTTCCCCCTGTATACCCTACCTGAGTGAATTCCACACCCTTTACTTTTCTAAATGTTGATTCCACACCCCAGAAACAACCTGCTGCAAACATTGCTATTTCATAGCCTTCATTAAGTAATTCTTCCCTTGATCTCATCTCATCACCTATAGAACTGGTTGACACTATCTTTGGCGGTTCACATGATATATATGCCTACATAAGCAATGGCCAGTAAAAACAATATGAATATAGTTCTGGTTCTTAGATCCTGCATTAGCGATAAAGACCTGCCCCCGTTAAAAACTGTGAATCCATACGGTATAAATCTTTCTACCGTAGAGTACTCATTTAAACGCAGAAAATTCCCACTAATGACCGACTATCTCTTTTTTGATAGAAGTGTAACAGTTCTCAAATATATTCTGGCAACCTTTTATTTCCAGAACCTCAAAATCAAATATCTCTGCAAACTCAGCTACTTTTTCATCAAAATCATCAGTATGATTCAATCCAGTCCTGATCTTGGCAACCCGCTTGTATCCGGTAATTTCATTGACCTTTCTTAACATTTTTATCGTTTTTTCGGGATTATCAGGATCAACTCTCATAATCTCGCGCCAGGCATGTGCAAACATAGGGGTAAAAAGGAATGTACCCTGATCACTGAACTTCTTGAGAGTCGAAAGGTATTCACCACAGCCACCAAGAGTAGCACCTACACAATCATCAACTGTTCGTGTATCATCTCTTAGTATTCTCACAGGACATGATGTTCCAAGATGTTCAAAGTCAGTTTCTATCTTGTCAAACACATTTCCGCAAAGTCCGTAAAAGAGCAGGATACCACTGGAATACTGAATCAGTCCTTCCAGTAACTTGTACACTTCTGTTTTGAGGATCTTGGGAAACTCATGCAATGCAAGCTCAACCATGTACACCATAACAGAATAACGATTAGGATCACTCTTGTAACTTTCAGTATCTACAGAGAGTTTGTCAGGAGATAACAGCTGATAACTGAGACCTGCCTTTTGAAGTTTGGAGGTGAAATCCGCCTCCTGCCCGTTAGCAACAACCAGTATCTCATCTAGTGATGGGTCATTTTCCAGAATATGAACAACCTCGTCCTGGAGAATTTTGCAAGATAATATTGTCAGTAGTGGCATATTAGTACATATTCACTAATTCTTATTCACTCTTTTGCATGTACAGGTAAACAAAGCTTATCACAAAAGCCACTATTCCGGAAGGGATGCCAACAAACAGCGAAAAGAAGATCTTATCCTGCAGGATCTGAGTAACAAGTACAGTTACCAGTATAAAAGCAACAATACTTATTATCACGATTTTTCCAATTTGCATCTCTTTATCCCATATCAGCAGTTTTCACTGGTTTATTAAAAATACTAGTATTCTAATAGGATGAGAAGCTGACGCTCTTTAAATCTGCATTATTGATTAATCGATTAATTGATTTGCAACAGCTCAAAGGTGAGATTATGAAAAACGATTCAGGGAAAAGTGAAATAACTATCCGGGAGACAGGTGAACAGGACATCCCCCTTATTATGGACTTTGTACGCTCACTGGCCGAATTTGAAGGGCTTAGTGACCATGTCCTTTCAACAGAAGAAAGTCTTAGAGAAGCCCTCTTTGGGAAAAAGCCATATGCAGAGACAATAATAGCTGAGATTAGCGGCATACCGGCGGGCTTTATAATATTCTTCCATAACTTCTCTTCCTTTGTCGGCAAACCCGGCTTGTATATCGAAGACATATTTGTCCATCCACAATTCCGTGGAATGGGTGTCGGGAAATCGCTTATGGTCCGTTGCGGACAGATTGCGGAAGAACGAAACTGCGGAAGAATGGAATGGAGTATGCTTGACTGGAATCCTGCAAAAGAATTCTATGAGCACTTTGGCAGTGAAGCCCAGAAAGAATGGGTAATATACAGACTGGATGAGAAAGGCATAAAAGACCTTGCAGAAAAGAAGTGAACTGATGATTTAAGCATCAAAGCATCTGTATTCAATTTCAGCTATTGATTTTTACCATCTGATTCACAGTATTTTGCTGAGGAAAGATCTTGTTCTCTCATGTTTGGCATTGGAGAATATATCTTCAGGAGTTCCCTGTTCAACTATGACACCATCATCCATGAAAAGCACCCTATCACCCACTTCCCTTGCAAATCCCATTTCATGGGTAACAACTACCATGGTCATACCTGCCTGTGCCAGGTCTTTCATAACATCAAGAACATCCCCCACCATTTCCGGATCAAGTGCTGATGTTGGTTCATCAAAAAGCATAACCTTTGGATGCATGGCAAGTGCCCTTGCAATTGCAACCCTTTGCTTCTGCCCGCCTGAAAGTGCAGAAGGATAAACATTTGCCTTGTCTTCAAGTCCCACTTTTTTCAGCAGGTCATGTGCACGTTTTTCAGCCTCCTCGTTTGTGAGCTTCCTGACCTTTATAGGAGCCAGGGCAACATTCTGAAGTGTTGTTTTATGGGGAAACAAATTGAAATGCTGGAACACCATACCAGCTTCTTCACGTATCTTGTTAATATTGGTACCTTTGTCAGTTACCTTTTCCCCATCAATTATTATATCACCGGATGTTGGCATTTCTAGAAGATTAAGACACCTGAGAAAAGTGCTTTTGCCTGAGCCGGAAGGACCTATTACGCATACAACTTCACTTTCTTTTATATCAACCGAAATACCTTTTAGTACTTCTAGTTCACCGAATCTCTTGTAAAGGTCTTTAACTTCTATCACTGACACCAAGCCTCCTTTCAGAATATGCAACTATGCGTGATATTACAATTGTCAGTACCAGGTACATCAATGCAACAGCAATATACACCGGAAATGCTGCGAATGTTCTGGAAATATATAACTGTCCTGACTTCAGCAGTTCATGCACACCAATTACAGCAAGAAGTGACGAATCCTTTAAAAGCGCAATGAACTCATTTCCAAGAGGAGGAATTATTCTCCTGAATGCCTGCGGAAGGATAATCTCCCTCATTGCCAGCCTTTCATTCATACCAAGCGAACGTGCAGCTTCCATCTGCCCCTTATCAATGGATTGAATGCCGCCACGTACTATCTCTGCAATATAAGCCCCACTGTTTATACTGCATACAATGATACCGGCAAGTATCGGATCTATCTGCAATGAATTACCGGTTGCATTGGAATACAGACCTGGAATTCCGTAGTAGAACAGTAAAATCTGGACCAACAAAGGGGTTCCCCTTATGAAATCAATGTAAACGATACATGGATACCTGAATATTGTTTTCCGGGATAACTTCCCAAGACCCGATATCGTACCAAGTATCAATCCGAAAAACAGGGAAAAAGATGTTATCTCTATCGTTATCATTGACCCGGCTATCAGGTCAGGCAAGACTTTGATGATATGTTCCAGATATGAGGATAAAAGGGACAGGGATATTCCTCCGTTTTTTTCGCAATGGTTCTGTATATTTCAACTAAAGTAGGCATACCGGAACGACATATAAATATATCGATACATATCTATTCGTGCTTCAGCCTAAAAATATGATAATGGTGGATATGCAAGGAACTTGCATATTCACGATGTAAAAAGTTAGAAATATGTCTCCATTATCTGATCGTATGTACCATCTGCCTGGACGTTGGCAAGACCTGTATTGAGCATATCAAGAAGTTCAGTATTTCCGGTCTTTACAGCAAATCCATAGGAGTCACTCTGTACCTGATCATCAACTATTTTGATTACACCTGGGTTCTGAACCATAAAGGATTTTGTAACTGGCAGATCATTGATCATGAAGTCACCACGTCCGTTCTGTATGCTCATGACAATGTCACTTACATGCGCAAGATAAATGACCTCACTTATTATGCCTTCTTCCTTGAGCTCATCAGCTTTTAAAGCCCCTGTTGAACCCTGTTGGACTACAGCAACTTTGCCCTGAATGTCAGCCATGCTCTTGATATCTTCATTATCAGCGGCAACTGCAAGTGAAAGGCCTGCATTGATGTATGGGTCACTGAAATCCACAGACCCTTCCCTTTCTTCAGTGATTGTCATACCGGAAACAATAATATCAATCTGTCCGGACTGAAGTGCAGGGATAAGTGCATCGAATTCAAGGTCTTTCCATTCTACATTAAAGCCCTGGTCTGCTGCAATTGCATTAATAAGATCCACGTCAAAACCTATGATATCATTACTGTTGTTCTCATCTGCATATTCAAATGGCGGGAAATAAGGTTCTGTTCCTACTACGTAAGTTGGTACCACTTCTTCTGTCACATCTTCAACCTTATTGGTTTCCCCCGTGCTGTCAGCACATCCGGAAACTGCAACAAGTCCAATCATTAATATTCCTATTAGCAAAAAACTAAATGATTTTTTCATTTTTAATCCTCCCTGAAACATCTTCTATATAGACTATAGACCAATATGCGTAAATTTGCAATAGACTTAAGGCTTTCTATTTTAAATTTTAGAAAGGGGTTCTGAAAACAAAGAGTATAGAAACATTTTTCATTTAGGGATAAATGAATGTGGAATCGCATGAAAAAGAGTCAGTGAAACAATAAGAAATAATGAATACAAGAAAGAAAATGAGAACTCGATTATACGTTTTGGCAGTCTTCCGAACCTCTGTTCAAAAAGACTGCCATAGTATGGTTATTTAGTTACAATAAATTATTATGTTGCAGTTTCGTTAGCAAATTATTAAATATCTGCTTCTTCATCTACTGCTTCTTCATCTACTGCTTCTTCATCTACTGTTGCATCTGCATCTACTGCTTCTTCATCTGCTGTTGCATCTGCATCTACTGCTTCTTCATCTGCATCTACTGCTTCTGCATCTACTGCTTCTTCATCTGCATCTACTGCTTCTTCATCTGCATCTACTGCTTCTTCATCTGCATCTACTGCTTCTGCATCTACTGCTTCTGCATCTACTGCTTCTGCATCTACTGCTTCTGCATCTACCATATCTACTACATCTGCTTCTGCATCTACTGTTGCATCTACTACTACTTCATCTACTGCTTCTACATCTGCAACAGTTGGTTCTTCAACAACTTCGTCAACAGCTGGTTCTTCAGCTGTGTCCGCACAACCTGATACGGCTACAAGTCCGACCATCAGGAAAACCATTAATATGCTTAAAAATTTCTTCATTTTTTGACTCCGATTACTACCTTGCTATATATTAGTATAGACGGCTATTGATAGACGGGTTATTACTTAAATATGTCGATTCAATGCGGAGCAGGATAGCTTTTTTTAAATAAAAATACAATTAGTAAAACAAATATAATAATAATAATCCGAAGCTTGAAATGTTACAATAAATAGTGCACAATATACCGTTTATGTAAAACAATAAGCAGAATTATATAATAATAAAAAAAAAGGATGAATCAAACTACTGCAGATAATATCAAAAAATAAAATAAAAATAAACCTTCATTTATTTCACTCAACGAAAACCATTGCGGCTATAACGGTTGTCCACTTACCTTCTTTATCACCATATGCCGTCTGACAATAATGGGTTGTGTCTATTATGTGCCCGCTTGTTTTGTAGACCTGTTCCCTCTCATGCCATGCACAATCTGCATCAAACTCGATTCCCAGGGTAGTTGCAAGCATTGTTGCCGCCAGATCTTCAGCATATTCTCCTGCTGTGAATTCATCCTCACCATAAGTATGGTGTTCAGAGATGTAACCATAGTTGCTCTCATTAACAGGAACTGCTGTTCCAACAGCTGCCGATACAAGTCTGTGCGGTTCATTTGTATCATTCTTTGCAAGAACACAATGTACGATCTCTCCCGCTGGTAGTTGCTTGATCCCCTCTTCCCTGGGCACAAGTTTGCAATTAGGCGGAAGTATGCTGGAAACAGTAACAAGGTTGTATTTCTCAATTTGCGCCTCGCGCAATGCCAATTCAAAAGATGCCAACCTGTCCTTGTGTATACCAACACCTTTAGTCAAAAAACAACTTTTTGGAACCATTTTTATCATCACTTTATTTGTTATATTATCGGAATTTCCATAAATTTATCGTTTTCCGTGATTTTGCACATAAACTGATCACTCTATTTCACGACATGACAGAAAATTGCATCCTCATATAAGAACATTATGCGCAGATCAAATTCCATAGCCAGTCAAATGATTTTAAAAAAGGAAGCTCGTAGTCAGCATGGATATTTAAGAAGAATTACGGGCTTACTTCTAATTGAAACTGTTGTCGGCCCATAGCAACAATCGGATTTGAAGCCAGAATATAGTCTTTAAAGGATGAGCTACGTAATAGCCAGCGGAGCTAGCGAAAAATGGAAATTCCCCAGCTGATCGATAAAATAAAATCTTCGAGAAAATATGAAGGGCAGATTACCCATATTGAGGACGTGCCCACAAGGGAAGCAGGATACAAGGATATAGAGCTGAACCCTCTTATCAGATATGCTTTAAGGGAAAACGGAATTGAGCAACTCTACATCCACCAGGCTGATGCTGTTGAAATCGCAAGGGAAAAGAAGAATATCGTGCTTTCCACCAGCACTGCAAGTGGTAAATCTATGTGCTACATGCTGCCTGTCTTTGAGCGACTTCTTGAAGAACCACATGCAACAGCACTTTACATCTCTCCCCTCAATGCTCTTGTTAATGACCAGCTTGAGACCTTCAGAAAACTGAGCCAGACAATGGGACTAAATGTGAACATCGACAGATTTGTTGGTTCCATGAGCAAGGCTGAAAAAGATGCTGTGAAATACGGAAATACCAAGATAATTTTTACAAATCCGGAAATGCTTCATTTAAGTTTCCTGCAATGGAAGCATCAATGGAAACATTTCCTTTCAAATCTCAATTTTATAATATTAGACGAGAGCCATTCATATACCGGCGTTATGGGAAGTCACATGGCAAACCTCCTCAGAAGATTGAACCGCGTTTGTGAGCATTATGGTTCAAATCCACAATACATTTGCTGTACTGCAACCATCGGAAATCCGGTAGAACATAGTTCTTCACTTACAGGAAAAGATGTCACCCTAATCGACAATGACAGTTCGGGCCAGAGTGCACAAAAATTCGTTTTCTGGAATCCTCCGCTTTATGCCAATTCAAGGAAATTCACTCAGAGAAAAGCCAGTTTCGGGGAGACTGTAGACCTTTTCACCACCTTTGTGCAAAACGACCTTCAAACCATTGTTTTTGCAAGGTCAAGACAGAAGGTGGAGAGGATGTATGTCCAGGCAAAGAACACACTTGCCAGCAGGGGGGTGGATAAAAAAATAAGCCCTTACCGTGGAGGATATCATGGTAATGAACGTGAAGCAATTGAGAAAGACCTTTCACAGGGGAATATCGATGGTGTAATCTCCACCAATGCACTTGAACTTGGAATAGATATCGGAGGACTTGATGCATGTATTATGGATGGTTTTCCGGGAACTATCATGAGTGCAAGGCAACAGGCAGGAAGGGCAGGCCGCGGAAGACGGGAAAGTATAGTCACCCTCGTTGCAGATTCCAATGCACTTGACCAATACTACATGAGAAATCCCGAAGACTTCTTCAGGAGAAAATGTGAGGAAGCGGTGATCAATGTCTCTAACCGCTACATACAGGCAGTTCATTTGTTATGTGCTGCAAAAGAACTACCATTGAGAACTGAGGACAGCGAGCATTTTGGTTTTGAGTTTGAGACCATAGTAAAAGTACTTGAAGAAGAAGGCTTACTGGAAGGACTTAATGAAAAGAGATCATTGGACCCTAATCCACATATGAAGGTATCTATTCGCAGTATTGACAATGATAACTACACAATAATTGAGAAGACAAGCAGGAAACCACTTGAAAAGGATATAGAAAAGCTTCGTGCCTACAGAGAAGCTTTCGAAGGTGCGGTTTACATCAACAAAGGTACTCCTTACTGTGTTACAAAACAAAACCATGAAAAGAAGGAGATACATGTTGAGGTAGCAAGGGATGGTTATTACACAAAGTCTCTGGTATCGTCGGACATAGTCATCAAAGAAGTTGTCGAAACAAAGGCTCTGCCAACATTCCCCGATGTGAAAGTGGGCTTTGGGGATGTGGACGTTACCCAGCAGGTTACCGGATATAAAAAATTCCAGCAGCGGACAGATACTGAACTTGGACAGTTATCTTTAGATATGCCAGAGTTCAGGCTGGAGACAGAAGCCCTCTGGCTCGAATTACCTTACTTGTTCACCGAAATGGTAAATGAACATGAACGTGATTTTGCAGGCGGTATCCACGCCATTGAACATGCCATGATAGCAATGTACCCACTACACCTGCTGGCTGACAGAAACGACGTAGGTGGTGTTTCCACACCGGAGCACGATGACCTCTCAGGGAACAGCGGAATATTCGTGTATGACGGACATCCCGGTGGAGTTGGCTATGCTGAAAGTGGTTATGGTAAAATAGTTGAGATGCTGGAACTGACTCTCCAGATAGATCCATTCGATTCTGGTTGTCTGTATATTGTTGATACATCTACAGGCAATCTGGATATTGTAGTGCATAAGGGATTATCTTCTGAATATGTAGCGAAGGTATCACATTACGGTGCAAACTCTTTGTTAACAAAAATGGTCATGATTGGTAAGCCTGTCTACAAAAACCATTCAGAAATATGTGCTATGACTGCTACAGAGTCAGCAAATGAAAAATTAAATGTTACAGCACTTGTCCCGGTAAAACGTGGAGACGAAGTTATTGCTCTGCTTAAACTCATGTCTCACAACCAAAATGAGGTTTCAACTGATTCTCAAAACTCTCTTGAAAATATTGCTTCCCAAATTGGGGGATTCATTAATCGTACGATTTTCGAAATAGAACTTAAAAATAATAATAATGATCTCCTGGGTATTTTTGAGTCACTAGAAGATTTCTTATTTATAGTTGATCTAGAAGGCTGCATTATCAATTACAACTCAGCAGTTCCAACAAGATTGGGATATTCGAAAGAAGAGCTTTTGGGGACTAACATAATTTCAATCATACCTTATAAACTATATTTAAAAGCTGCAAAAACTTTTTTTGATATAATAGAAGGAATGTTTTCATATTTTACCTTTCCACTAATAGCTAAAGATAAATCGCTAATTTCAGTAGCTATAAGGTTCACGAGAAGTAAATGGAAGGGGCAGGACGTGATGATAGGAATTTCTCATGACGTAACAAATGGCAAATCAGATCAATAAAAGTGATCATATCAATACTCTAATTAAAAATGACTTGTAGAATCTATCAATATTCAGGCAAGATTAAGAAGTTTATTGTCATGGCAGGCTGTGACGGACGTCACAAAGACAGGCAGTATTACACAGATTTCGCAGAGTCATTACCTAAAGATATCGTCATGCTTACCGACATGTGCAAAATATCGCTACAATAAACTCAATCTGGAGGACATTGATGAATTTCCAAGGGTGCTTGATGCAGGACAGTGCAATGATTCATTTTCATTGATCATCACTGCACGAGGACTTGTGATCAGACTTGGATTTATAGATGTTAACGAAGCACCAATCTCGTACAATATCGCATGGTACGAACAAAAAACAGTCCTTGTGTTGCTTACCCTCCTAAGGCTTGGAATACAGGATATTACCCTTGGTCCAAAGCTGCTGGCATTTATTTCACCCAATGTTCTCAATGTGTTGGTGAATAAGTTCAACATAACACCGAATACAACTGCAGAAGAGGATATGGAGAGGCTCTTGAAATAACCATAAAAAATGGACACGAGGGAATATTGAAGACGTTTCAAATAAAAGTATCGACCCCAGCAATTGCTCTTCCGATTGCTGCGATAATTGGGTTTACATTCTGGTTCCAGAGTCGTAAGAAATAGAATAAAATAAGAATTAAAGACCGGCTCTATAAAACCTTTCAAACCAACAAAAAATCGAGAATATGTTAGCCATCATTACCAATTGCATCAACAGGACATTCATCTAGTGCACTTTCACAGTCGTGCGTTTCTTCATTATTTTCCGGCTGTTTGTAGACATATGCAGTTGATTCGTTATCATTCATCTTAAAATTGTTTGGTGCTGCAGTTGTGCATAGGCGACATCCAATACATTGATCATCTACATAAAATAATCCTGAAACATTTTCAGAAATTTTGTTTGTTTTATCTGCCATAATTAAACTCCTATTTTCACTATTTGCCATACAACAGGCATAATAAATCAACGATTAGTCTTTATTTATGAATATATATATGTTACATAACAATAAACAACTAAACGTTTTAATCAACAAGAGATCCAACGATTTCATAGCCTTCAAAAACCTCTTCTCCATGTGGAGATTCATCCATTAGCTCGGTAAGATCAAGACCACCCTCATGGTCATAGTGTTCTCCGTCTGCCCATGAACCACTCTCAGTTACATCATACACTTTCCCAAAACAGGCAATATATATTTCTTTGTTCTGTTTGCCATCATACTTTAAAAGTTCCTCTCTGTTGAATTTTCTCACAAATATCACACCCGTTTGTTCATCTTGTATTTTTTCTGATTAATGATTAAGGGGTTGAACAGATATATATTTCACCATATACCTTTCAATACATGATGGTCATACACCATATCGAAAACAATAATTGATCATTTCTATGCCCATTTTCATATATTAAATATATTCTTTCAATATTGTCAGAACCATTTTATATTCATCTAATAGTTCTGTAAACTTTATGGTTAGAATTTGCCGTGTCCACGTTTACAAAGAATATTAGTAAAACTGTTTTAACCACTATCATTTCAGTTGGTATTACTTAGACTCTGTAGAAATCCTCGATATTAAGAAGAACATCAACATTAACAATAATTTACTATGTACTGGTCAATGTCGATCAGATTCGGCAATTTTATCCAATTGATTGTGATTTTGAGAGGTATTCTACAGAGTCTATATAATTACTATTTTTGTCGGATAGAAAGACAATTCGCCTGTGTAGGTAAAACTTACTTTATATACTATTAAACATTTTTGGTTTCAATGTTGTGAAAATTTTTAAAGGATTTGTTTTTTTGGAGATAACTATAATCCCTCATTAAAGCGCAAAGCATCTAATCCGAACCTTTAAACCAGCTTCTTCAGCTTCTGTTTCTCGATTACAAATCCAGCAGTCTCCTCAACGTGTTTCTTCCTGAAATTGTTTTGCATTTTTAAGTAATACACTGCAATGAAAACCACCGATTGGCTCTTGTTACAATCATACTCCTTCATCACCTGGTGAGATAGGTTATCTCAAAATAGATTAATATCAATCATTATCACAACATTTAGTCAAAACTAATGAAAACTAAGTTGAAAGTTCATCCTTTGAGTTGAAAGTAAAATGACTGAAACATGTGTGACTTTTTTGTAAGTAATGCTCAAAAATCGTTATTAGAAGATAAAAATCTAAAGTTTTAAAGTGGGCCTAACCGGATTCGAACCGGTGGCCGCTCGGTTATGAGCCGAGCGCTCTAACCTGGCTAAGCTACAGGCCCAACGCGAAAAATATGAAGCGCCGCAAACAGGGCTCGAACCTGTGACATTCTGGTTAACAGCCAGACACTCTACCAACTGAGTTATTGCGGCTCTCGGCGTGGCGCTTAGGCGCGAATTCCTCTAATGCAGTTATTGCTTTTAAACCTTTTGATTGTAACGACCGTTCACCCCCATTTTCAGACATGTTCAAAACTCACATCATAATTATGAGTATTATATATGCTTTGATATATACGTTCCAGTAGAAACATAGGGGTGCAAATACACCACACGTATATATACAGTAACCAGGGATAGTTACATAGCTAATATTTTGAATAGTATCGAATGCATCAGACCTTCCGCATACTCAACATTATTGCCCGGATATAATGCTAATATGCTCCCCACAGCGCGGGCAGGCATGTCTGTCAGACACTTTATCCAGCTCAATGCTGAACATTCCTCTTTTAATAAGTAGCTCCCCACATTGAGGACAGAATGTATTCTCATACTCAGTTCCCGGAACGTTTCCCAGGTAAACATATTTCAGACCCTCTTCTTTTGCGATCTCATATGCCTTTTCAAGAGTTACCAATGGTGTGGATGAAATATCCTGCAGTTTATAATATGGATGGAACCGAGTAAAATGAACAGGAGTATCAGCACCAAGATTATCACGTATCCAAACTGACATTTCCCGAATTTCATCAGGAGAATCATTAAGAGTTGGTATAATGAGATTCACAACTTCAACATGTATACCCAATTTCCGTGCAAACTTTGCAGACTCAAGGACAGGAGTCAGCTTTGCACCCGTAATTTCCCTGTAGAACTCATCCGTAAACGCCTTAATATCAACCCTGAAAGCATCCAGGTACGGAGCTATCAGCTCCAATCCTTCTCTGGTGATGTACCCATTGGTCACATATACAGTCCCCAGCCCGGCTTCCTTTGCCAGTCTGGCACAGTCGTAAGTATACTCAAACCATATTGTTGGCTCATTATAGGTCCACGCAATGGATCTTGCTCCTGAAGCCAAAGCCTTTTGAACAGCTCTTTCTGCACTCATCTCAATGGCACTGGCCTGATCAATATCAATTTGAGATATAGTCCAATTCTGGCAATGCCTACATCTGAAATTACAGCCTATCGTCCCGAGTGAATAAACAAGCGAACCGGGATAAAAATGAAATAGTGGCTTTTTCTCTATAGGATCAAGTGCCTCGCTGGAAACAACATTGTAGTTAAGAGTATAAAGAATCCCATTCCTGTTTTCCCTCACAGCACAAAAGCCTCTTTTTCCAAGAGATATCCTGCACCTGTGACTGCAAAGTTTACACTGCACCTTTCCATCATCAAGTCGTTCATAAAGCATCGCTTCCCTTATCATTAAAAGCCCCAATAAAAATGTAACTTCATCATTGATGAACTTAAGCCTAAAAAGAGGCTGTTCAAAATACGAGGCCTGAACCGGTGCTCAGACCAACAAGTTCAATCTTGCATCAAAAAGAGTCTTTGCCACATTGAGCTTTATATCTTCCCCAGCATTCCCTTCAAGGTAAAATACAACTGCCGTCTCATTTGAAGTTACTGAATAATCCGCAGAATCAATACCTGCATCATTTGCTATTGTCTCCAAAAATGATGCCCACGAAGACGGATACGACGTTTCTAGAGTCATTGTCATATCTGTGAAAAGTATGCTCTCCCAATACAAGGAATCAGATCCGTTAGTCCTTAGATTCAGTTCTTCCACATCATTACTACTGATACTTTTTTTAGGACCATTTATATCTATGGCATTAATATTCATGGTAATATTGGTACCACTATCAGTTATTTCCATATCTATCGGGGGTGTAAGACGCATAAGTGAATAATTGCTTTGTGAAATGATTATGGATCCACCCTCATACACGTATTTCTGGTCGACGAAATAATTGTTGTTAGACATATAACTGACAGTTCCCAGATTAAGAAGTGCAGAATCACTATTGTAGTTAAGGCCCGGAGTTGTTGCTAGAATATGCATATTAAAAGTACCTTCATTTATTGCCAACCTTCCTCCGGACTTTCCCAGACTGAATACAGGTAAACTTCCGCCGCCCATTTTTATGGGTATGCCTACTGAAAGACTTGTGGAAGGTTCTATCCTTGCATACGCCGAGAGTATATCCACCTCATTTTTCATCTCTGCCATATCATAAAAAACATCATCCATGTGGGATTGTTCAGCGGCGGTTTTCCACTCCGGAATATACTGCACGTTTACAACAGTGATGATAGATACAAGTATACCAAGGGCAAGCACAGCAGAAACTACAGTTGAAATCGCACTTTCAGAAGACAACAGCCTTTTAGTCATCATTTTCATAATCCACCCTTATTTTATACCTGCTTTACGGATTTGTCCGTGTGTAGTAGTCTGCAATGTCTGATCCTGACAGGGTGACATTGTATATTTCTACCTCGTCAAGGTATCCTTGCATATAAAAATTATTGCTGCCGTCGTTCTGCCTGCCCATCCAGAGTTCATTGTTGTTCGAAATCAAAGGGACACCAGTCATAGAGTGAAATTCTACGAACGTGCCGTCCTTATAGAAATGTACATTCGTTTCGTCAACAGCCACACCTATCTGGTACCAAGTATTGGTCTGCAGGCCCATTCCAGTCGTCTGTACAAAATTTGAAGCACTGTTAGCCCATTCAAAATAGAGTTCTCCTCCACTGACAAAAAGTTCGAAATTATCCAGGTCATTAAGTCCTTTTCCAATTACTGTAGCATCATTATTTGTAGTCAGCCTCAGCCAGAACAAAATACTCATATTCTGATCAAAGTCAAGTGAATTGTCATCACTGACTCTAAGGTAGTCACTGTTGCCATCAAACATAATTGCAGTTCCGTTTATAGCGGTATTACTCCACTGTGCATTGACTAACTGTGCATCGTTCGTTCCGACGCTATCATAAGCAACTGAACCGAAATTCTCATTAAACTTCCATCTTGAAACAGGGATCTGAACATCTGTTGCTGGTGGTTCTGGCCCTATAACATAAGCCTCATAAAACTGCAAGATTTCGGAAGCATCAAGTGCACTGTCCCAAAGCCTTACCTCATCAATAGCCCCGTCAAAGTACGCAGACGGAGAACTGTCCCCCCACCTTCCCACAGACCATCTATCAGTACCGTTATTGAATGTGACCGCAGTAGTATGAGTTCCATTTATGATACCATCTAAATAGAGTTTCCTGTCAATGGAGGAATTGAATACCGCAACAAGATTATGCCATTCACCATCGTTGATACTATCTCCTGTTATAACTCTGTTGTTAGTGTTTCTCGCTATCAGCCTAACCTTTCCATTCGAACGCATATCGATTCCATAATATGAGTTTGGCAGACTCGGATCTGCAAGGTTAACTATAGCCTTGTTAGAACCAGAAGATTTCGTTTTTATCCATGCACTAATAGTGAATGGATAGTCATTGATAATTTGCTCATTGACCATAACATAATCATTAGTACCATCAAATTCCAGTGCACTTCCATTGATCCCCGTTGTCCATCCTGCCTGGAAAATATTCCCATCATATCCGCCAATAGAATCTATGGCAGTATTGCCTGAGTTCTCATTGAATTTCCACCATGAGAGATTTCCGTCCGTGGAGTATTCACCAGAACCGTATCCGGTACAAGAAGTCATTCCAAATTCATCTCCAAGAAGTGAAACGCTTTCAACAATAATCCTGGAATCAGTCTCCAAAAGTATCATACCTACATAATCATTTTCATTGATCGTTGTGTTCCACATGATATCCGTATCAATTCTCATCGCTTCCCCCAGATGCCAGCTATTGTCTCCGAATATCTGCATCAACTGGGATGATGATAGTTCCCTGCGCGTACCATTCAGGTTAAGAAGTATTTGCATATTGTTGAGATCAATATTTTCCCCGCCGGAATGCCTCAGGTAGATTGTATCAGAGCCAACATCCACCCAGCCATCGATGTTTGCATGCACTTTTTCATCTGTTCCAATGTAAGAGAACACAAACACAGCAATTACTGAAAATGCAAGTACAGCTATAGCTGTCATCAAGACCTCCCCTATAAGATCGGAAACCGCATTGTTGTCTTGAATGAATGCAGAGGTTCGTGTTTTCATTTTTGCCTCAAATTAATACCGTGAATAACAGATAAGATATAGACATCATCATAACAGAATGTTTGAGCCCTGACTGGATTGTCCCGCTTCCCATTTTGCCTGCAACCAGGCCGGAACAGAATCCCTGTATCATAGCAGCATGGAAAAATAACAATATATACGCATCAAGATCAAAATCAATCATTAAAGATGCCCCTGCAAATGCATTTTCTGTGGATTCCGGCATTGCCGGAAGAAAATAAGCCGCGAGTATATAAACAATGAAAAGGAAGACCATATACGAAATGTAGATGATGAAAACATAAACAAACATCTCTGCATTACGTTCTTTCTTAAGCTGCCTCTGTATATCAGCATCATGTGCTGCTATTGTCAGAACAGTTTTAATGTCACTGGTTGCTTCATTAGCTTTAATAATAAGAGTGATAATTCGCCTTGTCATCTCAGTACGAATTCTATATTCGAATTTCTTCAATGCATCGTCCAGTTTAGATCCCCACGAGATATCATTCACAAGACGTTTTACCTCGGAATGAAGTACTCCAATCCTTAACTGCATACTCATGACAATTGCGTCAACAAGAAGAATTCCGGCCTCATTTATACTTGCAAGATTATTAAGGAAATCTGGAATATTTGATTCAATCTGCTTTACTCTGTAAGTTCGCAGTTCATCGAATATAATAAAAGGGACCAACAGGATCAGCAGAATAATAAATATATGATCATCAATAGCATTCGCCGTCACTGCATTAAAATTGTTAAAGTAAAGAAGATCTGTAATACTTAGGTAATCTCCTATTGTAAAAATAGCATAAAATGCTGCCAGAGGAATCGTAATAAAAAATACATATGAAGGATGACCTATAAACAGACTTAAGGGATGCAGGACTTTGTCCATTGTTTTAATGATGATTGCATAATATCTTACGTATTTCCTTTTCTGTTCTTCATTTTTATCCCCTTCCTTTATGGGCACATGGGAAAAAGTATCCAGTTTTTTCTCCACCATATAATAGTCAGGTATTTTAGGATTATCATTAGTCAGTGAATTAAGAAGTATTAGGAAAATGACTGTTCCTATGGGAATCGCAATGTATACTATAAAGTCAAGAATACTTGCAGAACTCGGATTTACAAGTCCAAGCACCACAAGTATTGTAATAAGAAAAAGAGGACCTGCAACAAATGCTGAAATATATACTTCAGCCAGCACTCCAAGTGTTTCAAAGAATATCTTCTGTTCTTTAGTAGCTGTCAGTCGATATTGATCATTTTTTGCCTTGAGATAAGAACTAATATCTCCACCGCTGGTAACAATAGATGTAAGCCCGTCAAGAAAATCCTTGAATTTTTTGGAGGGGGTCCTTTGTCCTGCCCTGTTAATTGCATCTAAAAGATCGGTTCCGTAGTACTCCATGTCTTTTACAATGAATCCTATTTCTTCTGCAGATGCACCATAAATATAGTAGTTATCCGACAATGATTTCATTATGTCAATGAGATTCATTCCCCCACCACGACTCATTGCATAAAGATATGCAGTAGCATGTGGAAGAGAATGATTTATGAGAGTGCCTTTGACATTAGCCTGCACTTCAGGTATTGACATAAATATGTAGTAGGTAAGATACGCCGCTATTATGGAAAAAATAAAAGCCAAAAAAGCACTTACAAACAGATGAAAATGGGCTTCAATAAAGGGATAAACATAGTCAAAACCCAGCATATAAGGCCTTATATCACCTAAAAAGAAATATCCTGCAAATAATCCCGTAATGCCAGCCAAAAAAGCCATTAAAAGGGAAAGAAAGTAGATCTGGGCAATGTATTGTTCGATCAGGATACCCATACCTGCCTTTCTTATCATTGATCTCTGGTTTTCATATCTGCTAATATGTTTCCTTACATATTTACCAAAGATAAGATGCGCAGCAGAATCGATGATATCCATTTGACGTACACCTACAAGTTCTGTCCTATCATTATTTCCAGAGTGTCGTTTTCGACAGCTTCAAGAACATTTTCCGGGTTTGCATCATATGCCTGGACTACCAGAGATATCCGCACATAGTCTCGCATGTCCTTTTCACAGAGGTACTGAAGAACACGCTCTCTTTGATTCAGCTCATCCGAGAGTCTTTTCCTGTCCCAGCCTCTTGCAGTCATGACCTTATTGAGAGTATATGAATCCCCATTGCGAACATAACTGTCTATAAGTGGGTCCCACCTGTAGAGTTCATTAATACGTATGAATCCTGTCTTTGTGTCTATTCCCGTGAATTCCACAAGACTATGGGTTCTGCGCACTCTCTTATTGTCCACAATTGTCTGCACTTGTATGCTGAGTATATCCAGCGACTGAAGCATGACATGAGGTACATTCAATGGAGGACTGTCAAGCCTGTTAATAACTGTCTGCACATCACCTGCATGCATGGTAGAGTAAGTTGCATGGCCGGTGGAGATTGCCTGGAAAAGAGTCAGTGCCTCTTCACCCCTGACCTCTCCCACAAGTATGTATTCAGGTCTTTGTCTTAAAGCTGAACGCAATAAGTCATACATGGATATTTCCCCGATTGCATTAATATTAAGAGGTTTACGGGTGACACCTGCTATCCAGTTATCATGGTGCAATGTCAATTCCCGTGTATCCTCGATAGATACAACCTTGGATAGCGGTGGAATAAAAAGCGATACAGCATTAAGAAGTGAAGTTTTACCTGATGCCGTACCTCCTGCAAATATGGCACAATCTCCGTTTTCAATAGCCAACCAGAAATATGCCATCATTTCAACGTTGCATGTATTGAAATTGATAAGATCTATAGGAGTGATAGGATCTCCCCTGAACTTCCTGATTGTGAACGAACTCCCCCTTGTAGTTATCTCTGTTCCAAGGGTTGCCTGCAAACGGGAACCATCTGGAAGAGTGGCATCCACCATCGGCTCACCTATAGAAATATGTTTTCCACTTTTCTGACAGAGTTTTATTACAAGAGAATTAAGTTTTTCTTCCGCAAAGGAAATGTTTGTTTTTATATTACGGTATTTATTATGATACATGAAAACAGGGACATTTATACCATCACATGAAATATCCTCTATATTGGGATCAAGCATGAGTGAATTAATACGATCATGCCCCAGGTAATTGCGCTTCAGGTAATAAAGAATACGGAAAGTGGAAGGCATTTCAAGACTTGCATGATACCTGTTAAAAAGCGTAAGTGCATTTTCCATCAGGACTATTTCCTTATCCCTTGTTGTAGTCACACCACCAAGGCTCAGTATATCCTGCAGATCATCATATACTCTTTCAAGAATATCTTTCTCATATAGTGTTAGCATCGGTTCAGCAACATAATATTGGTATATATTACCTCTCTCAAGGATGGAAATAAATGAATAAGGCTCATTTACCCAATAACGCTCGACTTCCCTGAAACCTTCAGGAATTTCAAATTCAACAAGAGGACCATGTAACTCCAGATCATACTCAGGAAGCTTTGTACGTGGATGCCTTATGTGGTGAATTCCGTGTTTGATACTATCAATAAGGACAGATAATTTTGATAGCTCTTTGCCATCATTAGCAGATAGTTCACTAGTTGTTGTTTTTTCTGCATTTTTAATAACTGAACCAGATTCCATCATCGACTAATATATAATCCTATGTATATAAAAAACCTTTGATATTACATTATTATAATAAACAATAACCAGACACCGATAATCATTGTCTGAAATTAAAATAATCAAAAAAATAAGAATGAGAAAGCAGAATCCCAAAATCAGCCGATCACAGGAAACTTACCAAAATTCTTTTCATACCTTGCCATCATAACATCCCAGACAGGAAGATCTGTCTGACAACCAATGTTCTGAACAGCAAATGATGCAACTGTAGATCCTATTTTACCACAGGCATCCAGAGGATAATTGCGTGTGTATGCTAGCAGGAAACCTGCTCTGTAAGCATCACCCGCACCTGTAGGATCGAGTGCTTTTACAGGAACCACAGGGATCATAATCTCATTTCCATTGTTGTAAACCTTGCTGCCACTGGCATCATATGTAACAACAACTGTCTCGATCATATCCAGTATATCATCGAGTGACTTACCTGTCATGTCACAAACACGCTGTATCTCATGTTTGTTTGTAAAAAGAATATTGGTGTTCTCAAGGATGCTCTCAAGGTTTTCCTTAGAGTATGTCACAAGATCTTGTCCTGGATCAAAAGAAACGAATTTTGCCTTTTTAGCTATTCTTGCATTATAAGTTGAGTCTGAAGTTGCAAGATGCACAAAATCCACTTCTGGAGGTTCCAGTTCCTTTAACTTTGCAGATGCACCCCAGTGAAAATAGGTACTCTGCTGGTGGTCCCTATCAGTGAACACAAAGGCTCTGGTACTCTTCTCCCCAGAGAAACTGTAAAGCAAGGAAAGGTCTACACTGTACTTTTCAAGTTCTGCCTCATAACCTGATGAGGCAAAATCTCCACCTACCGCCGATATAAGCTGGGCATTGCCGCCAAGTATGGCAATAGCAATGGCAATATTTGCAGCTCCCCCCCCGTAATACTGGTTATAGTCGATAATAGGGTGCGACTCATTGTGAACCGCAATATTCTCCACATCAAAGAGCAGGTCTATAGCGGCATGTCCTACAACAGTGATCGTCCTATCCATGTCCGATACATCCTTTACTCGAATTCATCAACATCTACAACAGCAAGAGGAACATCCCTTAATGCTCTTCCAATTACGGATTTTGCAATTCTGGCTGCATGTTCCGAACTTTCTGCATCAAATACCTTCATCTCAAGGACAAGACCTACAATTGCAGTGTTTGCAGCAATGAATACACTGCTGAAAGGTTCTTCACATGCAGGACAGAATGTTGATCCTACATCAACTTCAACGTAATCGAGTTTGGGATTGAGGCGCTTTCCAGCCTCTGAAATTGCAACGCCTATTGCGTCATCTGCTGTTTTTACGTCTCTTACCAACCAGGCGGCTTCAAGTGTAACATGATAATTTGACATTAGATCTCTCCGATTTATACTTCATTTCTTCTTCAATTTTTAAGTGAATTTGTCTATAGTCTGCCTATATAGTAAATAACACATCGTCATCAACATCAAAAAGGCCAAGTCTTGCTCCTGCATCAAGCCACGCATGTCCGTAACTGAAACAGACAAGTGCATTGACAGGATCATCCGTTTCAATGAAGTGAAGACCATCATTATAGTACGAACTTGCCATATTATGATAGTCACCGGCGACTGTGTACATATGTGATTGAGGGATAGGAGCATATTTAGCTTTTTCGAGGGCTTCTCTTAATAGTCGCTCATATCTCTTAACTTTTTCATTCAGGTCAGCAGCCATAATACCCTCATTTACCTCAAAGTACACATGCTTAATCGTTTGTTCTACCAAATAACTTCTTGAAAAGCTTACCGCCACCTTCACTTTCACCTTCATTTCGAGGTACTCTTGAAGGTTTTCTCTTTGGAGGAGGAGTAAGACCTGGGCCAGCACCGGGTACATCCATAACTGGTACATCCATAACTGGTACATCTACCATGACATCGTGTTCCTGAACAATATCAGACGCAATAACCAGTGGCACTTCCCTTCGAACAGGAATAGGAACTGATGGTTCATGCTCCTCGGTCACCATCACAGGTGGTGGTGGAACTGTTACGGTCCTTGCAGCTTTAAGAACATTCACAGATTCACCGCCGTGTTTGGACTTTCTTACCCTGACATCTACAAGTACTGGCCTTTCAATTTCATTGCTTACCAGCATTGCAACACCAGGTGGAAGGCGCATGAGCTCCTCTTCCACATAGGACGTCACGCCTTCAAGACCCTTGCTTATAGCCTTAAGGTCATTTGGATTTGTGACTTTCATGATGACCTGAGTGCCACATTGTGAAAGTACGTTCTTATCTATCCTTGCAGGTCTCTGGGAAATCACCATCATACCAAGACCGAACTTTCTCCCTTCAGATGCTATGGTCCTGAGAATATCAGTACTTGTGGTCTTACTGAATCCTTTTTCTGGTGCATAGTTGTGGGCCTCTTCTACAACCAGCATACCCGGAGGAATGCGGTTAAGCTTACGTGCCTCAAAAAGACTTGAACACAGGCTTGCAACGATCATACTTTGCAGATCAGGTGCCACTCCTTTAAAATCAATTACAGATGCCTTTCCTTTCTGGAACAATTCCTCGATGGATGTAGGATTTGGAGACAGAATACCTGTATCCCTTATCTGTTCAAGGACATTGATCACATTCCATTTGGCTTTGCTTTTATCGTTACCGACTTCAAATATTATGTCCTCGATGGTGTATGTCTCCATCTCAGTACGCACTTTCTGTATAGCCTCGTACAATATTCCGGTATGTGTTGTAGAGAAGTTATCAGGGAAAATAGATGTCAGATCCTTAACCGTGAGATTCATTCCATTCAATCTGAAAAGTTCATCTGCATCCGGATTTAGTGACTTGCTTGCAGGTGTGTAGACCTTTACACTGGCCCCATAACCTTTTGCTTTTACTCCGAAACGTGAGAAATCTTCTGCACTTCCCTCTCCTTCAACTTTTAAAGATGAGTACTCACTATGTGGGTCTATAATAAGAAGTGGAATATTCTGATCAAGCAATTCTTCAAGCAGAACAGAAGCTGTATAAGATTTACCACTACCTGTCTTTGCAAGTATACTGCAGTGCTTCTGCACAAGACTGTTAACACTGAGCTGTACTTTAATACCCGTACCTTCAAGCAGACCGATGTTCATTTCGTTGCCTGTAAGTCCAAGTACTGTCCTTATTAGTCCTTCATCCGCTGCAAATATAGGACTTCCCGGACTGAACGGGATAACAGGTGCCCTGAGCATTCCGATTTCATCCCTTGAACCAATTATCATAATCTCGGCAACTATCTTATCATCACTTTTATCAACACGTTGACCTTTCATCGCTTCTTCAATGGAAAACGAATCGCTGTACCTCTTAATTGCCATTACCTGGCCAAGAACCCATGTGTGATCTTTTTCTTCTGTGGACGCATCATGCCAGACTTTGACATATGCACCCCTATACACTTTGGAACTATCAAAAACCATTACCTTAAATTCAAAGGTTCCTGTTTCTCCAAAAATTACACCTACTGAACCTCTTACCATTTTTCATCCCTCAAATACATATTCTTTAGTATTATGTTTATTATGTATTATTATATCTTCCCTCAGTCATCAAGTTCATCAAGAATTTGCTGAGGCGCACCTAACAACTTGACAAGAGCCTCTGCTTCAATAAAATGTAATGTTGCCGGAACCACCAGTATGTGTAAAGGTTCACCAAAATTCTCTTCCAGCAAAATATGTGCATACCCGGCTTTTACCACAGGTTCATCCGACCCCGCCCTGGCAATCCCTACAACAATGGCATTGTCCATGATACCTTCTCCCCGCCGGTCCTCAATCTCCAGAAGGAGACGGAGTGCTTGGTTAACGGTCATGTATCCCTTTTCCTTGTCGATGTCCAAGAAAATAAGGGTATGCATATTGTGTTCCTTGTTAAGCTTAATAGTATCATAAGGTGTTTCGGAGATTATAGTATTCCCACGACTGCTGGTGTAAGGGTGGGGAACAGTTGATGCTTTTCCAAAACGATAGTTCTGAAGTCCTGAAAGTCCACAGATGGCTGAAGCAATGGAAGCCCCGTGTATGAGCTTTGTTTCAATGCCTAGGTCTTTTGCACGAAGTCGAAGGTCAACATGGGTTGTGGAAACCATGGTGTCTCCGCCTGTCAGGAAAGCTACATTTTTTTCCTTTGCCTCAGCAAGCCAGTCGGGAGATATTTCTACATATTCCCTGGAAAGTATATGAACTGTTTTGCCATAGAGCTTTTCAAGTTCTTCTACAGTACTACCCATCAATCTGGATGTGTAGAATTCAGCAAATACCATATCAGCATTTTTTATAGCTTCAAGTCCTTTCAAAGAGATATCATTCTCATCGAAAAGGCCAAGTCCTATGAAAGTGAGCATAATCCGCACATATGTCTTTATGGCTTAAATGCTTTGAGAATGAAAACAGTGTGATACTAAGAGGAGATCAGACTCGTAATGTTTTTATAGAACCACACACAGTTAGTTTCACTCATATATTATACTGATAAATTACATTACTATACTATTGGAGGTTCAAAGTCATGGCAGGATATGGTAATCAACCCTTAATCATCGTTGATCCAAGCAAACAGCGCACTACAGGAAAAGATGCATTGTCAATGAATATAGCTTCTGCACAAGCAGTTGCAGGTATTGTGAAAACAACCCTTGGTCCAAAAGGTATGGACAAGATGCTTGTTAACATCATGGGAGACATAACCCTTACAAATGACGGTGCAACAATTCTTGATGAAATGGATATTGAACACCCCACTGCAAGAATGATTGTAGAGATTGCTAAAACCCAGGAAAAGATTGCAGGTGACGGAACAACCAGCGCAGTGGTTTTAGCAGGTGCATTGCTTGAGAAAGCACAAAAACTCATAGAAAATGGTATTCATCCAACTGTCCTTGTAAAAGGCTACACGATGGCAACAGAGAAAGCTCTGAAAGTTCTCAACGATTATGCAGTCACTGTGGACAAGACCGACAGGAAAATGCTTGAAAATATTGCAAACACCTCCATCACCGGAAAAGCATCAGAAATGGCAGGGGAACAGCTTGCAAAGATCTGTGTGGATGCAATATACGGAATTGAACATGAGGGACAGGTTGACGTTGACAAAGACATCGTACTGGCAAAGGAAGTAGGCGGAACTATTCATGATACTGAACTTATAAACGGTATCTCTATCAGAAAGGAAGCACTTCACAATGAAATGCCACGCCGTATCGAGAATGCAAAGATAGCACTTATCGACACAGAGCTTACTTTCGCCCAGACAAGCACAAAATCCAAGCTTCATGTCGACCGCGCGGAACAATTGGCTGACTTTAAAGAGCAAGAGAAAGCAAACTTCAGGAAAGCCATCCAGAAGATAATTGATACAGGCGCTAATGTAGTATTCTGTTCCAAGAAAATAGATGACTATGCACTCCATTTCTTCAAAGAAGCAAACATGTATGCTACAAGACGTGTCAAAGATGAGGACATGGAAGTCCTTTCATACTCTACTGGTGCAGCTCTTGTAAGAAATGTAAACGAGATTACAGCTAGTGACCTCGGATATGCAGAACTTGTAGAGCAGGAAGATGAACATGAAGAGAAGACCTATATTAAGGGCTTCAAGAGTGCAAAAACCATGACCATCATAATAAAGGGCGGGTCAGAGCATGTCACCGATAATATTGAACGTGTTTTCGATGATGCACTTCATGTTGTAAAATCAGTCTTCGAAGATGGAAAAATAGTGCCAGGAGGCGGGGCATCCGAGATAGAAGTTTCACAGGAACTGAGAAACTATGCGTCATCAGTTGAAGGCCGTGAACAGCTCGCAATTATTGCATTTGCAGAAGCTATTGAAGAGCTTCCAAAAGCTATTGCCGGAAACTGCGGTTTCGATACAATTGACACAATTATTAACCTGCGTGCAAAACACGGAACTGTAAAGAATGCAGGCCTAGATGTTGAGACGGGAGATATCGTAGACATGCTTGAAAGAGGTATTGTTGACCCTCTCATAGTCAAGACACAGGCAATCAAATCGGCATCAGAAGCAGCGGTTGTAGTTCTTCGTGTTGACGATATGCTTCGTGCAAGGGAACAGTCCATGATGGACGTAAAGCCCGAGTACAACCCCAACAATTACGATGTGGACTAAATGATGTAAAGAGGTTAGATCCTCTTTATCATTTCTTTTTTTTTAATAATCATTTATTTGAATTGCTGTTTTCAAAGCATGACTTAAGTGGATCATTGATTCTGATAGTCTAATTTGTGAGGTTATATTCTAACATGAGCCTAGTTTATAGATATGCACATGTTTAAGATGATTAATCATGACAAATAAACAAAACGTATATATAGTATGTGTTACTTTTATATCATGATAAATCATGACAGAACACTACTACAACAATAACATAGATCTCAGTAAATTTGCCGGAATGTTGACTGTCCTTACTGCTGCCACGATGGTATATTACTCCCTCATGGCATGATCTGAAACTCTGCCATGAGAAGTTTTTAATTGTTCTTTTCCTCCAATCATACTACTATTTTTTATTTTTGAGATTATTTAAATCATCAGAGTTCACCATCTGATAAGCCATAGAAGTTCTTATAGTCGTCAATAGCTTTTCAAGCCTGCTTCGAATATCTTCAAAGAGTATTAAACCTCTTTAATCACTTCTTTTTTGTATTTTTTACATTTGCTCTAATTAGTTTTTTCACATTTGTACTTGTAATTTGTATTTTGCCCTGATAACATAAAAGTGATTAAATATGCGGAGAAATCATCATCCATAATATACCATATACACGATGATTAATCATGATAAATAAACAAAATGTATATATAGTATGTATTACTTGTATATCATGATAAATCATGACAGAACATTACTACAACAACAACATAGATCTCAGTAAATTTGCCGGAATATTGACTGCCCTTGCTGCTGCCACGATGGTATTCCATTCGATCATGGCATGATTTGTTATCTGCCATGAGACTATTTTAATTATTATTCTTTTTCTTCCAATCCTGCTTTTTTCTGTAATTTATTCTCTGCAATTCGTTCTGAATAGTCACAAGACTTTTCTTTTTATTAGATAGGTACACAAAGAGACTTGAAGACCGTTCGGTCTTTGACCTCAATTTGAATCCCTTCTAGAGTAAAAGAAGAGAAGTTATTACAAATGATTAATCATGATAAATGTACAAACCGGTTATATACTATTGATGTATTGTATATCACGATAAATCATGACAGAACAATACTATAAGAACATCATAGATCTTAGTAAATTTGCCCAAATGCTGACTGCACTTGCTACTACAATGTTGGTATTTTATTCGATTATGACATGATATATTATCTGCCATGAAACAATTTTAATTATTCTTTACCCACAATCCTGCTTTTTCCTGTTCTCTATCTCAAATGCATATATAATCAGAGTTCATCGTCCGACAAGCCGTAGAAATTCTTGTAATCTTCAATTGCCTTTCTGGCCTGTTTTGGATACTTTTCAAGCATACAGCTAAGAAACTCATCCCTTGAAGTAAACTCCTTCATTTTGTTGATGAGCTTTGTTGCATACTCTTTTGAAAGAACATTCTCTTTCTGTATCTCAAACGTCAGGCAGAGTGCAGCCTGTGAAAAATACTTCCTGCGAATATATGGTGCCACTGATCCCAGAAGCACATCATGATCAAGTTTGCTGAATGCCGGCACACCTATACGATTAAGTCTTTCGGCACCGGTCAGCTTTTCAAGGTTTTCCACAGAATATGAATGAATTTCAATATAAACGTCAGGGTTCAGTTCTTCCACAGCCTCTATAATAGATGCCCCTATTTCTGTAAAATAACTGTCATCAAGAGTTGAAATATAATGACCTCTGCTCACAAGAGGAATAACTGCAAGAGTTCCCTTAAGAGGAGCTTCTATATTCTCAAGGATGTCTGAAGTATCCCTCCATTCATCGCCATGCAGGCCTGCTACAAACAACCTGATGGGATTTCCCTCTCCAAGTATCCTGTACGACATGCTAATCTTAATTACTAGAATTGTTAATTAGAATCATCTGAAACAACTTTCTGTGCAATGATATATATCTCCTGCTTTTCAGATTCCATAACCTCCAGGATCCTCATACCCATAGATTCAACCTTTGCAAGAATGGGTTTGCGATTCTCTTGTTTCTCAATCTTGATTACCTGAAGCAATTTGCCGTTATCCCGCAGTAATGGTAACACCCTCTCTAGAGCTGAGAGAGAATCCATAGGCTCAAGTGTCATATCACTGAGTATCACATCAACTTGCTCTGGAGACATTTCCTTTAATGGTATCTGGAATACATTGCCAAACATGACGGATACATTTTCCTTCTCATGAACTACCTTCCCAAGTTCAGTCCTGAAATCTCTGCTATACTCCACACCTTTTACATCAGAAGCGATCTCAGATGCCAGCATCAGGAATCCACCTGCGCTTGAACCGAGGTCAAGGACTCTGTCGTTTTCAGCGATGATACCTGTTGAATCCTGTATATTCTTGAGTTTGAAATAGCCTCTGGGCATATCAAGTCCCTCTTCAACATCAACTTCAACATCTCCACTGACATCTTTGGAAGGCTTTTTGACAATGGTACCGTCAACTTTGACATTGCCATTAAGTATGGCTGTCTTTGCCCTCCCTCTTGACTTGAAATAATCCATTTCAACAAGGTATGCATCCAATCTCATGATTCAGATAATAAGGAACTGTACTATTTATATTATCAGTTCCAAACTATATGGAAAAGTTGCAGTTATTTCAAAACTGGCTTCCAGGAACAGAAAATGATTAAGAAATTAACCTCACTTTTTCCCCTCTGGGCAATCTTATTCTCCATCATAGCCTTCGCGTACCCTTCTACTTTTTCCCCATATAAAGATGCAATTACCCCCTTACTGGGAGTTGTAATGTTCGGCATGGGGATAACCCTTACAGCAAGCGATTTCCTGCTTGTGCTCAAAAGACCGGGAGTTATTGTCATTGGGACAGCACTGCAATACATACTAATGCCACTCATTGCCTTTATCCTGTCTTATGCCCTTAATCTTCCTGTAGAGATTATGGCAGGAATGGTACTGCTGGGAGCCTGCCCCGGTGGAACTGCTTCAAACGTCATATGCTACCTTGCAAAGGGAGACGTGGCACTTTCCATTACACTTACATCAGTTTCCACAATTATGGCCTTTATCCTTACTCCTGCACTTACCTGGTTTTACATAGGGCAGGCAGTGCCGGTGGAAGTAAGTAGCATGATGTTGAGCATCATGAAAATCGTACTTGTGCCGGTAGCTCTTGGAATAATAATGAACACACTCTTTGATAAACACATTGAACGGTTCAGGCACGCATTCCCTGCGCTATCCGTAGCCACCATTGTATTTATCATCGCCATAATCATTGCTCTGAACAGGGAGAACATCCTTGTTGCCGGAAAACTGGTGATAGTTGCGGTCATCCTGCACAACGGTCTTGGATTTACCAGTGGTTATTTTCTGTCAAAGACACTAGGACTTAATGAGAAGGATGCAAGAACAATTGCAATTGAAGTCGGCATGCAGAATTCAGGTTTAAGCGTTGCCCTCGCAGTGAAGTACTTCTCACCCCTTGCAGCCCTGCCGGGTGCCCTGTTCAGTATCTGGCATAACATAATGGGCTCTGCCCTTGCAGCATACTGGTCATCCGATGATGACAAAACAGGTTTATAGAATGCTGACTGATGCTTCCTCCTAATGGTGATGATTTGTTAAAGGCAGTAATATTTGATATGGACGGTGTGCTTGTTGATTCAATGTCATATCATGCAGAAGCGGTCCAGCACATATTTGATGAGATAGGTGTTGATATGGACAAACAGGACATCTTCGAGCGGGAAGGGGAGAGAACAGTGGATATCGTTGAGTTCCTGCTTGAGAAAGGTACAGAAAATGCATCGGAATACGACATATCAGATATTGTTGAGAGATACATTGCTGAATTTAACCGGATAGCTGAAATGAAGGTCTTTGATGGGATGCAGGAGTGCCTGAACGTCCTGAAGGAAAGATTTGACCTTGCTGTTGTATCGGGTTCTGACAGGCCGATCGTCAATTATATAATTAATTCTCAGTATCCCGGAGTATTCAGGGAACTCGTTACCGCAGATGATGTGCAGCGCGGTAAGCCTGAACCTGACCCATACCTTCAAGCTATGAAAATGCTCGGGATCAAAAAACATGAAGGTATTGTAATAGAGAATGCTCCTATGGGTGTTGAGGCTGCAAAAAGGGCAGGTCTCTGCTGTGTTGCAGTCCCGACCTACCTTGACCCCGGAAAGTTCCATCAGGCAGACATGGTTATGAAAGACCACATACAGCTTGTTGAATTCCTGATGAAGCTCGAACCTTCCTACGACTGTCCTCAGTCAAAATCGTAATTGCACTTGATTCCACTCTCATCGGAACACAAATTACATGAGACACATTTTGCGACCTCTGTCTCACCTTTTCTTATCTTTTCCACAAGATCAGGTTCACATATGAGCGGCCTGCACAGGGATATCATATCAGCATATCCTCCCTCAAGCATCTGTTCCATAACAGCCTTTGAGCGTATGCCACCTACCAGTATGACAGGCACATCCACTGCTTCCTTTATCATTTTAGAATAATCCCTGTAATATGCCTCATCATCAGCAGTCTTTATTTTGCTTCTGAACATCTCCTGTCCGGCCTCAACAATTCCACCGCTGACCTCTATTGCACAGACACTATTTGCAGCAAGTATCTTTGCGATCTCAACACACTCCGGCGCATCAAGGGTGTTCTTCGTGCCTTCAGGGAACCCATCGGTGGCATTGAGCTTGACAAGTATCGGGAACCCGTCTCCGATCATCTCATGTATCCTTTCAATGATATCAAGAATGATCTGAGCCCTCTTCTCAGTTGAACCACCCCATCTGTCCTTTCGCCTGTTGGTATATGGGGAAATGAAGTTGCTTAACAGAAAACCATGGGCAACATGGAGCTGAACACCATCAAAACCCGCTTCTTTTGCCCTTCTGGCAGCGTTGGCAAAGTCCTCGATTATCTGAAGCACCTCTTCTTCGGTCATTTCCTCAGGCGTAACTCCGTTCCTTTTATTTGTCACAGCAGAAGGTGCAAGCAATATAGGATTCTCAGCGGTCATCATGGTCTGCCTGCCACCGTGGACAATCTGGACAACGATCCTGCTACCGTGTTCATGAACTCTGGAAACGATCTTCCTGTAAGGGTCTATGAATTTATCATCGTAGATACCCTGCTGAAGATTGTCACTTTTTCCGTTCGGATTGACGCATGCATATCCGGTGATGATAAGCCCCACTTCACCACGTGCAAGCTCTTCGTACATGTCACCTATCCTGTCGGTTGGTGTGCCATCAGGCTCTGCCATCCACTCATGGGTGGCCGAGCGTACAAAACGGTTTGGAACCTTCATGTTCCCAAATGCTATCGGTTCGAACAACATACAGGAATATTGATACCAGTGGCTTATATGCTTTTCTTAGCATCATGCACAGTTATACTTCGCTTCTTCCAGTTCTTCCTTCAGAATTTCGTTGTTAATTCTGTAAATAAGCATTGAAACAAAAAGCAATGCAAAAGCCAGCATATTGACAGCAAGTGTCAACTGAAGTGAACTACCTTCAAGTCCACCGCCACTGCTTCCGTATGAAGAACTTCCGAACATCAGCGGGTGGGCTGAGCGCCACAGCCTGATGGATAAGAAACTCAGCGGAACCGACATAAATCCAACAATTCCAAAGACGGCCGCAATCCGTGCTCTCTTCTCAGGTTCTTCAAGTGCCTGACGTAGCATCAGGTAGGCAAGATAGACAAGGAAAAGTGCAAGGGATGTAGTAAGCCTTGGCTCCCATATCCAGTACCATCCCCATGTTGCTTTTGCCCATATTGACCCTGTAACAAGTACGAGGAATGCAAAGATGACTCCAACCTCAGCAGCAGAATGAGCAACGATGTCCCATTTACTGCTGTTTCCTTTCAGCTGCATGATACTTGCGATAAAAACAACGATGAACGCCAGATATGAGACCATTGCAATCGGCAGGTGGAAATAGAATATCTTAAAGCTGCTGTCAAGTACCTCACCGGCATTGCCTTTCATCTGGGGCACGTAGAAAAGTATCATCCCAATAGCAATTAGCATAACAGGAGCCGTGACGATTGCAAGTATCCTTTCTTTTTTCCTGTCAATGAGCATGATTGTTCTTCTGCCTTATTAAAACTCCTTGTTTAAATGCTTTTCATACATCAAATTCCAGGTACTTCAATTTACAAAAAACACTCAGAAAGAATATGAGAACAGCACCACTGACTGTCTGAAGGATTAAGTTGTTATGAATTTTCTATCCTTATACCCTTTGAATCAATGGCTTCGATAAAAGCCTTTGAATCCTCCACAGTAAAACCAATTCGTGTACTTTGAGTTGCCATCTGGATAAAGAATATGAATTCTCTCTTTGGCCTGCTCCAGTCCAGAGGAAACCATGTTATAAGATTGCTGGAGCCCCAAATTCGCCATTTACCGGTTGTTAAAGTTGGTTGTCTTTTCTCCATCTTAAAAATGTCCTGGAACTTCACGAACTTTGCCTGTCCTAAGGGAAAATAGTAGTTCTTAATACGTATGCCTTTATCGTCTACGTCTAAAAGCTTATCGGAATATATCAGATAGTTTTCCATATTTCCTCAATGACTCTTAATCCATCACAGTATATTCAAACACAAGTTGTCCCACTACGAAGAAAATCAGGTCATACACAATCAGCAACCTGATTTCTGAGGAAATGCTGCCAATTCCACCATCTGTGAGTATCGTTCCGGTTGCCATGACAGCTGGAATTATCACAGGAATTATCAGCGGAAGCAAAAGCACCGGAAGCATGATCTCCCTTGCCCTTGTGCTGGCCGAAAGTGCTGAAAGCAGAGTTCCAACACTGACAAAACCGAATGTTCCCAGAAAGATGACTAGTGCAATTCCGGGAATGTTACTGATGTTGTAGTTGAATAGTACAATGAAGATAGGAATCGTGAGCAGTTCCACGATGAACATCAGTACTGCGTTGGATATGGTCTTCCCGATATAGATAGAGCTTCTGTCGATAGGTGAGAGCTTCAGGCCTTCAAGACAGCCATTCTCCATCTCACCTGCAAATGAGCGTGAAAGTCCCAGGGTTCCCGCAAAGGTGAAAGCCACCCAAAGCACACCCGGAGCAAGTTTTGCCATCATGTCGGGCTGGCCAAGCAGATCACCAAATGAGATGCTGAAAATAACTATGACGATAAGCGAGAAGATGAGCATGGAATTGAGCATCTGTTTTGTGCGGAACTCCGATTTCAGATCCTTTGCTGCAATGTAGAGGCTTTTCTTCATAATCTCACCGCCATGCAACTTAGAAGTTACTTATACCCTCTGCATCCGTATCCTTTTCCACTATGGAAAGGTACTGTTCCCTGAAATGTTCCACGCTTTCAATTTCAGTTTTTAGTTTATCGAAGCGTATTTCTCCCCTGTCCATAATGAGCATACGGTCGCATATTTCAAAAGCACGCTCAATGTTATGGGTTATCATGATCCTTGTAACATCAGAATCTCCGGTACTCATGAGCACACGCTCGAAATTAGCAGCAGCATGCTGATCAAGTCCTGTATAGGGTTCATCCATAAGAAGTATCTCAGGCTGGTGCAGCAACGCCCTTGCAATTGAAAGCCGCTGCTTCATTCCTCTTGAAAATGAAATGGCACGCTCATCTGCACGCTTGAGGAGATTGACACTTTTGAGTATGGAATCAACCCTTTTATCGATATCATTCTCAATTCCATACATGCGTGCAAAAAAAACAAGGTTCTCCCTTGCTGTTAACTCGTCATAAAGGTATGTCTCGTGGGAGATTGCACCTATCATGCCCCTTATTTTTTCGGGGTGTTCTTTGGCGGCAATTCCGTTTACAAGTACAGTTCCCTTGGAAGGATTGATGATCGTGGACATAATCTTAAGAAGCGTGGTCTTTCCGGCTCCGTTTGGACCGAATATAGCAACGATCTCACCTTTTTTAATTTCAAGGTCGATGTTGTTCAATGCATTCCTGCGCCCGAAGCTCTTAGAAAGACTTCTTACTGAGATGATACTGTCCATTGAAGCTATATTTACATTTTCAGAATATATAAATTAACGTTTTGTCTTGAAAGTAGATTCTAATGTAGAGTATTGCATTGAAGCATTCTACCTCTATTACTAATTTTCAGATACGATCTCTCCAGAGTAAAAAAGACATGATAAAATCAAAAAGTACAATAATCATCTCTCAAAAGCAGGTCCGCCAACATCTGCATTATTGCTGTAACCTACGCTTTCCCAGTATCCTTTATAAGATTCATCGGTGACCTCTATTGAAGTAATCCATTTGGCCCACTTGTAACCATATTTTACTTCTGCAACAAGCTGAAGGGGAAATCCCCTGTCTGCAGGCAATGTTACATCGTTGATCTCATAGGCAAGCATGATATCGTTCTCCACAAGGTAATCAAGTTCAAGTGCTGTGGAATAGCCATCAGCAGAATGAAATATAACGGTGGTTGCGCTACTGTTGATACCTGTTTCATTGAATATCGTATTCAGACTTACACCTGTCCATTTTCCATCAAAACCCCAGCCTTCAACACAATCCAGACGCACGAATCTTGTTACCGATGGGTAGGCAAGGATCTGTTCATAACTCAGGTTAACGGGATTATCGACCAGTCCATAGACATGAAGTTCGTAGGTATTCTTATCGATGTACTGAGTACCCTGGATAGCATTGTTACGTTGTTTTGAGATAGGTGTGAGCTGATGTCCCTCAAATACAGTTGCTTCTCCGGAAGTATTGGTTTTCTCCTGCGAGTCCTCCACACAACCGGATATAAGCACCAATAAGAGGAAAATAGAAATGACTGCAATAAATACAATCCTGTCCTGCTTTCTATTGATCATTTACAAAAACCCTGCCTATCAGATATTAGCCAGAAGATCAAGCCCTTTATCGCTCAGGAAATACCTGCCTTCACTTATATCTAAAAAATCCCCGTTGATAAGGAATTCAGTATGGTACTTGAACACGTTCTCGTCGAGTTCCGTTTTTTCGAGAAGTTCAGCCTTTGTGGCTCCAAAAGCATCGATTTCCCTGAGAAGCTGCCTTCTAACCGGATGAGAAGCTGCTTTATGTATTACCTCATGCTCTACTTTTACGCGTTCTCTTTCAGATGGTCTTGCATCTAGCAAATCATCCAGATTATCATCCAGCATTTTCCTACTCCTCCTGAAAACAACTATGAGGTATCTTATAATAAGCATTGTGCCAGATTAAACTGTAGGGTAAAACAAGTATATAAACAATAAATAGAAACGAAGATAATTCAGATGTTTGCTTTGTTTTAAGAAATATAAATGCTGGCATTTTGTTGAAAGCAAACAAATTATTAATGCAAATGGGTGCATTATCTGAGGGAATCATTGGCGCCAGCATTTATATTAATGTGATATAGCCACTCTTTTTTCTGCGTTGGAAACATGTTGTATCCCCAATACAGAAGTCTTTTGTGACTTTTTAGCTAATAAACCCTGGTCTGCAGGCAGAAATATTAGTTTTCCATCCTTATATCTCATCGGAGAACCAATAGCATCGTAATATTCGTTTTTCAGGCTCTGCATTGCAGCTACCACGGTTTCATTATCGCACTCTGTGCTACCAAGGTTTGCAGCTGCTACACCAAGCAGAACGTCGTTTACGTGAAGTGCAAGATGCAGATGCCATGTATCCTTGTTAACAAATTCATGAACTTTAATATCCATAACCATATTACTTTCATTTTCCCTCAAAATCACAATCTCCTTGCAATTGACTACAATCCATAGTTTGCATGAACTCGTATAAAAGCAGTTTGTAGGTATTTTTAGAAAGATGTACATGAATCAAATTAACATGTACTTAATATGGAGTACTGTGGCCACAGATTCACTCAAAATGGCTCACAGGTAGCGATTTACCAAATTGATCATTCCTTTTAAGGTAAACCTGATAATTTTCAGTTTCAGTATCAAATACAAAAACATATTCGGCCTTAAAGTAAGCCCAATAATCAACATAAGGATTCCTGGCATCACTTATTGTTACCGTCACATTTGTATTAGAAACGGATATATTGTATACAGGATAGTCCACTTCTCCCGGTAGACTTGAATCATACAGCGTCTTTGCTCTTGTCATGTAGGATATAGATGTACTTTCATTATTCGGATATATCCGCACAAGTCTGCTTTTTTCGATTCCTGACAAGTAACTTGAAGTGAATATCCTGTAATGAGTATCATTGTATATGTATGCAGACAGGAATCTGCCAGGCGCTATAGGATAAGAATCCTGATAACTTATATTATGGCCTTCTGTTTCCTCAATATTAGCCACAAGAAATACTTTTGTAACAGGATTAAGCAGGCACCATATAGTAATAACTATGAGAAGGTGCCGGTACAATTTCTCATGTCTGCCTGTTGTGAGGGACTGGAACCAGTTATTTCTGTCTTTTTCGACCCCATTATTTTTTGCACGTCCTGCTAAAATATAGAAAATGGGTACAAAAGAGATGACAGTAACCACCGGGTCAAAGAAATCAAGGGCACCTATTGTTGAAGCATCTGTTATAAAAGGAAAAAAAGGCCTCATCTTCCAGCTTGTAACATAGTCAAGATATATGTGACTGAATATTGCTGCACCCGAAGCTATGGTTAATACTCTGTTTCTCTCTTTGAACCATATATATACAACAACAAGAGATACAAAAATAATGGAATGCATGAACTCCCGATGACCCATCAAATAATACATATTATTGTATGTCTGATGACTCAGATTCTGGTCAATTGCCAGCAGCAAAACATTTAATGTGAAATCAAGATCTGGAAGTATTGCCATCAAAGCAACTATCTTGATCTGCCTGTTGCTTAAACCCACAACCGACGCTATCAGTAACCCAATTCCCAAATGAGACAGGGTGTTTACCATTCCTTCATCCTCACACCATTAGAAAGGATGTTATCATTCTTATTATATTTTTGCAGGATGCGAAATGCAGCTAGCTGTAAGTTAATTATCAGTATTTTCCAAAGACCTTTGAAACAAGCCTGTGAAAACCATGCATGCTTGCACCACTGCCCAGATACATCATAGGACATCTTCCGGTGATTATGTTCAGTCCGGGTTTATATTCAAGATGATTGACATCACATGTGTCGGTCTTCCAATGAACCCAGAAATCACTTATGCCTCTTTCAGCCAAATTTTCAATGATTCTGGCAGGTTCTTTTTTTGTGATACCTATCACAACATTCCTTAAACTATCCGGCACAGATGATATGTCCTGAATTGAGCCTTCAAACGGTTTATCTGAGTAGTCAAGCACAGTAAGTGCTTTTCCTCTTTTCCGGAGTTCATTTATTGTCCATTTTATGGCAGGTTTTGTGCCATCTGTCACAACCAGGAAATTATCTCTTTCCCAGAATTCTTCCTGTTTTAAGACCATGATATCCTTCCTTTTGCACTTCCTTAAGGAAATTAATATCTCATCATATATGAGGGCTTTTAAAAATACGGACGTAAAAATCAAATTTGTGAGCAGTCCTAAAGCATTTATAGGGACAATGATACAAAACAAAAATATCAAGACTTTGATGAATTATCGTCCATTCACCTTTTTTTAGTGAGTTTACTGGAATGATATAAATCATTCCAAAAAACCGGCCATCAAGCTTGAAGAAAAGAACGATATTTTGATAATTCGAATACTGTATTAATATTCGAGTACTGTACCAGAATTGATATTATAAGCCACAATCTTATATGTCCAATGTAAAGGAGGTGAAAAAATAGAGCAAAACCACAAAAAATGGACTTTAATCTTTTGTGCATTACTTTCAGTATCCCTTATTATTGGAGCAATTGGAACAGCTGGTGCATTTAATCTGAATAATTTTGATGAACAAAATTCCAATTTGGGAGATGATGGACAGGATATTCAAGAACCAGCCTACACTTCATCTGTTGTTGTTCCAGATGATTCATCGGACGAAGCACAGGAAACACAGGACTTGACAAAGTATCCAGTAATTTCACAAACAGTAGCTGAAACCGCTGCACTTAACGAAGTTACAGGTGAGCTTGGTGAAGTTGAACTGGATAACGAAAATGGAAATCTGGTGTACTCTGTAGAGATCGCAACTTCAGAAGGAGTCAAAGATGTAAAAGTAGATGCAGGGAACGGAAATGTACTTTTCATAGAAAATGACGATCAGGATGAAACAGATGAAATAGATTCTGATGATGTCGAATTCGAAGACAGTTAAGTTACTATGTTGCTTAAATGTGGTATCAACGACCACATTTTGTTTTATGCAAAGATTTCAGATTAATTGGCCAAATTAGTCTAAGTTTATTTGAATATTTGTCAAAGTGTATTCTTTGATGATTAAAATTGATGGATTGAATTGAAAGTATGGAGTGAGGATATGAAAAAATATACTATATTGATAATAGGATTACTGCTAATGTCAATCGTAGCAATTTCGGGGTGCACAAGCAGTACATCACCGGATTCCGCCCCTGTAGCGAATAATGAGCAAAATTCAATAAATCAGAATGTTGATTCCGATGGCGACGGTATTCCAGATAACGCTGAAGGCTTATTGGGAACAGACCCATTAAATCCAGATACTGATGGCGATGGGATTTACGATAAAGAAGACAGCAATCCCAATCTGGTATATACTATTCCTGAGGCATTATCCGGTCCGAAAGGCTTTGCTATAAAAGAAGTCTTAGTCGAGAATAATTACGATGAAATAGCTAAGAAAGATGCTTCTGACCATCTGGAAATTTCTCTTGAGAATCTTGCTGACACTGAAATAAATAATTTCACGGTTTATTACACAATCACTGATATTAATGCAAGTGCTAAGCAGTCATATGAACTTCCGCTGGATGGTTTTAATTTACAACTGGGTGAAACAAAAGCAGTACATATCGATATTGAACAAGGTTTGAATCATTACCGTGCAAATCCTAACAGTCTCTATTATAAATCTATGAATGAGTTAGAATTCAATGTAATGGTGAGTACACCTGCTTATCAGAGCCAGACGTCAAGCGTAATAAAAGATGCAGGCGGAGAAGAATTAGCTGATTGAATGGGATCTGGCAGCATGATAGAAAAAGCAAGTATGAACGAGATTATGAAAGAAAGTCCTTCAAAGGAGGAAACTTCTTTTTCTTCTTTTGTTGTTGATGTCCGCAATCTTGCAAAAAGATACGGTGATTTTGCAGCAGTCAATGATTTGACCCTCCAGGTAAAAAAAGGAGAGATATTTGGTTTTCTGGGACATAACGGGGCAGGAAAAACCACAACCATCAACATGCTGACAACTCTTCTTGAACCAAGTTCAGGATCCGGAAAAGTTGCAGGGTATGATATTATCAACGAATCTCTGGAAGTTCGGAGAAGAATCGGTTATTTGCCCGAAAATGTCCAGTTCTATGATTCGATGACAGCTTATGAGAATCTAGAGTATTTTGCAAAATTGTCAGGAATAAAAAAGCCAGACAGTCAAATATGGGAAGTGTTAGATTTCCTTGATGCTCGGAGCTATGCTGATAAAAAAATAAGTGCTCTCTCAAAAGGTATGCGACAAAGGATTGGTATTGCACAGGCAATTATCCACGAGCCTGAGATACTGTTCCTTGATGAACCGACAACAGGCCTTGACCCGTTCGGGGTCAAACAACTAAGAGATATTATATTGCGCCTGAATTCACAAAAAGGAATTACCATCTTTATGAATACCCATCTGTTGCAGGAAGTAACAAAAACCTGTTCAACTATTGGGGTCCTGAACCATGGAAGTCTGATATATCTGGACTCACTTTCAAACACCATGAAGAGATTCAAAGATGAAGGCTCCCTAGAAGATATCTACCTCAACATTGAAAACAACGAAGAGGAATAAAGATGCTTTCTTTTTCTATAGCAAAAAATGAGATTAGACACCTCTTGAGGGAAAGGACATTCTTTCTAATTCTTTCCGTATTCATATTGATAACACTTGCTTCAACTTATATTGGCTGGTCATCCCAGCACACTATTGAAAGTGTGTATCAGGAATCTGCGATACTGTTAACAGCAGCCGGACAAAATGTACCTCCATCTCCATTCAGTAATCTTCCAACATTGGATATTGTCAAGAACATGATAATATACATAGTCCTTATAGGATCCCTTCTGGCGATTACTGTAGGTCATAGTATTGGAACAAAAGATCAAAAAGCAGGGGTCGTAAGAATACTGTTCTCAAAGCCAGTAACTAAAAAAGATGTACTGATTGGTAAGGTAACTTCCTTAATGTTGGTTCTCTTTGCAATCATGATAGTTTCTTTAGGTATAAGCATTGCATCTATAGCAATGTTATCAGAGATACATTCCGCTATGTTCTTGCAATTGATTGGTTTCTATGGAATCTCATTCCTCTATATACTGGGGTTCGGATTATTGGGGTTGGCTTTTGGATTGATGAAACGTGAGAGTGCGACAGCACTCCTTATTCCGGTCATCATCTGGATCGTAATAACTTTTGCTTTGCCTGAAATGGGTTCTGCTCTTTATCCGACAAGTTCATTGAATCCGATCTTGCCTCAAACAAATATTCTGGATAGCCCTGTATTATCAACCATTCACAATATCCTGTACCCATTTTCAATATCAGAACATTATAAACTACTTTCTTCAGCAATACTAGCTTTACAGGGAACAGAAAGTGTTGTTTCGGTTACATATTCACCCATCATGAATATGTTTATACTAACAATTTGGTTGATCCTCACACTTGCAGTTTCAATTTATGCAATGTCTAAGTTTGATATCTCCCGAGGCGATGTATATGAATAATCGTTTAATCATTGCTAAAAAAGAATTTCAGGATATTTTTCGCAGTAAAATATTTAGCACTATATTGGTACTATTATTGACTTTGACTGCAACATCCATTCTAGTCTCGACATTTATCTTTAAAAGTCAAGTGAGCCAATATGAAAGTTCACTGGCATTGCTACAATCAATTGGTAAAATGCCAACTGAAGCAGCACCACAACTATTCCCCCTAAATCTTTTGCGGGGCGTTGTTGATTATATAGAGATAATTGGAGCAATAATTGGTATATTGTTAGGTTATTTAAGTATTGCGAAAGAGAAGAAGACAAAAACTCTAAAATTGCTATTATCAAGACCAATAACAAAAATGGATATAACCATTGGAAAAATAATGGGTCATTTTCTGTTTGTCAGCATAATGATATTGTCTGTGGCTGCAATTATTCTTGCAAGCTTTCTGGCCATCGGCGGAATCACGCTAACTACAGTAGAATATTATAAATTAGCAATATTTGTGATGCTATCCATCCTTTACATTATGGTTTTCTTTACGTTATCGTTCTTCCTTTCAGTACAACAAAAAAGCCTGTCCAATGCTTTAACGATATGTTTTGTCATATGGCTTGTCTTTGTCTTGGTCCTTCCTCAGATAGGAGATACAATGGATCCAGACAATCAGGTTCCAGGAGGATTTTTTAAAAGTATGGGTTTTGACAAACCACAGGAAGAAGCAGTAATGGCAAAATTCAGCAATTATGAAACTACACGAGATCACATTGAACAACTCTCGGTAACAAAACATTATGAAAGAACAGGATTTGCTCTGTTTGGAATTAAGAAGACATATAATGATATGATGCTTTTAGAGATTCTGAAAGAGAAATGGTTTGATATCGTATTTTTGTTCACTTTGTTCATAATTGGCATCTTTTCAGATGTGTATATACTATACAAAGACAAGCAATTCATAT
Source organism: Methanolobus sp. (assembly GCF_016278385.1). Lineage (GTDB taxonomy): Archaea > Halobacteriota > Methanosarcinia > Methanosarcinales > Methanosarcinaceae > Methanolobus. The sequence goes on from NZ_JADQBY010000001.1 coordinate 49,753, forward strand.
CAAGTTGATATAAATGTCGAAAGGTTAGAACCTATATTAGTGAGTACAAAAGATCACACAGATGAACGCAGATAAGCGGTTTTATCTGTGCATCTATAATTTATGATATTTGTTTCACTAGCTATGAATCTTCAAGTGTAAGTATTACTACAGAATTAATAACTTGCTATAAATTTGACAACATAATTCATGGAGATGCCTATCAAAAATTGACATATGGAACATCATCTCCAAAAACAAAGAATCGTTCAATAAGTGCTTTATATATTATTAAACCAATGTGAAAATATGATCTCTGAACCTGACCAAGTTATAAGATTAATATCTAGTCTGCTGGCACTGCTTCTTTTTGTGATCTCATTTCTAGCGTATCTTCGAGATCGTAGAAAAAAGATGTTTTTTGTGTCTGCTGCATTTTTTTTCTATGCAGTTATGGGATTTTTGAATGCTTCTGATCTTTTTTTACCCGGAGCAGGTGATTATTTAGAGTTATGGGGTAGTTTCCTCAATTTTATAGTTTTACTTTTGTTTTCCCTCGCTTTATTAACTAAAGAGCAGATTGAAGATGGAATTTGAACTGGAAACAAGAAAACGGATCTATGAAGTAATCAGAGATTCGCCTGGAGTCCACCTAAGAGAACTTAAAAGACGTCTGAATATAGTAATAGGCAGTTTACAGTATAACCTTCATTATATGGAGAAGAAGAACCTGATATATTCCATTAAAGATGAAGATTATGTACGTTATTTCGTGAAGGACAGGAAATTAGAAGCAAACGAGAGAAATATTCTGTCTTTTTTGAGGAGGAAAGCATGCAGACATATTCTCATTAATCTTCTTCAGCACACCAGCCTGAACAATAAAGAACTCTCAACTGCTATCAAGCTTTCTCCTTCAACTGTTTCATGGAACTTGAACAAGCTTGTTAAAGCAGATATTATCAAAAAAGAAAAAGCTGGAAGAATTAGTAACTTCACCATTGTAAATCCTGAAATTGTTGCAGAATTACTAATATTCTATAGAGAGGGGTTTCTTGATAATCTGCTGGATAATTTCATTGAAATGTGGGAAATCGGATAATCCATACTACTAAATAAAGTGGCTTCAATTCAACTTTGAGATTATTATTTGATTCGCAGATACCATAATTGTTTAAGCAAGTAGTATGAAAAGAAATATTATGTCAATAATTTCCAAATACAATCGTTTCTCCTATGTGTATGATCTCATGGAAATCCCTATTGAGTTTTTATGGTACCGTAAATGGAGAAAAAAGATGTTTTCCGGTTTATCCGGGAGAGTACTTGAGGTGGGTATCGGAACTGGCAAAAATATAAGGTACTATCCAAAATCCTGCGAGGTTGTCGGGATGGATATCAGCAATAAAATGCTCTCATATGCAAAGAAAAGATCACGGAAAAATAAAAAAGTATCTCTGTTTCAGATGGATGCAGAAAATTTGGGATTTAAGGATGGTCGTTTTGATTATGTAGTCACAACCTTTGTGCTATGTTCCATTCCGAGACCCGTTATTGCGCTTGAAGAGATGAAACGTGTCTGCAAACCTGAAGGTATCGTCATAAACCTTGAGCACATGAAAAGTGAAATCGGTATCATTGCTTTTATGGAAAATCTTTTCAATCCCATCACAACAGCATTAACTGGCGTGAATATAAACCGTGAGACAGTCGAGAATGTTAAAAAAGCAGGCCTTAATATTATTGATGTAAAGAATGTGGCCCTATGGGACGTTTTCAGGATGATACGGTCTAAGCCTTGATTTCTTCAAATATTTCAGTCAGCTCATCAATTCCCAGTTCAACATCGAATTCCTTCAGCCTGAAGAATTTCTTTGCCCGGTTATCATTGTCTTCAAGCCTCAGGTCACTTTCAACAAATCCCGCATTTTCCAGCCTTTTCAGGTGCAGCTGGACAACCTGTCGGGAAAGATTAAGATCCTTGGCCAGATCATATATATATCTCTCTCTTTCCGAAAGCAGATACAGGAGTTTTAATCTAACTGGATGGGAAATAGCTTCGCCGATAGTGATTATCTGTTGAAGTGTCTTTGTCATTTGAGAACCTGCTGTTTTTAGTTCTGTTTTTCAGTTTCAGGTAACGCCCGATTTAAATTTCATCAAGTTTTTCTTTGATATCCTCTACCATCTTTTTGATATCTTCCACATCCTTCTCAACCCTTGCCAAGCGTTCATTGTCTCCAGAGCTTCCGGAACTGGATCTATTAAGAAGTGTGACTGTTACCCAGACTATAACCAGAACAAGTAGTATGTTCAAAAGAAGGCCCCATATTCCATAACCATACATGCTGCTGCCCATCATTTTTGTATTCACCCTTAAAAGCTATATTTTTAATAAAGAGTATATGGGAAGATAAGTATTATTACTTTTCTACCTTCCATACTCGTTTATTGTATCAGACAGACAATAATTAGAATCTATAGCCAGCTCCACCGCATCCGCCATAGCCGCTTCCACGCATCATGCCACGTCCACCCTGAGTGTACTGACCCTGGTATGTGGAACCTGCATAGAAGTCCTCAATGACATCGCCTGTGTATGCATCGATACGACCCTGCTTGATAGTGTCATCTTCAGTGTAGCTGAATACCCACCATCTACCCATCTGATAAACATCTGATTCTGCTATGTCCTGTCCAGTTGCTTCTTCTGCGACATCTATTGCCTCATCAATGGTTTCGACTTCAAGTTCAACTGTTGTTCCATCAGATGCATATGATCCGTAAACTGGACAATTAGCATATCCATATTGACTGGCATATCTCATACCATGCCCTGCCAATCCGGCCATCTGACCAAAGAATGTAGAATCGTCGGTTTCATCGACTGCTGCACTTACTATACCTATCCCTGCAATGGCTGCAATGAGCATACCAGCAAGGAGTATTGACGTTGTTCTTTTCATTTTTTACACCTTCCTGCATCACAGGAAATGTTGCATCCTGCATATGTAGTCTTAACACTCCATATGTATGCATGCAGGATATATAAGGATTACGTTGAACTTCTGATTATGGCTGGTTTTTAGCAGTCATGAAAAATGCGTTTTACCAGATTATATCAGAAAAGACAGTATCATGATGCATCTTCTGCTTTCAAATACCAGCAGGTAAAAGATTGCATCAATCTCAAGGATATGAATTGTTGTTTTCAGACTAATGCATCAAAATTATTGTTTACATTTGAAAACGTCCAGAAATTCTAAATGCAGACACTATAAAAATAAATGATGCATCTACTGAACAAAATGATGCACAATAACAAATATTATTACAGATGTATTTGATTGCTTTTCGTTACGCAAAATATACCATCAGGACGTCACGAATAATAAATGAAGAAGAGGCAATTGAAGCCTAAGCAGTCACAGACTCAAACATCGTCAACAGATTAACATCCTTTTTAGGAATAACTTTTATTATTGTGTTTGGATGGCTTACTAACAAATACGTTAGCATCTTTTCAGTAGAACATAATAATCACAGGCTTGTTGTACTTTATTCCGGCATTTGCCCTGTGCTCAGAAATGATATGCTCAGAAGAAACGGCAAAATGGACCATGGCGGAAAAATAGGCATCTTAGGAATGATAATGAAAGCTTCGCATATATAAAAAATCAATACAGGAGAGGTCTACGAAAAAATCTGATCATCAAAAATCGGATTAATTGCGGATTAAACCGGTGAATTTATCCCCATGAAATCTCAGAACAACTTTATCTTCTTTCCAATACCCATCTCAGCTGCCTTTGTATAGACTATATTGGCAGTCACCAGATCCTGAACAGCAAGCCCTGTGGAATCAAATATAGTTATATCCTCATCTGACTGCCTTCCATGTTTTATTCCAGCAACAACCTCTCCAAGTTCAGCATGAATATCGGATTGTGAAATCACTCCTTTTGACAGAGGGATATTGATCTCTCCTGAATGCGATGCCTGAACAATATCATCAACAATTATCTTTGACCTTTTGAGCAAAGTGGAATCAAGTTCCTGTTTACCCGTGGCATCGGCGCCTATGGCATTGATATGAGTGCCTTCATTGACCCACTCTGACATGACAACAGGTTCCCTTACAGGAGTGGTCGTCACCAGAACATCACAATCACATACATCCTTTATAGCATCCTTCCTTGTAAAATCACAGGACATAAACCGCTTCATATCTGTTTCAAATGAAGCACAGTGAGCAGTATTCCTACAGGTGATCTTCACTTCCTCGATATCCATAACTTCAGCGAGTGCAAGCAACTGGGTACGGGCCTGACCCCCTGTACCAACCATACCTACAACATGAGAATCCGGGCGTGCAAGATATTTTGCAGCAATCCCACCAGCCGCACCGGTCCTCATATCTGTGATATGAGTACCATCCATTATAGCAAGTGGAGCACCGGTTTCCGTAGAATTGAGTACAATAACAGCCATCACAGTTGGAAAACCTTTTTCCCTGTTATCAGGATGCACATTAACTATCTTAACACCTGCAATATCCTGCTCTTCCATAAACGATGGCATTGTGCGCAGATCTCCATTGTGTTTATCAAAATAAAGATATGATTTAGGGGGCATCTGCACTTTCTTCATGCCATGCTCCCTGAAACCATTTTCTACTGCAGATAAAGTTAAAGGCATATTTATAACAGTTTTAACATCTGCTTGTTCAAGCCAGAGAACATCCATTTAAACACACTCCTTTAAAGATAAAATATGTTTAAACTGATAGGATAAAACTCTATTTATCGAATGCACCCCGAATATACAATATTATATATAATAACACGCATAATATAATTTTGTGACCGGAGAAAATAACAGTGATAGCGTAAAAAAGGAAATAGCTGACCTTACAAGAATAGGGAATGAGCTTCTTGATCTACTTGAAGATAATGCCGTATCCAGTGAACGTGAATATCAGAAGAAACGTAACATGTTTATTGCAGAGTATAATAAGTGGTATGCTCGTTGTTTGCCTATTATAAGAAGCATGATTCCTGATGGAGCTATTAGGTTTGAGAGTTTACATCATACTACTAAACGCTCTGGCACAAATGAATATACCTATACTATACAGGATTATATACATGGAATATACTTCAAGGATAAGCCGAAAAGTTATACTGACAGTATTGCCCTCAAAAGACTGAAGGAACAAAATATAATTTTACAAAATGCGCTTCCAAGAACAAACGACTTTTCTTTTGAGATGGAAAAATTCGTCAAAATAAATCCTATTCGCTCACAGCCCTCATATTCAATATCGAAACAGGAAAAATTCGTAGACATTGACTTTCCTGATGAACACTATAATTCAATAAGGACAGAGATTAATTCAAGTTTTAAACGTGGGTTCACTATTTCAGCTTATTTGCTCTCAAGAGAACTTATCCGAAATCTCCTGTTGGACATGTTAAGAAAAAGGTTCCCTCCTACATCTGCTGAAAACGTATCTCTCTATTATGACCTGCAGAACAATAGTCACAAGGAGATAAGAGCACTTTCAGGAGTCATCAAAGAAAGAAAAGATGATTTTGATATTAACCCGGAAGCACTTGACCACCTTATTGAAATGATCGAGATAATGGAACCAAAAACAAAACCTGCATCCCATTCATTCCTTACTATTCCAACACGGGAGAATATAGAGAAGTACAGGATAGAAGAGATAGCAAAATTACTTCTCGAGATGATTGAATTTATGGCAAAATGACTTAATTGAGAACGGAAATTGCACCGGAATCTGTAGATTGTCATAGATGAAGAAGTCAAATCCTTTTTTTGGCTAAGCGAGATAGAGTCTGTGGATATATGGGAACTCATTATCTCAATATCCCTATATGAATGTCTGTTTTTAGAAATAACAGCTGCATCAGCACCATCTTAAATAGGACTGCAATCAAATAGATTAAGAGGAGATGTAACAATTGGAGATTGTTTTATCATTTCCATACTTACGTGCTTATATAAAAAAATGAGCTAATGGATTCAAGCTTGAATTTTAATGGTTTCGATATGAGACTTTTTCAAGAACATTATAACCAATCCCATATTTAAGCATATATTGTTGAGTGATCAATGCATAGGAAGCAGGGAATATCAATCCATTCTGATAATCGATAGCATTGTCCGCTGCCATAGCAATAGCATCAGTGGGATCCAGATATGTGGAATCCGGCATATTCTCCACACCAATGATCATAACATTTGAGAACTGATTCAGGCTTTGAATTGCCTGATTAAAAGCGACACTACTGGAAGCACAGGCAGTTTCAACTCTTACAATAGGAATATTCATATCAGGAATTAAAGATGTGATAGCTGAGTTTAGATGCAACTGACCATCAAGTGGACCACCAAAAAAATTAGAAACATATATGGCATCAATATCAGCCATATTTAGAGAACTATCATTGATAATTATATATAGCCTCGTATGCAAATTCTATCAATGAGTTTGACAAAATACCAAATTTAGTCCGATAAACACTTACTATTATGTTCACCTGTGCTTCATACTCCATCTGCCTATCGGAATAATCATACAGGTATTGGACTACTGCATAACTAAGCATCATCTCGGGAGTATTTATTACAAGCCCACCTTTTCATTGATCATATAAAGCAAGTGGTCCTTTAGTATCAGTTTTTCGTATATTTCAGGCCCATATACGAATGTTGTTTGCTTAGAATTAGATACAGAATACATTTATCTCATAGGTTAATCAAAATATTTATAAATAATTGTCCTAAATAAATACAAATACACCTATTGACACTGATTATTCACTTACGAATAATTTGTTACATTCTTATCATTGTAAATTTTTATTAATCGTAGTAGACTTTTCCGACAGTATCTAGAAGTACTCGCAGATTCTGCTTATGATGATGGAGTCATCAGGAAATAATTGAGACACAGAGTGATCAAAAGTAATATTCCTGTTAAATATCAGGAATCTGAAAAAGCCAAAAAAAGGAAGGTCTACAAGATTTGTGCATGAATCATATCATAAAAGAAGGACAATAGAACAATCCTTTGCATGGTTGAATATGAGAGTTAGAAAAATAACAAATAGAGATGAAAGGTTTAACGTGGTTTTCAAAAGACTTCTAGATATTGTATGTTTTATGATGTGTTGGAAAAAGGTTCAAGAATCATTTTAAAATGGGTTCGTATATAATTTATGATAAGTGTGTCAATTATATTTGTTATTCAACTGATGTTTTTTATAGAGCCAAAATAATTAAATATAAGTAACTTACTATTTAGGTCTTAAATGTTATGTATGAGTTACATATGAAGGGTTTTTGATGACTATAAAACGAGTTCTGTACATTTTTAGCATATTTATTTGTTTGCTTGTATTCCATGCATCTGTTAGTAGTGCGACTACTGTATATGTTGCTACCGACGGCAGTGGTGATTACAACTGTGACGGAAAAGATGATCACGTACAGATCAACAAGGCACTTTCGTATATTCATTCAATCGGCGGTGGAACCGTCTATCTGAAATCAGGTACTTACAGTGCAGGAGATTCCATTAAGATTGGTGATAACACTGAGCTTACAGGTAATTCTGATACAAAACTGATGATAGAAAATAACGCATATTTTAAAAACTATGTTCCTCTAATAGAAGAGATGGGTACAGTTGGGAATATTAAAATACATGGCTTTGAACTCTATGGTAACTATGAAAATAATGATGAGTGGATACGTGGATATGGTAAGTATTATATGTTGATTTTCATGGAGGATGTTGATAACATCGAAGTCTATGACATGTATCTACATGACAATGCAGATGATCTGATGTACTTTAACGGATGTTCTGATGTGTCTGTCCATGACAATATAGCGAGGCTCCAGGGACATGAGTTTGTCTGGGTCTCTAAATGTGATGGTGTGGAAATCTACAACAATGATATGTCTATTCAGATAAACTCTGGAATTCGCAGTGAGCTAACAAAGAACCTGAAGATCCATGATAACATAATATATGCTGAATTACATGGTGGTTACGTAGGCATTTACGTTCAATCATATCACAAAAGTTATCCTGTAACTTCTGTTGAAATATATAACAATATAATATACAATACCATGTATGCTGGAATTTATGCATGTGCTTATGATTATGGTGATGAACACGGGACCA
>NZ_JADQBY010000024.1:0-23293 GCF_016278385.1 Methanolobus sp.
GAAATTGTAAATTGAGGCGCATATTTTGCGCCATCTTTTTTTCTTTTTTGTTCTCGCAATATCCTTATATATTCATGCGCTTTTTACCTATGACCATGCCTTATCCAATTGCACATGTTATGTTCTTTGTACTTTGTATCAGTGCGGCTATGACATATGTAACTCTTGGAGCAGTTTTTCGCAAAGAGATTACGCCTACGAATATGTTGAATGTAATCATACTACTGTTTGTAGGTGGTATCGCAGCGCTTTTTCCTGATGTTACTGCCGTTTACAATATTCTGGTAAATGGTACTATTGAGCATGTTAATCTTGGGCCGATTCCAACGCATTCGATACTATTCAGTTCTTTAGCATTCTTTATGGGCATTGGTATTGGATATGTTGTGTACAGGAAATATGATAAGGCTATATACATGGGTATTTTTGCAGAATCTGCATCCCTTTCACATCTGCTGTTGGATGATCTTGCCAGATATGAAATCGATTACTTTTACCCATTATATAATACTCCTATCAGTATATTCTCGTATGTAGATTCGAGTATTTCAAGAGGTAGCTTCCTTCATTATCTGCTGGCTTGTTATATATCCATCATGTTACTCTTTGTTGTGATCATGATGGCATTATTTGCGCTGGAACACCTTGGTTTTGAGTTCAGGTTTCGCCCAAAAAACGAATAACTCACATCAACATGAACATTATGGAGGATTCAGATTAAACCTCTTTTTTTGAGTTACTGATAACTCCAGATTGCTATTTACCCACTATTTTCCTAGTTATCGTCTTTTCTGTTCATTTTTGCCTTCATTTTAGGACGGCTTCCGCTATCCTAAATTGTTCCTTTCCTTTTTAGTGTCCTCAGTTGATGCAGACTAAAGGAAAAAGCTGTCGTATCTTCACATTTACTCATTCTATAGTTGTAACAAGAACCTTTTCTGCTTTGAACACCTCTTTTGTAACTGCATAGACCCTATCACACGAAACTCTTTGTACACTTATTCATCCATTTCGGAGAATATCAGTTATTCCTAATGTATTTCCTCCTACAGCTCTTTGCATTGTTACTGCAAAGACATTTACAACTGCTTCAAAATATCTATTCTCCCAATACACTACTTCATTTATTTCGGAAAGATCCACCTGTGAATCATGTACTGATGCAGTCGTTGTTTCAAATCTTCGGATCAATTCACATTCCTTAGCAATTATTGTATGAAGCTTGTATCCAACGTGAGACTTGCCACCTTTTTTCACCTAGGTTCCATCTTTGCTTCTTGCTGTCTTAGCATCTTTTCCCCTAGGCTTGTCAGCTTTAGCATGTCCAGGATTGGAATGAATAAAAGTTGCATCCTGAATCATTCCTTTTTTTATCTTCAATCCGAGAGAATTAAACTTTCTATGCATCTCATTCCATATTTCCTTCTCTTTACCATTGTCAGCAATTCTTTTTCTGAATGACCAGACAGTTGTACTATTTGGAACATATTCAGGAAATCCCAGGAATTTCCTAAAGGATATTCTGTCAATGCATTGTCTTTCAAGTTCAGCATCAGAAAGACCATGTCATTGTTGCAGAACAAGCATTTTAAACATCACAATAACATGAACTTCAGGCCGTCCGCCTGAAACTGTTCTATTATTATACATTGACTGCATAATTGGTCGAAAAGGTTTCCAATCAATCAATGATTCAATCTCAGCAAGCTTGTCACCAACCGATTGAAGACGTTTTTATTCTTCGTTTAGAGCAAAATCAGTTAAACATCCATATGTATTAATTTATTAGTCTAATATTTATATTTTAGTGATAAGTTGCTGTGAAAGAGATATGTTTATCAAAATTCTCTTTATTATTATTATAATGCCTCTTTGCAACTAGTATTGCTTATAATAATGTATAAGTACTACCAATTAAAAGATAGAGTGGGAGTACTATGAACATATTATACATCTTTGCACATCCTGAACCGAAGTCATTTAATTCTTCCATGAAATATATGGCCATTCAAACACTTGAAGAAAAAGGTAACACAGTAAGACTTTCTGACCTGTATTCAATGGGTTTTAAACCTGTGCTTGACCAGAGTGACTTTTTACAACGCAAAAAAGAAGACTCACTAAATTTATTCCTTGAGCAGATCACGGCAAGCAAGGAAGGTACTTTTTCTAAGGATATAATGACGGAAATGGAAAAAGTAAAGTGGGCAGATTGCCTGATATTCCAGTTCCCTATATTTTTCACAGGAATGCCGGCGATAATGAAAGGATGGCTCGACAGAGTCTTTGCAGCAGGTTTTGCATTCAGCCCCATAAATGATCGAGTCTATGAGAACGGATTGCTCAAAGGCAAGAAAACAATGATGGCAATAAGCACCGGTGCAGAAGAAGATTGGTATTCCCCAAGTGGAAAACACGGAGATATCCGGGAACTGCTAAAGTACATCAACCACTGCACATTTGAATATGTAGGAATGGAAGTTCTGGACATGCACCTGACATTCGGAACAGGAAAAATGTCTGTAGAAAGAGGAGATAGAGAATTGAAACGATATCGTGATAAATTAAATTCACTTTTCCCGGATTCATAAAATGGTACTCTGAATGCCTGACCATACTTAATCTATTATAATGCATTGAATTGGAATATCTTTAGTGTTCTTTAACTTCGAACAAATTCGTAGTTTTAGCAAGACATTTATTCAATTAAGTCATTGGTGCAATGGGGATTAAGAGGAAGTTTATGAAAACAAATAGCAACGCTTTGTTAGGTGTCCTTGTGTTACTGACAATTGTCATTGTCACAATTGTAACATTTTCTCTTGGATGTGCTGAAACTCCGGCTATTCCGGAAAACACCACAGAAATCGAATCAAATAGTGAATACGTGTATGGAAACGCAGTTGTCGAACAAACTGATGTACTTATCCTGGAATCTTTTCCAGTTCAGGTGCATGTATCCGTTACAGGCTATCTTCCTGACGGATGCACACAGTTAGATGAAGAACTTATTAAGTTTAACAATGAGGATAACTCATTCACCGTGAATCTGACAACAAGAAGACCAGCAGATGAACTGTGCACAGAAACTATTGTACCTTTTCAGAGCACAGTTATTCTTGATGTATATGGTCTTGAAAAAGGAACATACAAAGTAGATGTTAATGGAATTAAAGGTCATTTCGAACTACAAACCGATAATATTATCCCTGAATAACACCTTTTTTATTCCCTTTTTAATTTGAAGAGTTTTCTACTTTCCGATACAATCCAAATGATCCTGTTTGCCGAATATACCTTTTTGCATTACAAAAAATACATCTCGTCAAGTTGTTCCTTTTCATAGTTTTCAAGATCTTTTGCTGTACAGACAATTATAGGAATATCAATTGTTTCAGGATGATTCTTTAATTCATTTATGACAGCAAAAACATCAACTTTTGGCATCATCAGGTCAAGGATAATTTCATCCGGTAAGAAGTTCAATGCCCTGTTGATTCCCTCTTTACCATTGGAGGCACTTATTGCATCATAACCTTCAAAAGAAGAACTGTCTGGTGCCATGAATGAAGTACCTACAATATCATCCAGATATTCAATATCTGTCCTGTCAGCTTTTGTAAAAATAACGGAACTCACATTGTTCAAAGTAGATCTTTGCGTATATTCAAGAGGAAGATAAACCAGTGTTTCCATAGTAGCCATACTATTGACTCCGTGGATATTTTCAAATAGAACATATGTTGCAGGGTCCACAATAATAAAATCCACACTTTCCGCGATAATTTGATCTTCCATTGTACTCTGATTCATTGGAACTAAAGCAAATGTAAATTATGAAATATCAATTGATAAATGTTCTGTTACAGCGTCCCATTTTTTCAGTGTTCCCTCACCGGAACCGTCGATAAGAACACCAATCCTTATAGTATCTTCAGCCTGGGACTGGCCGTTCCGTAAGAAGAAAAATGAATAATAATGCAAGTAAAATTGCTGATAATGATCTTCGGCCAACTTTCATTGATAAACCTCATGAGAACCAGAAAGTGATTTCTCATCATCCGAATTTGGTTCTAATTTGCCAAGAATACCAAGAAGATCTTTTTTTGAGAACAGGCCCTTTTGGATAATACCGTACACGTTTTTATTGAGGAATTCTATTTCTTCAATATCCAGGTCTTTTGCAGTACATACTATCAAAGGAATTTGTATAGTCCGTGAATCAGCCTTCAAAGTTGATATCACATCAAAACCAGTGACATCAGCCATCATTAAATCAACTATCAATACATCGGGAATGCTATCAAATGCTTTTTCAATTCCTTCCTCCCCGCCAGAAGCGGTGATCACATCATATCCCGCGTTCTTTATGACTTCGGAAAGTATATCCACAACCAGGGGATCATCATCTATCACCAGGACCTTTAATAAGTCCCTCTCTGGATTTTTCATCAGAACAGAGAGCACCTGAAGAAGACGATTATTATCAATAGGCTTTGTTAAGTGATCAACAATACCTGCAACCATTCCCACATCTTTTTCACCAAGAGAGGATAACACAATCACAGGAATTGAAGACGTATAATTACTATTTTTTAGATTCTCCAGAACCTCAGTTCCATCCATTCCCGGCAAGTTAAGGTCAAGAGTAATTGCAAAAGGATGAACTTTTTTTGCAATTTCAAGGGCTTTTGCACCATTTTCAACAAGTACCACCCGATATCCTGCGTTATTCAACATTACACTCAAAAGTTCCTTTGAGTTGATGTCGTCCTCCACCACAAGTACAAGCGGCTCGAAACCTGTTGAATCTTTTGGCTTCAAAATAACAAAATCATCTTCAGAAAATGAAGATGTATCGTTTAAAGATGAATCGTTGGCAGGTGCTGAGTCGAAGTTTATATCTCTGCTGTCAAGATTAACTGGCACGGAGAAAAAGAAGGTAGAACCTTTTCCCAGCTCACTTTCCATCCCGATACTTCCACCATGCAATTCAAGAAGGTTCTTTACAAGAGCGAGACCCAGACCAGTTCCTTCATATTTTCGATTGCTGGCTGAGTCTATTTGTACAAAAGGCTGGAAAAGTTTTACCTGATCATCTCTGGATATGCCTATGCCACTATCTTTTATACTGACATTAAGCAGATCATCTTTTGTTGAAACATTGACCTGAACTTTACCATTTTCATGAGAGAATTTTATTGCATTGCCAATAATATTATAAAGTACCTGTTTCAATTTGCTTCGGTCAGCATTTATTAATATATTCCTGGAGCCCATTTCAAAGTCCAGAAGAATGCCTCTTTTTGAGGCCAGTGCTTTCATCATAAAGTTAATGTCGGATATCATGTCTGCAAAATCAAATACCTCATAAAACAGTTCCATCTTTCCGGCTTCTATCTTGGAAATATCAAGTATGTCATTGATGAGATTCAAGAGATGCTTTCCACTGGTGGATATATTTGACATGAAACGGTTCTGTTTTTCATTAAGAACACCAAAATTACCATCCAGTAGCAGGTCTGAAAATCCTATAACTGAATTCAAAGGAGTACGCAATTCATGACTCATAGTAGCAAGGAATTCACTCTTGGCACGGTTTGCAGTTTCAGCATATACTTTTTGGTCCAAAAGCTCGTTCTCTGTTTGCTTTATTTTGCTAATATCAAAGAAACTTTCAATGAATAGCTCACGTCCACCCAGTTTTACGATTTCAACAGACTTCAGAACAGGCACCCTTGTACCATCAGATCGTACAACTTCCCTCTCAGATCTATCAATTAACTGACTGAAATCACTTATTGGACATTTGCTGTTTTCTGCGGGGCATACGAAATTATGACATACCCTTCCCACAACATCATCCTTTTTCTGGTCAACAATATCCAGCGCTTTAGGATTGATATCAACTATTTCATGACTATGTGCATCTATAACTATCACGCCACAATTTATGTTATCAAGAATGAGACTCATTCTTTCTTTGTTTTCCTGCTCCAGTCGTTCAATTTTCTTCCTTTCAGTAATATCCTGGAATATCATTTGTATAAGACCATGTTCACTATCGACAACTGTAGCAGTTATTTCAGAGTCAATGAAAATATCATCGGACTTTTTTACTTCAACCTCACATTTGCTAACAGAATTTTTAAAGGCATCTTTAATCAGGTTTCGTATTAAATATCGCTTATTTTCAATTACAATATCAACTAAAGGTTTACCAATGATTTCCGGGCCTGACACACATATCAACTTGCTGGCTTGGTTGTTCAAATCCTGAATGTACCCATCCTTTACAATAAAAATAGCGTCATTGGATGACTCAAAAAGAGATCGATACTTGTGCTCTTGGTTCCTTAAAAAATCTTCCGCCATTTTTCTTTCTGAAATATCCCTGAAACTCAGGATACGACCAACGACCTTTTCGTTCTGGAGTAAAGGATAGGATGAAACTTCAAAGAAGCTATTATCATTAAATTCTAAAATAGTGAAGATTCTTTTTGCAGACATATGATTTTTACGCAAATTTTCAACTATACCATCATAGTTAATCATTCTACTGTTCAGGTGTTCAAGTAGTTTGAGTCCATCTCTTTCCAGAAGAATGTGCTCAGGAATATCCCATAATCTTATGAATTTAGAATTAAAGTGTATGATTTGATAATCACCATTGATAACTATCACGCCTTCTGATAAAGATTCAATAATAGAAGATAATAGATTTTCACTCTCCTCCAACCTTTCCATAAGATGATTGATACTATAATCCATATACTAACCTCTTGTATTGTGTGTTAATTCTTTTAACCGTACCATAAGATTATTGATACTTTAACCCATATATTACATTGAATCTTGATAATGAAATTCTGCTAGAACGAATAAAAGACAAGAGTAAACAAGCGTTTGACCCATGTTGTCAATGACATCTTTATGCCCAATATCCCCAATATTTTTAAAAATAATTGAGCCTATAGTGAGATGTAATGTCAGCATCAGATTAAAAAAAAAGTGAAGTTAAATACAAGTAAAGTTTTAGTACGAAGCTGCATAGCTTACCCAAACCTTATTTATGTGTACTTAGCAATTAATCCGAAACTCCAAGATGATATTTTATCTTTTCCTTGAAACTGTGAATGTCGATTGGCTTGGATATATAATCAATACATCCGGCAGCAATAAACCGTTCATCATCCCCGCGCATGGAGTGGGCAGTTAAGGCTATTACCGGAACATCTTTTGTACTCTCATTTTCCTTTAAGTGAGATAATACTTCAAGCCCGTCCATTTTAGGTAACTGGATATCCAGAAGGATTAGATCAAAATTGGTATCCTTTATCTTTTCCAGAGCGACAAAACCATCTTCTGCAGGAGTTACATGGTATCCATATGACTCAAGAAGGTCTACAGTAAGTTCCATGTTTACAGGATTGTCCTCAATTACAAGTATATGGCACATTTTTTCCCTCAATTTTATTTGAATCCTGCTTTCCGTATGACATTCACCAGATCAATGACCGGCTGTTCGAAGGAAACACCAACTTATTTTTAAGTCAGTAAGTCAGGAAATTAATATAATATATATATGATAATATTATGTAGTTATTTACTCTATAAAAGCGTATCGCATATTAGTATTCACTGTTAACATTATAAAACAAAGTATTTAAATATGACAGTAAAAATAGACAGGCACATATGCAAAAATAAGCATGATGAAGTATTATATCCTAAATCTTTTGAGTGGAGAGAGATACTGTGACAGAAAAAGTAGATAATAGCATTGAAATTTTAAACCTTGTAAAAATGATACATAATTCCCCACAAAAGATAGTACTGGCAGTGACAGGTGGTGGAACAGAGGCAATTGGAGAATTATTGAGGCATGGAAAAGGTTCAGATACTATTCTTGAAGCAATTGTTCCATATAGCAAGGAGGCACTCATAGATTTCATAGGAAAGGAACCAATCCGGTATGCTTCACCGGATACAGCAAAAGACATTGCAATGTCAGCTTATCGGCGTGCACTTTACCTTAACGCAAAACAAGAGAGCACAAGTCACGAAATACTTATTGGTATTGGCGTTACATCCAAACTGACAAATGTTGAAAACGAGCGTGAGGGTAGAAAACACGAAATTCACTTTGCATACCAATCATATTACAAGACAGGTACATCAAGCATGTACCTGAAATCCAGTACCACCCGAGAAGAACAGGAACACATTACATCAGATTTTATTATTGAAAAGGTAGGCAGAATATGCGTTCCTGATAAAAAAATAGAATTGGTCTCACTAAATGATACATTGGTGGAAGAAATTGTTGATAAAAAAGCTGAAGCAGAGCGTTCTGTGGCAGATTTATTGTTGAAAACACTGGAAAATATCAATTCAAATAAGAATTGTGAACCTTTAAAAGTTGATATGGGAATCTGCGATGTTAAACCAAAAGTAATTTTATCAGGCTCCTTTAATCCATGTCATAAGAATCATGTAGAAATGGCAAGAATCGCTGCCAATAAATATAAAGAAAAGATTTGCTTTGAAATATCATTAGCAAATGTTGATAAACCGCCAATAGACTTTATTTCCCTGAAAGACAGAGTCAACTCAATTTTAGAGCATCGGGATGAAATATTTATGGGGAATATATATATTACAAATTCACCCCTATTTGCAGACAAAGCAATACTATTTCCTGATTCTGTGTTTCTCATAGGTGCTGACACACTGAACAGATTATTTAATGATAAATATTACAGATATGGCGAAGACAGAAAAAGTTTGCTGAATCATTTTCAAAAATACAACGTTCGCTTTCTAGTATTCCAGCGAAAAAATTCAGAAATATCTGATGATATGAATATCCCGGATATCTGCGATATAGTATCAATGGACATGTATACAGATGATGGTACATCCTCAACAACAATACGGGAACATAATCCGGGAAAGATTATTTGATATGGCAGGCATTGTATATATGAGGATATCCTTGAAGCTCACTGTTTTCCAGAATATCAGCATTCACTGCATTGGCAAGTTTATGGACTATTGCCTGTGCCTTTAAAACACATTCGACATCCATTTTGTCCCATTTATCAGATGATATATTATCCAGTATTTCCTCCAGGAAGAATACTTCATCCTGGTAAGTACAGGTATCAAAGCTAATGCAATAATCACTTTCTTTTATCATTTTCCTGATTGTACTGAACATTTGTTCTAAGCTGGAGCTTGTTAGCTCATATGAAAATCTGTGTTTGGACGGAACAACATCTTCCTTATGGTAATGGACTTCTGCCAGGAATAACAGCCTGTCACACTCGTAGAACCAGTCCCTTAAATCATATAGCGAATTCATATCACTATAATTAAATAGATTTTAAAGATATAAAAGCCTATTTCATGTATATCAACATAGACGTTCATAACTATAGATTAACGAGATCAGACACCAGATACACTTTTTTCCAGATGTTTTTTATACCAAACAAACCAGGGAGTATCCAGCAGACCAATTCGATTCTTGGCTACAAGCTGTCCAATGATAAGAGGAACAATTGGTGCAACTCCGTAAAATGCAAGTACTACAAATACAAGGCTGTCAAGAGTAAGGCTTAGTAACTCGCTTGAAGCACTTCTAAGAAATATATGTCGTGGATAATGGGACTTCAGGAAATACCATAGCATCAGACCGATTGTAATAGATTATTATAGAAATTTATATTGATTTGTCATATCCCCTATTTTTGAGTTCTGGGTAGTGAGCATGAGTCATGTGATGATTCAGAATCTTATTTAAATCTTTCTAAAATTGAAACTATATTGTAGATAATTAATTGAGTATGATAAGTTATAGATCGCTGGTATTTACAGGAAAATGGGATTTCATTATTTTTTCATCCTCGTAACTTAACAGATTGATCTTTTCCCTTGCCATCAAATCAAATAATTTTTCAATTCCAGGAGGATAAGCGCTTTTTGGATGCATTGGAACAAGTGGTTCGCCATCAACCATTTCAACATAGAACAAATCAGAACCAAAATAACTGATGAAACGCAGATCATATGCGATAAAAATGTCACTTATATCCTTTATTGATATTAGCAGATTGAAATGCTCAAGGTCATTGTCTTTAAGTTCAGTAAGTTCATTCTCCATGAGTCTTAATTGATTATATCGAATAAAAAGTGCATGTATTTACACTAAAAAGCTTACTTTTTTCGTTGTCAGTTTCAAATTTGAAATAGCAAACAACAAACAATTTTAAAAAAAGTAATTTAAAGCCACTATTAAGAATATATCATACATGTAAGATTTAAAAGTTAAGAATGCATACGAAAGTATTATATGTATGAATTATATGTATGAATTTCATAACATTAAGCGAGCATATGAAAATTAATAATATGAAACATCATAACCAGAATAAATACCACAAAAGAAGGACTGCTAAGAAAATGAGTTCATTTTCTATTGCGGCCCTGATCAATAGATATTTTCAGAATATCCGGCTCCTGCGAACCCAGCAGAAGATGTTCTCCGCTCATAAAATCAAGCATCAATCCCTTGTTACCTTTAATATTGTAGGCTTTACCGTTTGAACCATGCCTCATACCCCAGCCCCCATAATCAAGGATGGACCTATAAGTAATGACACTGTAAGCAATAATAGTTTCAAACGGATAGTGCTTATATGAAAGATGGAGCGGGAAGAATTTTACATATACACCACTATTTCTAACCTCGATTATCAAGCGTATGGAGTAAATGAACAGAGGTAATAGAACACCCAATATGACCCATATAGCAAGCATTCCCTGATCAGACGCAGGATTATTGCCATAAGGACGACCATATACTAATTGCTCTATAGCACCATACCACGTCATTGCAGTTGGAAAAAGAACCATAAGCCATAACCACACTTGAGTGCATTTTTGGACCTCACGGTAAATAATAGAATCCACTGAATTATCGTAAGTCATCAATATAAATAAGAAACTAAAAATATATAATCATTTTTAAAACTTTGATGTGATTGACAATGTATTCCATAGTATACACAACAACGAAAGATGAGAATGAAGCAAAAATAATCGCAAGCAAGCTTATAGAACAAAAACTTGCAGCGTGCGTTAATGTGCACCCTATTGATTCTATGTACATGTGGGAAGGTCAAATTAAAGATGATAGAGAAATAGCACTTACCATTAAAACTGTAAGTACAAAAGTCAATGTTATAACTGAATGCATAAGAAACATGCACAGCTATGAGTTACCAGCAATAATTTCATGGAAAATAAACGGTGAAAAGGAATACCTCAAATGGATAGCTGAATCCACGGATGTCAAAATAAAATAAGAAAATTGCAGGAAAACTCCTGCAACTAACTTCAATTCTGCCTGATAATCGTTCGAACAGGGAATGGTATTTCAATTCCTGCTTTTACAAACTCGGCATTGATTTTTGTATTTACCTCATTGATAACTGAGAATTTTTCCCCAGGATGGGTTACCCACATCACTATTGCAAAATCAAGGCTGAAATCCCCGTGGTTATCAAACCTGACGTAAGGAGAGGGATCATCAAGAACTGAGTCAACACTTTGTGCAATCCTTGTCAGAATGTCCTTTACCATCTGTACATCTGAACCATATGCAACACCTATAGTCACTTTTACTAACATGGATTCCTCAGGTGAAGTATAATTTGTTACTTTACTGTTAGCAATTATGCTGTTGGGTATCACAATCATATTGTTCTCAAGATTTTTTATCCTTGTACTACGAAGTCCCACTTCCTGAACAATACCAATCTCCCCATCGTCAATTTCAATTCTATCTCCAGGTTTGAACGGCTGGTCAAAGTAAATGGAAATACCACCAAAGAACTGGGATATCGTATCCTGGGCAGCAAAAGCAACAGCAAGGCCCACAATTCCTGCAGAAGCAAACAGGGGCAGTATGTCCGCATCCCACACACCCTTAAGTATTGCAAGAAAACCAAAGAAAACAATCAGGACATCAATTATGTTCTTGAAAAGGGGAAGCAATTCATCATCCATCTTGGAATCAGTCTTGCGAACAAGACTTGAAAATACATGTTTGAAAAGGATCTTATCGATTCGCAGAAGTGCCAGTATCCACACGATACCAAGAACCGTAAGGAGTAATCCCATTACAACTTCTACTGCAAAATTTCCAGGAAATAGAATTTCTGCAGCAATGAATGCACCGATAAACGATACTGTATAGAAAATTGGCTTTGTGAGTGCTTTCACAATAAGATCATCGCAGTCATACTTTGTTTTTGCAGCATAATGCAGGAAGATTCTCTCAAACACAAGATCCGCAATAAAAGCAAGAATAACAGAAGCCACGATCACTATGGTAGCAGCTGCAATGTCCGATCCCAATACTCCTAATTGAGAACTTACAAACTTATTAATATAAAGCGGAATAGTTTCATTTAAAAACATGCTGCTTGGTTCGAACGAACCATATATAAACGTTTTTAAATTAATTAAGCATTTAGAAAGTAGAGATGTATTTACTCTCTACTTCATATTACAAATCCAGATGTATCTTCGACCATCCCCAGACCACTGCCGGTTTCTTCCAGTGTTATGACCTTAGAATCAGTCTCGATCTTCAGGTCCATAACCTCGACAAGGTTCTCAACATAATTGAAATTGAAGTCGTTCTTGAAGCTGAAAGATTCCCTGCAATAGCTTTTTGTGACAACGAATACATTGTTACCTTCAGCAGTGATCACCCATCTTTTATCCCCTTTTTCAGAAGGATATTCATGCACTGTAGCCTTTTTGAAGCTGTGCATCAGCTTAGTATCAGCATCATAGAAGCTCATAGAATTGTATATTTCGTACTCCAGCCCCATGACCTCAATACTGGGTATATAGTAGGTTAGGATCGAGCCATTTCTGAAGACTATTCTTGACCATTTCCATGGAATGAAAGGACCGACAACAACTACTTTCTGGACATAGCACTTTCCAGAGAAATCCCTGCCAAACAACTCACCCTTAAAATCGAAATACAGGTTAGCCAGCCTGTAGCCAAAAAGACCTTTGAAGTGTTCAGACAGTTCAGAGTCATAATCATCATCCACAGGCTCTCTAATATCCACAGAGCATATATTAACCCCGCCGTTTGCGATGCTGAGAGTGTATTTTGGAAATGAGCCATAGAAATCTGCCTGAATATCCCCGTTGGAACAATTTATCTTTCCATCCGTCACTTCGATTGTCCCAAAATCATCTGTAATCCACCTCTGAGCATCATCATAGGCCCATGAAACACAATATCCCCCTGTTCTGTCATTTATTACCTGACTGTCCTCTACATACCTACCATTGACCTCGATATCCCCTGCAGACCTACCAAACATGAGAAAGAACTGACGTTTGGACCCGTTATTTGATGTGAATTTCATGAACCAGTATTCTTTCCCGAAAAGAGGAAGTTCCTCGAATGAGAAAAGAAGACCATCGATACTTTTACGGGATTTCTTTTGCATCAGTAATCTTTCGATCTTATCCTTACTTTCCTTCATTTCTTCTATCGAAGCTATAAATGCCTTCTTTTCCATATCAGGCAATTTTTTAATGAAATCATTCCTTTCTTTGATGAACTTTAAAAACCTGTCCTTTTCAATCATGATTCTTTCTTCAAAAGTTGTATTTTTAGACTCTGTGTCACTTTTTAGGGCAGTCATCTTATCATCTCAGAATTAATTACCACATACTATTATAACCAGATATTCAGGACACTATAAAAATAAGAGCAACAAAGGACACTGTACATTTTACGAACCTAGTGAATCCGAATTCTAATGTATCCCCGACATTGATACTGCGCACGAGTCATGAATTTACTAAAATATTATCCCACACCAAATTAGTAAAAATACCCATTAATTACTAAATAAAACATAAATAACGCATAAATGAACCATACCAGCAAGAAGAGTAATATAGAATTCTGCGAATATCCCACCCAATGAAAAAAAAGAATTCTGAAGTAGCAGGAATATGGATTGAAAAGGGGCTTACAGAGAAAGACCCTGAAAGGAAAATGCATTATTTTGGCCTTGCACTCGAGTTGGATCCAAACAATCCCGCTGCTTTGAATAACAAAGGTATGCTCCTCCACAAAAAAGAGAAATTCCATGAAGCTATCGAATGCTATGATAGAATACTGAACCAATACAATATGTCCGAGTCCGTGCCTGCATTGTACAACAAAAGCCTAGCCCTTATAAAAATAGGGAGAAACGAGGCTGCGCTGAATTTCATGAGTAAGGCGTTAAAACAACAACCAGACAATGACAAGATCAAGGACAAAATTGAAAAATTAGCCCAATCCATTGAAGAAAATGGAGGAAAAAGAGCCACTGCATTCATACCTACTAAAAAAATGGCTGTAAACCAGATATATACCCAATGGGAACCACCGGCAGTGAGTACGCTTCTGGCACAGGCATTGAATTGTAGCAAAGCAGATATAAAGTACCACAAAGGCTGTGGAGAAGACCTTATAAAAGAAAAGGCAATACAGAATAATCTCAACCTGAAAGTATATTGCTGCAAGTCCTGCAAATTCCAGAGGAGTGGTATTTGCCACCATATGGATACAAGAGCTATGAGAGTAGCCCAAAGTGCAATATGCAGGAATTTCAAACCAATAAACAAAAAATACTAGAACCGGAATATCAAAGTATTCCGAGTTCTGTCAGACGCTCTGGCAGGTATTTATCTGTTACATAATCCAGACCTTTTCCTGCAAATGCTTGCTGTTCTGCCTTTTTGTTGATATCAAGCTGCAAGCGTATCTGTTCTTTCCAGTAATCACTTTCAAACCTTGGATCAGTAAGCTCACTCCTCAGAGCAGCTACGTCTTTATCTGTCAATTTATCAGTGGAAAGCTCATACTCCACAATATCAGATGGCTGGACACCAATAAATTGGGCACCTGGAGTTGCCATGTATTCAGAAAGATGGGCACTTTTAATAGCACCGTATGCTACTGAAGCAAATATACGATAGGACCATGGGTCACCATCAGTAAACACAACCACAGGAAGGTTCATTTCCTCATTCATTCTCTTGATAATACGACGTGTCGAACGGGCAGGCTGACCCTTGAGATGGACAAGTATTGCATCATTTCGTTCATCAAAACCATTCTCAATGAGTCGGGCATACATACCACCAGTCTCAATAGCAATAATGAACTTGGCATCTGTGTCCAGGAATTCAATATTTTCTACATTGAAAGGAATCTGGTAGCCACTCTCACCAATATCCTCCTGACAGTGAATTATGCGATCCCCACGTTTTGTTTCCTCACGCAAGCGAATGGGACCAAACATAGTAGCACCATCTTCCTCAGGGCGCATATGGAAATATTCCCTTTGCAAACCGGAAATAATCTCAAGATCTTCAATTAGCCTGTCACTCTCAGGCTGTTCGCGGAATTTGGCTATATCCCAGTTTTCCGAGATATAATACAACTCTCTTAAGGTTGAGCCCCTATTCTGACCAAGATGATTGTTTACAAGAAAATCTATCACATGAGATGTTTTTAAGAGCTGAAAAGCACCTTTTACAGTCTTTGCGCTCCTTTCTGTTTCCCTGTCACCATATACCCAGACATCACTATCCTCACTGTACTCGATATTGGCCTTTGTACGACTGGGAAGAGAAACGTTTGGGACGATTTCATCAATGAACTGGTCATAAAATTCCCCTGCAAGACCCAATAAACGGTTGCTTGCTATTTCATCATGTTCCCTTTTTTGTTGGGATATCTCTTTTGCCATTCAATCACCCCTTAATAGCTTTTGCACCGGTAACAAGTTCTTCATCAAGACCTTCTACAATAAGAGGGGAAAGTCTTGCTATTCCTGCATCATCCAGAGTTGCTACGGAATACTTTACAACCTTTGAAGAACCCGGTGAGACACTCAGGTTCCATATATAATCAAAATCATTACCCATACTTATTACCTTAGGTTCAGGAACTGCGTTTTCTATTTCAAATGGAGCCATGTCATGGACCTTGAAATCATGCTTTTTACTGGAAAAATTGTTAACCCTTATAGAGATAGTCGCTCCACCATTGCCATTGGGTTCTATTATTCTGTCCACAAGAAGATTACCCATTATCTTTGCAACAACCGGATTTATATCAGGCACATCACGACCAAGTGTTTCAGCAAGTTTGGTTGCCATTTTAGGAAGCACTTTTGTGATTATTATTTCCTTTTCACGTCTCTTTTTAAGGCTATCACGCTTGTTAAGGTACCTGTTCAGTTTCCTCGAAACTTCTTTTACTGCAAGCTCGATCTCATCCTTAATTTCAGGTATTTCAGCAACTGCATCCTTAGATTCTGAAGTAAAAGGTACGTTAGTAGAAGCCACATGTACAAGAATAACAACTGGGCCACTAGGCAATCCACCACCTGGCTGGTTCAGGCCATATTGTTTCCATTTAATCGACTCAATGGCATGGGTTATAACACAACCACCCTGCTGATACAATAAAGGAACCCTGTTTGCAAAACGCAAGATATCAACGCGGTCATCCTTTTGCAGTTCACCACCAAATGCAATACCGACCTCTACAATGAAAGGATTTCCAGAATAAACTGAAGCACTCCTGGTAGTCGTGGCTATGAAATCAACGCTAAACTCCTTTTCAAGTCCTTTATAGATGAGTTCTTCAGTGATAGGAGACAGGCAATCCGTAGGGGGAGCCATTATTTTTACTTTTGAGAATGCATCAAGCAGTTTCCTTGACTGGTCCCGGGTCATTTCGTGAGGATCAAGTTCAGGATCAAGGCCAGATGCCTTACATATCTCTTCTGAAGCCAGATGCCCTATCTTTGAAAATGAATAACGCAAAAAAGGAGACAATTTTTGTCTCTCAGTATACCTCAGCATTTTCATAAGAGTTCCAAGCTCTATCCCGTGAGGATGTGGCAGTATCTCTTTTGCAGTAATAGGAAGCTTATCTGTTGCCCTCTCAAAGATCACTTCATTGCCATCTGGCTCTATCAAGGTAATCCTTGCATGCGGATTTACTATTGCAGTTGCCTTAAGATATTCGTAAATGGATTGTCTTCTCCCTTTTACATAAGAAGCCTCCATTTCCATCTCAACCCGCGTACCATGTGGACGATCCCAGTCCACGATATCATCTTTCAGTATATCAGGATCATTGGTACTGGTATTGATCATAAGTTCATAATAGTGAGCCGGGTTATCATGACCTATCTTGGATATGATCTTTGTGTGATGGCCAGAGGTCAGTTGAGAATACAATACTGAAGCTGATATACCGATACCCTGCTGGCCACGGCTCTGTTTAAGAGCATGAAACCTTGAACCATACAGAAGCTTTGCGAATACCTTGGGTATCTGTTCTTTAACGATTCCGGGCCCATTATCCTCCACTATAATAACTACATTGTCCTTTCCTGCTCTTTCTATATGCAGGAATATATCAGGGAGTATTTCAGACTCTTCACATGCATCAAGTGAGTTATCTACTGCTTCTTTGACCGTTGTGATCAAACTTCGCGGAGCAGAGTCAAAACCCAGTATCTGTCTATTTTTTTCAAAGAACTCTGCAACACTTATTGATTTCTGGTTCTTTGCAAGTTCTTCTGCAATTGGATTATCCATAAGAATATCTTCCTCGTCCGTTGTTGGCCACTTTCCCTGTGACCAGAAAATAATAACTCAGAATATATAATAATCTTTTCGGACAGTATCGAAATTACCTACATTGCTAAATCAGCAGATAAAACACTTCTGAAGACTGAGTTATGCCAAACAACCATTTAGCAGGTCAGAACAGATGACTCCGGTAGAGCACATATGTGTTTATCTGCATGAATCAGTGCTTGAGAAGCTAGCTAATTAAGCTTTTCCACATAAACTAATTTAGTATTATTTTAGTTCCGCAACCACAATAGTCTGTGTAGCAGTAACAGATTCAGTTTCACGTATAAGGTCTACAATACTGTTGAGACTTCCCAAGTCATCGACCTCGATGATCACAACAAAATCATATTCCCCAAATACATGATAGATGTCCTTTATTCCTTCTACACGATTGAGTTCGTTATAAGCTGTTCTTTCAGTGCCAGGCAGCACATTTACCATCGTTACTCCAATTACCATTAAATCACTAAGACAAAAGTGGAATGCAAGGTATTTAGCAGTTTTCTATGTACAATTAACAATATAGTGAAAGACAACAACCATATATATGCAATATCAAAACAATATTTAAAATCACCTCATAATGATGATGATTATAAACAATAACTTTATATATGTAGACAGGTATACTATAACATAGATGAGCGGGTTATCCTCTTTTTGACAATAACCCCCACTCCCCAACCCGCTCATACTCCACTCCTAATTTGTATATTACTCATTCTGAAACAATAACAGTACGCAGTTAGAAGCTACTGCTATCGAATGCTATACACCATAAATGTTACACGCATGATTATGAATACATATTCATACTGAGTGTTATAAAAGAAAGCAAGATACATTTTTCTATAAAGTTGAACAACTACAAATCCAATAGAATAACTGTCAAAATAAAATATATCATGAGATATTAACCAGCTATATTGTTACAAGATAAACACCTTAAATCAAAAACCATGTAGCAGCAAATAATTAATGAGATGACTATATCATATAGAATATAACCAAATATAGATATTATGATATATACCATGTATTGGCTATGCTAAAATATATATGTATAGATATATACATACATTTTAAGTAATCCATACTTAACTGCAAACAAGGACATTAAACCACAGTTTACTAAATTCAGAAGTCAAACAAAGTTTTCTGAGGTTTTTTAGCAGGTTCGTTCTTAGGAAAAGATGGTACAGCAGATTCAGACCCGGATGGATCTGAAATAGGCAGTTTATCAAGACTCAACTGAGAAGGATCCTTTTTTGATACTATTTTTTCCACAAAGAATGCAGGTTCATTGGAGGGGAAAACATGCCTACGCAGTTCCTGAGCTTCATCGTAAACTGACTGGTATTTTTTGGTGACCTTTTTAGCACCAACCAAATGCAAAAATTCATCCATATCCAGCCCAAGTGTAGCAATGACATCGACTGCATACCCATTGGTCTGTAAAAGCCTTGAATAAAGCCCTGCGACTTCAAGCCGGGAATATCGCATTGATTCATTACAATGAGCACCAACCTTTACAGCTATGTTGTTTCGCATGTTCTTTCGGGCACGCATCTGACCCATCTTACGCCAGAGAGAAGGTGGCTGATATTTTACAAACCCACCACGTACACGAGTTTTCGACACAACAGTACCACCAGTCATAAGCATACCTGCATAGCGCCACATACGATAATTCTGACGTCTGCGCACGCGTCCCAGAAAACGGTCAGAACGCGAAAGATAAGAATAACCCCGGACAATATCATCTGTAAGCGCATCCTCACCTTTTCCCGTATACTGATAAGGAAGGTTTTCACACACCCAATGAATAAGATCTTCCGGAGTTTCATCAAGATTGTAAGTAGCATCAATGGCAGAAGACACATCATCTCCCTTGAAGATCCTGCCTACAACTTTGAATATTGACTCTTTGTTATCACGTTCAGAGGTAGAAATATCTTCAATTTCAATTTCCGTCCGACCCAATGCAACCGCTTGAAGATCATTAACAGCACTTCTGAAATCCCCATCTGCAGACTCGGCCAATTTCTCAATAACTCCGACACCACACATAAGCCCTTCCTGACGTGCAATGTTTTTAAGGGCAGGTATCATGGAGCGGGATTGCACAGACCCAAACTTAAGGTCAAGACATAATGAACGTAATGAAGAAGAAAGTCCATAAAGATCATTCGCAATAAGAACTATTGGATGACTTGTTTTTTTTACAACATCAATTATTGCACGTGAACCTCCACGATCACTGTTCCCATGCAGATTATCAGCTTCATCAAGGATTATCAGTCTTTTTGCAGAAGTACCAGTCAGCGTGCTCATCGTTGATGCAGAACCTGCAACTTTTTCAATTACAGCGGCAGTCCGTTGATCACTCGCATTAAGCTCAATAACCTCCCAGCCCATATCTGCCGCAAGCGCATGTGCAGAAGATGTTTTACCGATACCTGCAGAACCATGAAGTACCGCTCCCTTTAATTCAGGAACACCATGCTCCCATTGATTACCCCATTTAAGGAGATCATCTATTACTTTTTTATGACCTACGACATCATCTAGTGTACGTGGTCGATATTTCTCGGCCCATTCCATCTGCACAGTCATGTTATACCCAATATTCAGGAAAAGTAATTAATGTTTGCACCACTTTGTTTGTTCTGATTGATATTACTAATGGTAGGTATCTTGCTATGGTATCGAAAAGTATGGAGAACCTCTTAGACCTGATAGAAAAAAGGGCATTGCAAAATAAGGCAAGAGTTGCTATAGGAGTGCGAAATCCAAGCCCAAAAATGCTTAAAAGTGCCAGAGAAGCACACGAAGCCGGTTATGCACATGTACTGCTGGTAGGTAACAAAAAAGAAATCGAAGAAATCGGAACCGAACTTGAAATAATAGGAACAAATGATCCCGAAAGAACCCTTGGAGATCTGCTCAAATCCAGATATATTGATGCAGCGGTAAGGGGAACTGCAGGAGCCTCACAGACCTTGGCACATCTTAAAAAGATACTAAACCAGGAAAAACTTCATCGAATAGCTTTGCTACAGACACATGAAGGGAATCCTTTTTTTATTGCGCCTGTAGGCATAGATGAAGGTAACGAACTTGCAGATAAAATCGAGTTCATTAAACTTGGGGTCGAGTATATTCGCAGATTTGAAATAGAACCAGTAGTAGGCATCCTTTCAGGAGGAAGACTTGGCGACCTTGGACGAAATACACGCGTAGACCAAACCCTTGCAGAAGGAGACTTCATCGTTAACAGGATGAAAGAACAAGGAATCGATGCTAAGCACTACACCATACTAATAGAAGATGCCATAAAAGAAGCCAATTTTATACTGGCACCAGACGGCATATCAGGTAACCTCATTTTTAGGACACTTGTGTTCCTTGGTGGAGGAGACGGACTTGGAGCACCCATACTAATGGACGATTATGTATTTGTCGATACTTCAAGAGTCGGAGGGCACTATACCAAAGCTATAATGCTTGCAAGTGCTCTGGTAGGGAAACATGATACAACGGTAATTAATAGAGAACAAAAATGATTATATCATGGTGCATACAATTTAATTTAATAAAAACACTTTTATTTCAAAGGGAATGAACGATATGGAAGCCGTACTTATAAAAGCAAAAACCATCGCCTCTGCATGGTCCCAATTGATAAAGGAAATTGACACTAAAGGTGAAGAACATAAGCCTGACTATAAGACTATGACAAAGAGAGTACATGCCACCATATACATCGAAGATGTCAACAACCACCAGGTCAGTTCTGCCGTACCCTTCGGAGAAAATCTTATTAAAAAATACAAGGAAGAACTCACAGAAGAATACGCAGAATGGTATGTTTCACTTACTGATGACGATAAGAGAAAATTTGATTACTGTTATGCCAAACAGTTGTTCAGGTACGGAGAAACAGCCTACAATACACTTCATGCAAATGTGATTAACCTGCGCCCTGGCTCAAGAAGACATGTTGGAGTTCTATGGGAGAACGAAGTACATATCCCAAAATATGAAGACCAGCCATGTTGGATTGCTTACAAAGTGGAACTGCTTAATGAGACACAAGTAAGGATATACATCTTGTATCGCTCATGGGATGCGTTTGGCGGATTCCCTGCGAATATACCCGCTATAGTAGAAGGATTCAAAAAGGTATTCAAAGAACAAAAACTTCCATACGAAATAGAATCATTGATAGCCACCGGATGGGACACACATATCTACGAAGCAGATCTCCAGGCTGTTGAGAAAATATTCAAGAACAATGAATTGTGCCCAATGTGCAAGTGTATAGCACCAAAACATTCATTTATCCAGACAACCAGAGGCAAAGCCTGCCCTGAATGTAAGAAATCAATGTAAATAAGCCTTGCATTTTTATCTATTTCTTACTTTTTGTTCCAACTTTAGCCCTAGTTATACAATCATTTTTCCGCAGTCTATTCAAAAGTCATACGTGTAATACAAATAGAAATATAATTCCATTAATTATATATGTATGATATATGCATACATTAGTATGATTCACATAAAATAACATCTGAGAGATTGCCATGAAACGACTTACAATCAGCATGTCTGATGAGCTTTTTGATAAACTTGATGTAATTGAGAATAAAAGCCTGTTCATCAGAAAACTTATCGAAAGGGAAATTGATATGTTAGACAATGACCCGCAAAATGACATTACACCATGGACTGAAAGATTTGCAACCCTCAGAGATGATGTTAACGCAATATCCAACAAATTGAAACTAATTGAAAAGAACTTCCCGGAAATAAATGGGATTCTGGAAAATATGCAGAACAATTCAGACATACCAATTGCTCAGGAACCTGAAGTAGAAGCTGTTATGGATAATATAGTATT
Organism: Methanolobus sp.; assembly: GCF_016278385.1. GTDB lineage: Archaea > Halobacteriota > Methanosarcinia > Methanosarcinales > Methanosarcinaceae > Methanolobus. Next base: position 22,664 of record NZ_JADQBY010000024.1, read on the forward strand.
AGCAGAAGATGAAGAAATAGAAGATAAGAGTAGTATAGAAGACTTTGATAAAATAGATGATACAAACTTTGCTGGAGAAGCACAACCTGCAGAACAACAGGAAACCCCAGAAATGGTTGAACCACCTATAGCAGAGAATAAATTAATCGAAATTGAAAGTTCTGCAGCTACCACCCAGAATACAATAATTAATGATGTTCAGAAACTGGAAAATAGATCAGTAGAACTACAGCAAACACAAGAAGAAACTCCCCATGAGATGAAATTATCAGAGCTTGTGGCTGAGAAGATAGAGAAACATGAGCCTGAAATTTCCCCTTCCAAAATAGAAGAGATAGTGTTTGTAATGCCAGAACTAAAACCACCAGAGCAGGCACAAGAAATACCAGGATTTGAAATGCCGGAACTAAAACTACCGGAGCAGGCACAAGAAATACCAGGATTTGAAATGCCGGAACTAAGGCCACCGGAGCAGGCACAAGAAATACCAGGATTTGAAATGCCGGAATTAAAGCCACCGGAGCAGGCTCAAGAAATGCCAGGATTTGAAATGCCGGAACTAAGGCCACCGGAGCAGGCACAAGAAATACCAGGGTTTGTAATGCCGGAACTAAAAACACCGGAGCAGGC
>NZ_JADQBY010000024.1:23303-57421 GCF_016278385.1 Methanolobus sp.
AGGCACAAGAAATACCAGGGTTTGTAATGCCGGAACTAAAAACACCGGAGCAGGCTCAAGAAATGCCAGGATTTGAAATGCCGGAACTAAAGCCACCGGAGCAGGCACAAGAAATACCAGGGTTTGTAATGCCGGAACTAAAAACACCGGAGCAGGCACAAGAAATACCAGGGTTTGTAATGCCAGAACTAAAAACACCGGAGCAGGCACAAGAAATGCCAGGATTTGAAATGCCAGAACTAAAGCCACTGGAGCAGGCACAAGAAATGCCAGGGTTTGTAATGCCGGAACTAAAAACACCGGAGCAGGCACAAGAAATGCCAGGGTTTGTAATGCCGGAACTAAAAACACCGGAGCAGGCAGAGAAAATGTCAGGGTTTGAAATACCGGAACTAAAACCACCGGAACAGGCAGAGGAAATGTCAGGGTTTGAAATGCCGGAATTAAAGCCACCAGTAGGTGTGCAGCCTATCAATACAGATGCAACCCAATCCATTTCGGAGTTGCCCCCGATGATGAATACCAAACCCACAAATATGCAGGTAATGCAAACCCCACCCCCTCAACCAGCTGCACCACCTGTTACGCCTTCTGCAAGTTCAGGATCAGACACTAAACCGGATAAACTTGAATCTAACATATTGATGTATATGCCACGTGGGGCTAAAGTAAAAAAAGAAATAATCAAAAGCCTGGTATCACGCCAGTTCAGCCAGGAAGACATCGATAGAAAATTGCAGGAACTCGTAGCAAGGGAAGTGCTTGTGCTAAAGCAGGAAAACGGCATCGAACAGCTTCACAGGCTTAAATAGATCAGACCAAGCCTGTCCTTTCAGATGACGTCTCAAAAAAAGCACCGCCTGAAGCGCACTGGATGCAAACGCTTCTTGAGTGATCATAACACCTGTTGCATACAAGCCTCCCGCATATAGCACACGTATTAAGATGTGAGACAGAACCACATATAGGACAAATACCTGCTCTTTCCATTAAATAATACACAGGTAATCCGGTTTAAATCACCATCGGTCATGTTTAAAAAAGTAAGGAGCAGATCCTTAAGGACCTGCATTGTTTTGAAATTATTCGATTATCGCACCTTTGCTTGCAGAACTAACAAATCTTCTGTACCTTGCAAGGTAACCCGTTACTTTCTTTTCCAGAGGGACAAAAGTTTCCCTTCGTTTTTGAAGCTCTTCTTCAGAGACTTTAAGATCCAGTTTTCTGCCAGGAATATCAATCTCAATGATATCACCCTCTTTTACAAGACCAATTGGACCGCCTTCCTGAGCTTCGGGAGAGATATGACCTATACATGGACCTCTGGTACCACCGGAGAAACGACCATCTGTGACCAGTGCGACTTTGTCGATTAGACCCATGCCAGCAATAGCTGATGTAGGAGACAACATTTCACGCATACCCGGACCTCCTTTTGGACCTTCATAGCGAATAACAACTATATCCCCTGCAACGATCTTCTTTGCCAGGATTGCTTCCATTGCTGCTTCTTCACTGTCGAACACTCTTGCAGGACCACTGTGCTGAAGCATCTTAGGATCAACTGCAGCCTGTTTGACAACTGAACCATCCGGAGCAAGACTGCCTTTTAGTATTGCAATTCCACCCTCTTTATGAATAGGATTATCGAGTGTAGATATGATCCTGGTATTTGTTTTTGGATTGATAATAAGCAATTCATCAATATTTTCACCAATGGTTTTTCCATTGACAGTCATCTGCTCAGTATTTAATATAGACTTCATGCGCTGCATAATAGCCTGGATGCCACCGGCCCTCTCGAAATCCAGCATATAGTTCACACCCCCGGGTTTAAGAGAAATAAGATGAGGTGTCGTTTTACTCAAGCGATCGAAATTATCAAGCGTAAGAGTCAGACCAAATGCATGTGCAATTGCAGGTAGGTGAAGAGTTGTATTCGTACTTCCACCTATTGCGAGATCAACCATAATAGCATTTTCAAATGATTCCATTGTGACCATTGAACGAGGATTAATACCCTCATTTATCAAGGTAACAATACGCCTGCCAGATTCTTTTGCAATCCTTATCTTCTTAGCATCAACTGCATGAGCAGTAGCACAACCAGGCAGACTCATACCAAGAGCTTCAGTCATACAGGCCATAGTGTTTGCAGTGTACATGCCTGCACATGAACCGGCACCAGTGCATGAACAATCTTCCAGTATCTTCAATTTCTGTTCAGATACTGCCTCATTCTGACATTCTCCGACACCTTCAAAAACAGATATGAGATCCCTTGGCTCATCATCCACATAACCAGGAGCCATAGGGCCACCAGTTACCACAATAGTAGGAATATTCAGATTTCCTGATGCCATCAAGTGCCCAGGAGTTATTTTATCACACGAAGTTATCATGACCATACCATCCAGTTGGTGGCCCTGAAGTACAAGCTCAATAGAATCTTCTATGGCTTCCCTACTTGGAAGTGAATAACGCATCCCCTCATGACCCATGGCAATACCATCACATATGCCAATAGTGTGAAACTCAAAAGGAACACCGCCAGCCATACGAATACCAGCTTTTACTGCTTCGGCAACTTTATCAAGATGGATATGTCCCGGTATCAATTCATTCCATGAGTTTACAACTGCTATGAATGGCTGATCCATTTCATCATCAGTCAAACCTGTTGCTTTCAAAAGAGAACGGTTTGGTGCACGTTCAAATCCTTTTTTAGTCTTGTCACTTCTCATTAGAAAACCTCATTATTTGCATGACTAGTAAATTACTATAATAATAGAGAAGGAGATATATAACCAATATGCACAATTATCTAACATAATGAACCATACTATTATGAACTAATCATCATCACACACTCCAATACATTTCATACATGTGAAAGTTATGTACGCCACACACATACAAAGGGTTAAGATAATTCATAACCAGCATACAGTAACTTTTTTTATACATAATCCCAGGCATGTTACTGGAAAATACACAAGAATAAAATAAAAGAACGAATAAAAGCAATGCCTAGCAAATATTGTAACGTAGCCATATTTTAGTCATAGCCCATAATGGAATAAGCATATCCAGTGAAAACTAAGCCACGCATATACAACAAACATACCACATATGATAATTTCAATAACTGATTATACTGATGTGTATATGATAGATAAAATATTATAAAATGTAGATATTGAGATGAACATAACATGCCGAATACAAAAGCAGTTATTATTGACGGATATGTGGATGAACCAGCTTGTTTTGGTGTGCCGCCCTACATATCCCCTTACATTAGATATATTGCAGGTGCATTAAGAGAAAGTGGATTCTCCGAGAATGACATACATTACAGCACCATTGATTCAATTAGAAGTCATCCTGAAAACATAGGAAATATTATCAAACGCGCCCAACTGGTAATAATTGTTGCAGGCATGACAGTTCCGGGAAAATACCTGCGCTCAACACCAATTAACCTGAGAGAGATAGAAAGCATATTCAATGCTTCCAGCGGTCTGAAAATACTGGGCGGACCCATCAGACTTGGATTTTCCTTAGAAGGTGGCAAAAAAGCAGAAACTGACCTTTTAGATACTGCTGATGTGAGCATAAGCCGAAAGGATATCGAGGCATTTGTTTACGATGTACTTGGAGAAAAAACAAAGAACCCGGAAAACTGCGAACATCGGTTCAGAACGGTAGAAGAAATTGGAAGGTGGGCGATCAAAGGTGCATTTATCATCAAACAGCACCCGGATTATCCTAATGTTATGTGCGAGCTGGAAACCTATAGAGGATGCGGGCGTAACCAGCACTGTTCCTTTTGCACAGAACCATCCTACGGAAGTTCTGACTATCGCCCCGTAAGTGATGTTATTTCTGAAGTGGCAGAATTATATGAAATTGGTGCCAGATTTTACAGAATTGGAAGGCAGCCAGACATCCTGAGCTATCATGCCAAAGATAAAGGAGGAGACATTCCAGAACCAGACCCACAAGCTATCCTGTCCCTCTACAAAGGTATCAGAAATATTGCACCCCAATTAAAAGTGCTGCACATGGATAATGCTAACCCGGGAACAATAGCAAAATACCCTGACCTTTGCAAAGAAATATTCAGAACAATTGTACAATATCATACACCGGGAGATGTGGCAGCCCTTGGGATGGAGAGTGCGGACCCAGGCGTTGTAAAAGCCAACGGCCTTAAGGCAATGCCAGATGAAGTGTTTGAAGCCATCAGAATAATAAACGAAATTGGAAGGACACGGGGAAACAACGGAATGCCTGAAATGCTCCCGGGAATCAATCTCGTACATGGATTGATGGGAGAATCAAAGAAGACATTTGACCTGAACTACAATTTTCTGAAACATGTCCTTGATTCAGATCTCCTGCTTCGCAGAATTAATATAAGGCAGGTAATGGCTTTCCCTGACACTCCAATGTATGGAAATGACGAGCTTGTCAGGAAGCATAAACAGATATTTCTCAAATACAAAGAGAAAATAAGAAAAGATATTGATTTCCCAATGCTCCAGAAAGTAGTACCCGTGGGAACAATACTCAGGGATGTCAAGTGTGAGATCAACGACAGAAAAATGTCCTTTGGAAGACAGATGGGATCGTATCCATTGTTAACAGGAATCCCTGCATGTCTACCAACTGGAAGATTCATGGATATCATAGTAACCAGACATGGACACAGATCAATTACAGGAGTGCCCTACCCCCTCAAAATAAATACTGCACCCTTACAACTCATACAGGAACTTCCTGGAATTGGAAAGAAACAGGCCATCAACATACAAAGAAAAGCCCCATTCTCAAGTAAGGATGACTTTATTAAAAGAACAGGTAATGAAGGAATAATACCATATCTTGACTTTTGACCGATTTTTCAATTCAGATACTTCTTAATAAAATCCGTATCTTTAAGTATTTTGAAACTGACAAATCCACCTACCAGAATATTCATGTAAAATGTGAATGCCCTCCAGGCAATGACTGCAATTCCAAGGACAGACGAAGACACAAATAACGAGAATATAGTTGTTCCGGCAAATTCTGCAACTCCACTGCCTCCGGGTGTGGCAGGTATAAGAATTAAGATCATTATGATTACCTGTGAAGCAAAAACAAGTGCGATATCAGGATGCTGGTTCAAACCCATCAATATTACATATAGCATTGAAAAATCAACAAACCAGAAGGCAAGAGTATAAAAAATCCCAAAAACAAGACCTTTTCTGCCCTCATTTAATAATACAGATATACTTTCATGGAAATTTTCAAGTTCCAAGTCAACCACCATAATGATTTTCTCAAGGGCAGCATCTGTTTTTTTACCAAGCAAAGGTGCTAGCCTTTGCACAAGAAAATATACAACTTTTTTTGTAGGCGCTGGTTTCCACACAGCATACAATGTAAGAAAAAGTATGAAAACGAGTCCTGCTTCTGCAAAAATAAACATAATATCAAAAATAGGGTTATTCAGGACACCACGCACGATATAAATGGAAATGGGTGCCATCATAAGGATAAGTATTCCATCCAGAACCCTTTCACCAAGTACAACTGCAGTTGCCTTCCCCAGAGGCATCTTTTCACCATGCAGCAAGTGAATCCTAAGAGGTTCACCCCCCAGAGAAGAAGGAGTAATAGATGCTGCAAGAGTCCCTGAAGTTACAATTTCAAACGACTTCAGGTAAGTTATATTGTATCCCAGAGCTTTGCAAAGTGAACGTGTCCTCATACCCCATATAATATAGGTAAGAGCGTGCACACATGCGGCTGCAAACATGTACTGAGGCCTGATTTCCATCAAGGCATTGATGGTTTCTGCGTCAAATGTAAAAAGAATTACAATTAAACCGGAAACAAGGCTTATAAGTAACGATATAAGAATCCATTTTTTGGTCTTGTTCATAGCCCCTAACCTACACAAAACTGGCAGACATTACAAATGAATCATCGATAAGATTCATTGAGAATATCTTCTTTGACACTTGTATTAGATGCAATGGATATTTCAGGCCATATCCTTACATTTGAATGAACTGTAACATCATGTGAAATAATAACATTTGGACCAATGACAGTACCATTTTCAAGACTGCAATTATTGCCCACTTTTGTGCCATTATCGATTACAGAACCGGATACATTTGAGTTTTTACCAATAGATACATCGTTAAATATGTAAGAAGAAAGAATTCTTGAATCATTATTGATCACACAGTTTGCACCTATTGTAGTATAAGGACCAATCAGTACATTATCCCCTATAGATGTATTCTCACCAATGACTATAGGACCTACAATAGCAGAATTTGACCCTACTGATACATTGTGACCAAGAGCCACAGGACCTTTTATCCGCGCATCCTTTGTCCTGAAATGCCCTTCGATCGTAGTTCCCGGTAAAGCCTCAAGCATCCAGCGCTGAGCCTGACGATATGCCTGCGGACTGCCCACATCTGTCCATCTGCCCCTTGCAAGAATACCGTTTATTTTTCTCTTTTTGGCAAGTATATCAGGGAAAAGATCCTTTGCAAAATCATACTTTGTGTCTGCTGGTATCCAGTCAAAAACTTCAGGATCACATACATAGATACCAGTACTTGCAAGATTACTGAAAATCTCACCGGGCCCTGGTTTTTCATGAAAACGGCGTATCCTGTTATTGACATCCATGTCAGCAATACCAAATTCCCGCGGATCATCAATGGATAAAAGGCCTATTGTAACAAGCGCATCTGTCATTTCATGAAACCTGTGCATTTCCCTGAGATTCAGGTTTAATACATGATCCCCACCAAGTACTATGAATGGCTCATCGCGCAGGAATTGTTCAGCGTTCTTTACACCACCGGCCGTACCAAGTCTATCCTTTTCATAGACGTAGTCAATATGAACCCCGAATATACGTCCATCCCCAAGTTGTTCTTCTATTTTCTCAGCCATGTAGCCAAGAGTGATAACAATATCATTAAAACCTTCTTTTGCGAGGTGCTCTATTAAATGTACAACGGAAGGTTTGTTTAAAATAGGAATGCTTGGTTTTGGCCTGGCAAACGTCAAAGGACGTAGCCTTGTACCTTCACCACCACACATAATACAGGCTTTCATATTTTACTATGTAGTAACTTTTTGCATATATCTCTAGCGACTAACTACTTTTTGCGAATACATTATTGCAAAAGAGTGATTCCATCGCTGCTCTGAATCACTACTTCGAGTTCACCCTCAAACTCATCCACAGTACCAATAACTAACACATGATCATTTGCACTTATCTTTGAGTCTACGTCTTTTGCACCATTACCAGAAGGTACAAAGACCTTAACAACTCCAGAACCATAGTCAACATCCATCAAAAGATGATCACCCGTGTAAGTCATACGTTTTGATAGAACATCCCCTTCAAACCGTACATTTTCACCAGGTAACGAAGAAGAACTAAATCCTTCCGAGATACCAGTAGTTTCATCTGAACAAAATGTGGCATATGCTATTGCAAGAGATAGCAAAACCATGCAAAGTAGGATTACTACGATCTTTTCTTCTTTTTCCATATACAAACCACATGAATTAGGCTTTTTCTATTGAAACAAGCTCTATTTTAAATATCAGGATTTCACCTGCCAGATTATGATTACAATCAACTGTTACATTTTTGTCAGAAATATTGACAATAGTTCCTAGTTGATTCTGGTAAGTTACTTTTTGTCCAATTACAGGCGTTACATTGGCAGACTGGAAGTCCTCAACTGGTAGCGGTATCAAAAGTTCAGGACAATAAGCACCATAAGCTTCCTCTGGAGGAATAGTTACGGTTTTATTTTCACCAACCTCCATCCCAATTACAGCATCATCAAATCCTTTGATCATTTGCCCTGCCCCTGCTATAAAAGACAGTGGTCCATAAGATCGATAAGGATTGTAAACATTTTCAGCAACTGCAACTTCCTCAATAGAAGTATCAAACACAGATCCATCCTCCAGACTACCAGTATAATTAACAGAAACATAATCTCCGGTTTCAACTGTTTGAGAGTTATCGGAAGAGTCAGTACATCCGCTAACAAGCAGAGAACATAACAAAATCAGGAACAATATTTTCTTCATATAATCACCATCACGTTTTATTAATACACATTCATAATTGAAATATTAATACATCTAGAAAAAGATACGAAATTATTTTGAGAACTTGTTTGTTTGATTCATCAATGCATATAAATTTTTGTATTTGTTGTTAAATTACTCAAAATAGTCGGCAGTCTTCAAAAAATTTAGCATCGATATCATGTATCTATGACCGCATCTATGAGAAGCATAGACTAACGATCGAAGATAAACGTCATGTAACCCTTCTTAAATCTCCAGGGTGCAGCAATGTTCTTAAGCCTACTGATAAGTTATGTTCGCAATATTCTCTCATCCCAGACCATCAGTCACTTTATTAGATAGGGAAATATGAGGCAATGTTGTCTGAGATATTGCAATTGACGATGAAGGAGAAGACAGGAAACTACTGAGCATGAGGGATGTAGAATAAAATAAATGGAAAAACGTGTCCGCTTATTTAACAATTATTGGCTCTGTAGAAAACATATTGAAATCACTATGTATAGCTAAAATTCAACAAAAATAATCACCATTCAGAACAACATACAGAAGTTTTATTGACTGCATTATTGTTTGAATTTGGAGGATTTCTACAGAGCCCAATTATTAATGATTTATAAATGCTTAATAATAGTACCTATCAATTTAATAGATTTTAACAGGTGCTAATAGTTTGTTTTACACCATTCTAGAATGAATCCGAGCTATGTATTACAGAGTGAGATAACAACAAGGGAGACATCAGAAACATGTGATTATTTATCTCTCCTGCATTTTGAGCAGACTGCATTAATGCATATTCACTACTCACTTGATTTTCGGATTCCATTCTTCTAACTACTGTTTTAATGTCTTCTTCTAGCAAGTAGATATCGTTAAAATCAAGCATTTTCACACCAACCTATGAGTGTAATAAGTTTCTGAAATTAAAAGGAGAAACACCGACATTTGTCGGTGTTTTATGAAGCACCATCCCAGTGCCAACCACCATATAAAGATATATTGCTGCCAACATATAAACTATATCTTAACAGTGTTACTGAACAATAATTTTGGCTCTATAGAAAATATCAAACTAAAAACATTTAAAAACTAAAAATTAACCACCAAAGATGTATGATCTTATGTGGGAGTGTGGTGGTTAGTGTAGGAGTTGGTGGTTTAAAAACAGAATCACACCCCTTTTACGCGGGAATGTTGTTTTAATATAATAAATGTATGATTTTAAGCAGTGTCATTTTTTGATTCAATTTTTTTATTATACTAAAAATATATAAAGAATTATTATCAGTAAATACTGTGTTCCTGTTGGGTGAGAAGCTTGAATAAAAGGAAAATAATGAATAATCTATATCTCTTCTAGAACTTGCCGGCTTGCTACAATGAATTTGTGCAGGATAAAGATATTTAACTGCGGGACAGGAACACTCACTAGTGATACTATTGCTAGCCTGAAAGAGCAAAAAATAGGTTATGTAACATTAAATCATGAGTATTAACACAACAAGTCATACATGTATGACATGCCGCAGCAAGACGTTTCTTCGAACAGGAAACACCAACAACCATACAGAATAAAAATAATAAGACTAGTTTTTATAATTTTATGGACTGGTCGGGAATTGAACCCGAGGCCTCTACCATGCCAAGGTAGCGATCTTCCCCTGATCTACCAGCCCAGAATATCAAAACATACATCACATTATCAAACATAAACCTATCGCTGCAAACCTGTGAAGGAAATATACATATTGAATAAATTATGCTTAAAAAGTCATTTCAAGCGAAATATTAAAGTACCTGTATGCGTATTTGGAGTGTCGCGTGATGAAGAGCATCATGCGAAAGACACGCATTGTGGGCCCGTAGCTTAGCTCGGTGGAGCGCACGGCTGATAACCGTGAGGCCATGAGTTCGAATCTCATCGGGCCCACCAATTATATTTATGTTTTCTGATGTTGGTTTTGATTGATTAACTATGTTTTTCTTGTTGGCATTGTGGTGCTGAGCGTAGCGATGCACTTTGATTCGCGCTTCCGAAGCGTCATCAGAGTTACGAATCTCATCGGACCCACATTAACTAATTCGAACTGTTTTACAAAATACTAACCATTTTAGATGAAGTTTTGTTATTTATCTTGCATCCACAAATATCCCTTATTAAAATCTAACTAATTCTATGCCATTATTCTTAAATTTAGAGCCTTTTTATGTTTGCTAGTAATTAATCTCAGAAACGTTAATTAGTAAATATATAAATCTAGTGAGTAATATATCATTGAAAATAGATGTTATGGACTTGCTATTCTAATATAAAAAATATTAATATATAATAAATACATATAATATTGAAATACTACAAAAAGATACCAGGATTATTAAACGGGATTAAATCCATAGCAATCAATGGATGAAACGTCTTTTGGGTTATTCATCATAAAGACATGAACCCCAAACAAAACGAAACATATTGTATAAATTACCGGGTGATTTTATATGAGAGAGAAAAAACCTAGCGGCATGAATGAAAAAGAGTATGAAATAGTAGAGTTACTGAGGAAACTAAATATGAATAGACCAGTAGCCCTGACGCTTGCATGCCTCTCATGCGGGGACGAGATAACTTCCCGCGAGATAGAAAAGAACTCCAATCTCAGGCAACCTGAAGTCAGCATTGCAATGAGATATCTTAACGACAGTAACTGGGTGGAAATCAGAGAAGAAAAGAAAACAAAAGGAAAAGGCCGACCAGTTAAGCTATACAGACTGACAACACCACTTGATGAGATTGTACAAAGCATTGAACAAAGAATCCTGCTGGAAAGCAGTTATGTGTTCAGTAATATTGAAAAACTTAAGAGACTTGCTTAGTTCTGTTCTTTTATTTTTGCTGCCACATGCAGCAAAAACTATTTTTTACAGGGAGTATTATATTTCCGTATAAGTATCAATTACAACTGTTGATTGCTTCTATCGAAGATTTTAAGTTGGAACGGAATATTGTACAATCCCAATTCTCAGTCACACTAATGGAGTTAATCTTTTGAGTACTATAAGCGAAAAAATATTTAGCCGCGCAGCGGGGAAAAAAGCGAAGGCAAATGATTTTGTAATAGCTGATATTGATTTTGCCATGGCACATGATGGCACAAGTGTCCTTGCTGTAAAAGCTTTCAGAGAAATGGAAGAAGAAAAAGTATGGAATCCTGATAGAATAGTAATACCATTCGATCACCTGACACCTGCAAATACTGATACTACAGCAGTACTACAACATGATATCCGCGGATGGATCCAAAAACAGGGAATCAAAAATTTCTATGATGTAGGTGAAGGCATCTGTCACCAACTGCTTCCTGAGAATGGATTTGCACTACCTGGAAAGCTTATCGTTGGAGCAGATTCACATTCCTGCACTTACGGAGCATTCGGAGCATTGGGTACAGGAGTCGGTGCCACTGACATGGCAGAAATATTTGCCTCCGGAAAACTCTGGTTTAAGGTCCCCGAAAGTATCAAAATCACAACAAATGGAAATTTTAAAGAGGGAGTGTATGCAAAAGACCTTATTCTCAAGATAATAAGCACCCTTGGAGTTGCCGGTGCAACATACAAAGCTGCAGAATTCTATGGAAGCACGATAGATTCCCTATCTATGTCAGGTAGAATGACCCTTAGTAATATGGCAATTGAGATGGGAGCAAAAGCCGGTATTGTTCCACCGGACAAGACCACTTTTGATTTCCTTGAAGGTATTGCTGCAGAAGAATACGAGCCTGTATATGCCGATGAAGATGCAGTCTATTCAAAAGAATACAACTTTGATGCTAGCGAACTTGAACCTCAGATAGCCTCCCCTCATCAGGTAGACAATGTACATGACATATCTGACATCAAACCTACAAAACTTGATCAGGCATTCATAGGCACTTGTACCAACGGCAGACTGGAAGATCTGGAACTTGCTGCATCTATCCTCAATGGAGAAAAAGTAGCTATCAGGACAATTGTAGTGCCAGCATCACGCAGTGTTCTTATTGAAGCTGTCAGGAAAGGAATAGTAGAAACCCTTCTTGATGCAGGCGTGGTTATAGGTTCACCAGGATGTGGACCATGTCTTGGCGGACATATGGGAGTCATAGGCAAAGGCGAAACATGCATTTCAACTGCAAACCGTAACTTCAAAGGAAGAATGGGGACAGGCGGGCTAATATATCTTGCATCTCCTGCAACCGCAGCTGCTTCTGCCCTCACCGGGGAGATTACCGATCCGCGTGAGATCTGAAGTAATTATTTAACGAGCTATGTGGAGTAGAACTAAAATGGAACTTGATAAACCAAAACTTGAACATCTCATTGGACACTGGATAGAACACAACGATAGTCACAGCACAAGTTTTAGCGAGTGGGCAGTAAAGATAGAAACTGCAGGTTACAAGGAAATAGCTGAAGACATAAAGATGGCTGCGGCTAAAATGGATGAGTGTTCTGAGTTGCTGAAAAAAGCTCAGGTCAAACTTGGGTAAATCCGAGAAATCTTCATGCGTAAACAGACATTTAAAATTGTGGCACGCACAGCATTTATCATGTTTTGTATAGTATATCTGGCAGGATTAGCGACAGCCTCCACACGTATGAACATAACCCCTTCCTCACAAACAGTTTCACCTGGCGAAGAATTCACGCTGGAAATTGATATCAACCCCGATACACCTATTGCTGGCGTACAGTTCAATCTGACCTATGACAATGAACTTATAACCGTAATCAACATTGAGGAAGATAACTTTTTTGCAAGTGCTGACTCAGCAATAATGTTCAACCCCGGAAGTATTAATAAATCATCAGGCACTGTTTCGAGGATTTCCAGTTCAGTAGTAAAGGGAAATAGCATCACAGAATAAGGTGTTTTTTGTACAATAAACCTTATAGCAAAATCTGATTATGGACCCTGTGAACTTACGATATCGGATATTGTTATAAAAGACACTCAGGGCAATAATCTACCTTCAGTGTCCTTTGATTCAACGATCAATGTCGTTGGAACAGAGCAGGTATTTGCAAGCACAGCTGATAACACTGGCATAGGTATGACGAATACAAATACATCCGACTTTAACAAAAATCAAATATCTGGCTGGATCATACTTACTGTCACAGCAATTACATTTTTTGCAGTTGCCTACTTCCTTGACAGGAAAAAATAAAAAAAGGATAAGCGCAAAGGAATTCACTCCCTTTGTACCTACTTTTCAGAGATTACCTTCCAAGTTCTGCGTGAGCTCTTGCGAGATGCCCTGCTGCCTGTGCACCTATCAGTGATATCTCGCCTGCAAGTACGGCTGAAGCGATTATCTCGGCAAGTTTTTTCGAATTGGAACCTGGAGGAGTACCTGAGCCACTTACACCCAGCATCCTTAGACAGTCACGCTGTGTTCCCAGGTTTGTGCCACCGCCCACTGTACCAATAGCCATAGAAGGAAGAGTGACAGAACAATAGAGATCCCCATACTGAGTCAGCTCCATAGTGGTTATGGCACTACTACCTTCTACAACATGAGCAGGGTCCTGACCGCAGGCAATATACATTGCAGCTATTACGTTTGCAGCATGCGCATTATACCCCATAGAACCTGCCCTTGCGGAACCAAGCAGGTTCTTACGATAATTAACCTCTACCATTGTTTCGGGTTCGCATTTGAGACGCTCCTTTACAAGTGATGCGGGTATTGTCACATCTACCACAGTCGTTTTGCCCCTTCCAAGAATGTTATTTATTGCTGCAGGCTTTTTATCAGTACACATATTACCGGAAAGAGATACCGGAATAGCACCAAATTCATCTTCTATAAGGCTCAGGACAGCATCTGTGGCTATAGTCACCATATTCATCCCCATGGCATCTTTGGTATCATAGGAAAAACGTACATACACTGTATTACCTGTAACAAATGCCTTGACGTCCACCAGCTCACCGAAACGTGTGGTTTCAGATGCCTTGGACTTCATTCTAAAGAGAACATCAGGATCCTGTAACCAATCTGTAAATTCCTTTGCCCTGATTACATTTTCGAGCCTGAATACCGGAGCCCTTGTCATGACATCCTGAAATATACGGGCATTTGCACCGCCTGATTTTGTGATGACAGAAGAACCCCGGTTCACACTGGCAACAAGAGCACCTTCTGTGGTTGCCAATGGTAATTGGAATGTAGCATCTGCAAATTCACCATTCACTTTGAGGGGACCAGCGATACCAAGAGGAATCTGGATCACACCTATCATATTCTCTATATTTCGTTTGCTTGCATCAACTACATCTATTGAAAAATTCTGTATATGATCAAATTTAAATTCAGAGCTTTCTTCAAGAGCATATCTTCGTATCATGACAGCGGTTTTCTTATCAGTCAGACTGTCAAGCTTGTGAAAAGATATTTTTCCAGAAATAACTCCTTCCAGCAGTTCTTTTTTTTCCCTGTTTAAATCAGTTCTTGATGTCATAATTATCTCCCGTGAATAGAACAAACAGCATCCTGTATCTTTTTTATAAGTTGAATTTGGTTACAATAATACAAATAGTTCACGCCCAATTGCTTTTTAGCTCTTGGATAAAGTAAACAATTGAAGCGAATAAATTAAATACGTGATTTTTTATATTAGAATAACATAATAAACAGTATTCGAAAAAGTACAAATAATAAGCATCGTATACTTTTTATTGAAACTAAATATAATAGTTGTATGAACAAGAAGTTTGGGAATACAATTTAAATTTAAGACGTTTACAGGTGGTTTAATATGAGAGATGCCGACCCATCAGAGAGAGTGAATTCCGGAATACCCGGACTGGATGAGATGTTGCGTGGAGGATTCTTCAAAGGAACTGCAAATGTCGTGTCAGGAAAATCTGGTACAGGTAAAACGATATTTGGAACGCAGTTCATTGCAGAGGGAGCAAAAAATGGTGAAAAAGTAATGTGTATCATTACTTCAGAAGAGTCAAAGTCTATTGTAAGGGAAATGAAAACTTCCTTCGACTGGAACCTTGAAGAATATGTAGAAAAAGGTCTGTTAACCTTTGTTGACATCACAGATCCAAGCCTACGCCTTCAGAAAAGTGTTGAAATTGCTCCATCAGAACTTATCAAAAGCTTCAAGAAACTAGTTGAAAGCAAAATTGAGGATCTGCAGCCAACACGTATCTTTATTGACTCAGTTGAAGCTCTATTCCTTGCCATTGAATCAAATTATAAATTAAGGACACTCATAGACGATGTTTTCGGTGTGTTCCGCAAACATGATGTTACATCTGTTATAACAGTAGGAGCAATGTTTGGACTTGATGAAATGGTAGAATATGGTGCAGACTCAGTCATCAAACTGGATCGCATTATTGCCGGAAATAACCTTCAGCGCTCAATCTTCATTATGAAGATGCGAGGATCAGGTACAATAAACGAAGTCCGCGTACTTAATATTTCAGACAACGGCATGTCTGTGCTTGCACAGTCCCCATACCTTGATTAAGTAGTGGCACTATAAGCCACTAACCTTTCTTTTCTATCATTCTTTAAAATAGGTACCAATCATTGTCATTGGTGTTATCATCCAATTTATTATCATCATCCAGAACAGATGCTTGCATATATTTTCCCACCCACGACACAATTGCATCTGAAAAATCCTGAAGGTAGCTGGCTTGATTAAGACTTCCATAAACAAATTTCTTGCTAGGTTGAATTTGTGATTTGATGGTTTCTTCTTTTGGAACTATTGTTACCTCAATGCCCGACATTTCAACTGCTAATTCCATAGCTTTTCGGAAGTCACCTATGCAATATGCAATACGATGCTTATAGTTGTCCCGGGTTTTTTCAAGATACTCTGAGAGCCTCTGACTTTCCATCTTAATGAAGTCACGCTTTACTTTTGCTACATTGCATTTACCAAGCATGAACTGGTAATCCATAAAAGGATATTCAGTATCAAGTTCCCGGGGAGTTATTCCACATGTCCCAAAAACCACAACATGCACCTGCTCAGCATCAAGCACTCCAAAAATCACCTTATCAAATATCTTATGGGAAGGACTTTCATGATAGGGTTTTTTCTTTGCACATGGAACAAATATACAAAAATCCCTTGCAGGAGGTTCATATTCAGAAAGTATCCACTCATTTGCACGTATCATATCTGGATGGTATAGTATCTCATCCGTATCCAGCGGAAGACTGGAACGTTCATCTTCAGGTATTATTGTCAAGGAATGGAAAATTCTGGCAAACTATATATATAATTGACGCAAAGCTTAGTCGGTTTTGCGCAAATTCCACAACAAAGCCTTCAAAACGTATTCTATAAATTGTGAGGAAAAAACATGGCGAGTTCTATACCTGAAATGCTGAGAGCAGATTGTAAATGTGAAGATATGGCAAAATGTGTTCTTGGCCTGAAAGAACTTGACATCAATGCCTATAAAACACTGCTTGAGCACGGTGCTATGACAGCAGAAAAACTGGGGGAGATACTCGGACGCGAACGCAGTACAGCGTATCGTTCATTACAAAATCTTATTTCTGCAGGTCTTGTATACAGGGAAACAAAATCAATTTCCATTGGCGGATACTACTATGAATACGTAGCTATTGAACCTGTTGTGGTCAAAGATATGATTAAAAAGACAATTGACCAATGGTACCATAAAATGAATGGTCTTATCGAAAACTTCGACAAGGAACTTCTGACTTGAAATGATATATTTAATACCTGTGAATTTCTATAGTTCAAGCAGAATAAGCAGATTCTTTTTATCTTTCCAGTAAATGAACTATATCATTATATGCAATTATCTCAATGACTGATATTGACTCAATTAGCAACCAGTACATACAATGAATAGGGAATCAATGTGTTGCCACATCAAGAGGAATTATGAAAGTGAATTGACTTCCTTTATCAGTTTCACTCTCAACTGATATATCCCCACCATGCATCTCTATGAATTTTTTTACAAGCGATAATCCAAGACCAGTACCATTGTGCATCCTCGAAATTGTTGAATCTATTTGCTGGAAAGGGAGGAATAGCTTACCAATGTTCTCAGATGAAATACCGATTCCGGTATCTGATACAGAGAATACACCCTTACCATCCTTTTCATGAGCCTCCAACATAACATGCCCGCCTTCGGGAGTAAATTTCACTGCATTACTGGCAAGATTAAACAATATTTGTTTAAAACGAATCCTGTCAGCATTCAATGATAAATTCTCAGAAGCAATAGAAATCTCAACTTCTATGTTCTTTTTTCTTGCGAGTGGAGAGACAATATTCAGGACATTAGCAAAAATATCCTTTATACGGAATTCCTCATAATTCAACTCCATTTTTCCTGATTCAACCTTTGAGATATCAAGAATATCATTTATCAAGTTCAATAGATGCTTCCCACTATTTGAGATATGTTCAAGGGATCTTCGTTGTTGTGCATTAGGCTCACCAAAGGTATCTTCAAGTAAAAGATCAGAATAACCAATTACAGCATTGAGGGGTGTACGAAGTTCATGGCTCATGGTTGCAAGGAACTCGCTTTTAGTCCTGTTCGCCTCTTCAGCAGTTATCTTTGCATTAAGAATAGCTTCTTCAGATTCTTTTCTTTCAGATATATCCTGGAAGTTTTCCAGAATGTACTGGTTTCCTTCTATGAATATCTTCTTGGTATTCTTCAGAATGGGGGTCTTACTACCATTCTTGCATTTGACTGCAGTATCCATACCCTGGAACCCATCAAGACCATCCACCCATATAGGGCATTTTTTTGACAATGAGCCTTTCGGACATATGATATCGCATAACTGCCCCACAAGTTCCTCTTTTTTGTATCCGGTGATTTCACAGGTCCGTTGGTTCACATCCTCTATCACATAGTCCTTCCCGATGATTATTGTCCCACCGGGCATGTTATCATATAGACTTTGAATACGCTCTTCATTTTCTTTTAAGGTTCTTTCAGCTTTTTTGCTTTCGGTGATATCATCAAGATATAAAATTACTTTTTTGTCATCCGCTAAACCTACGTATGCAGTTGAAATCAGGAAATCATGGCTTGAAACAATGCCATTGTCAAGGATATTCATACTTCCTGCAACCTTATGGCAGTCAACACCTGTTATGAATGTCTCAGCAACAATATTGAGGGCAGAGCATGTCGTACATTTATCATTCGTGCCGCAACCTTCGCCTTTATATGAGTTGACACATGAGAAAACATCTCCCACTGCAAAACCAAGATTATCTGCAGATTTTTGCCCTAATGTTTTGACACATATCCTGTTGATTTTCTCCACCCTAAGACTTTGATCGAATATCAGTATCAAAGTAGGAGCATGATTGTAAGTTATATCCAGTACTTTTCTTTGAATAGCAAGCAAAGCATCTGTTTCATAGATTTCTTTAGTGGAATGATCATAATCTATTCTGCCAGTATACGGTATGGAAAAATCTGTGTTTTCGAAAAAAGCACTATCATTTACTGAACTGCTAAACATCTTCTGTTCATCCTTGTTAATTTTCATTGACGAGATAGAAGATACCATACGTATCGTAAAATCAAGTTCACTCTTTTCAAATGGCTCCTTGAGATACCAGGAATTGGCGAATTGAGACACATTACGGAATAGGGCCATACTACATTTGTTTACTACAAAAACAAAATGAGCAACATTCAATGAATTTAAAACAGAGTTAGAGAAATTATCAAATTCCATCCCATCATATGAATAGAAAATAATGTCTGTTTTTTTAACAGATATATTGGAAGGACTTATAATGTCAGATATTGATAATGAAGATACTGAATAGCCCATTTCTTCAAGTTTAGATTTGAGACTGTAATCCTTTTTTTTACTAAAATTGAGCAATAGTATTTTTTTCATCGGTTAACTTCCAACAATTCAATTAATCAAATTTTGTGATATTAGTTTATATAAGTATAACCAGAATACCACAAAAGTCATGATTCTTATCAAGTTACTACTATCAAAAAAATAATGCAGTCCTACAGTTATAAAATTTTCCCCCAACTTAAACAGGAAAGTAACTCCACACAGATTAGATCTTAAATGAAATAACACAACCGAACATTCCGAAAGTAGTAACGATGGAGATGTACTAGTTGGCACTGACAATGGAGTAAGCGGTGTAAACTTTATGCATATTGCTACTAATTCTAACTAAGAGAATAAAGAAACAGAACACGCAGAAAAAAGAAGGAAAACAGATGATATAGCCAGTATACAAAATATCCTACTTTTTTCTGCAAATTTATATATTAATGGTATAACAACCGTTGGTTTACAGTGGAGATTAATGTTTATTATCAGACACTTATTTTTCTGAACAGATAGGAGCCTACCACCACCATCAGAACTGTGAATCCTGACAGGACTGCAAAGCTTATTCCAGGGTCTATCTGGGAACTGCCAAGAAGACCATACCTGATGCCTTCAACCCCATACGTAAGAGGGTCCAGTAGTGTAAGGAACCGAACTCCTGCCGGCAGGCTGTCGATAGGGAATAATGCACCGGACAATCCGAATATCGGGAAGATGACAAAGTTCATTATAAGCTGGAAACCGTGCATATCATCCATTCTTGAAGCTATAGCAATACCGAAAGCTGTAAAGGAAACCCCAATGAGCAGCATGAAGATAACAGCTATGCCAAATCCAGAAATACTGCTTATGTCAAGACCCAGGAATAATGAAAGGACCAGTATTATGAATCCCTGTATAACAGCAGTAGTAGCGCCTCCTAAGGTTTGTCCAAGCATTATTTCAAGTCTTGATACCGGAGCTACCAGCGTTTCTTTCAGAAAACCGAATTGTTTGTCCCATATTACCTGTATTCCTGCAAACACAGAAGTGAAAAGAACGCTCATGGAAATGATCCCAGGCATTATGAAGCCAATATATCCCTGCTCCATACCCGGAATGGCAACTACGGAATTCAGGCCAAATCCAAGGACTAACAGAAGGAATAGTGGCATACCGAGGCTACCTACCATCCTGCTTTTTGACCGGAGATACCTCTTTACATTCCTTAACCAGATAGTGTAAACTATATCCACCCAATCACCTCCTTGCCTTTAGCATCATACGCATCTTGTCTTTGGTACTGGCTTCCTCTTCCCTGATGGTCCTTCCTGTGAAGTGCAGGAATACATCTTCAAGAGTTGGTTTATGAATTGACAGAGAATCAATAGGAATACCATTTTCAGATGCTATGTTGACGATTTGTGCAACGTGCTTTTCTGCATTTTGCAAGCCAATTGTGATGGATGAATCATGAAGTTCGATATTCTTAATAGCAGGCAGGGATTCGATAGCCGAATACAGGTTATCCCGTCCTGAAGAAACGATAGTAATAACATCACCACCAATATCATTTTTAAGTTTTTCAGATGTATCCAGGGCTATTATCTCACCTTTGTCTATTATAGCTATCCTTTGGCAGAGTTTGTCTGCTTCTTCCATATAATGTGTGGTGAGGATTATTGTAATGCCTTTTTCCTGATTCAGTTTCGCTATGTAATCCCACAGGTGATTTCTTGTCTGCGGATCAAGTCCAAGAGTGGGTTCGTCCAGGAACAGTACTTTCGGCTCATGCAACAAACCCCTTGCAATCTCCAGACGGCGCCTCATACCACCGGAATATGTTTTCACCAGATTGTCCTTTTTATCATCCAGTTCCACCAGTTTCAGGAGTTCTGCTATCTTTTTTTGCCTTGTGTCCTTGGGAATACGATAGAGCCTTCCATGAAAATCCATGTTCTCGTAGGCCGTAAGTTCCTCATCCAGACTCTGGTCCTGGAAGACTATGCCTATAGATTTGCGTACATCATCTTCATTTGTCCGGATATCAAATCCATTGACAGATGCTTTTCCAGATGTTGGTTTTAGCATGGTTGAAAGCATGGACATGGTTGTGGTCTTCCCAGCTCCGTTTGGACCAAGAAGACCAAATACCTCCCCACGCTTTATTTCGAACGAGAGGTTGTTCACGGCGGTAAAATCACCGAATTTCTTAACTAGATTCTCAACTGCAATTGCATACATTTTTCATACACCGATGCCTTCGAATATTATATCGATCTTTGCTGACATATCCCTAGAAAAGGAGGAGTCCGTATCAGAATGGAGCCATATAATAAGTGAGTGAAAATAAATGGCATTCAAGGATTCTGATGCTATTTTCAGGTCTATTCCCTTCTTAATTTCTCCCTTATCCACACCTTCCCTGAGAAAAACAGAGAGCATATTGATAAAACGCTCTTGCCTTTGATGTCTTTGTTTTTTCTCGGTTGACTGCTGATCAGAGCTCATAATTAATCGTTTGTGCTCAAAGAATAACAATTTCAGAAGCTCCTTGTCCTTTTCATAGTACTCTGCAACCAGAACAAGGAAATTCTTTATTTTCTCTTTTACAGGAGCATTTAAAGACATTTGATTTTCCATTATGCTGAAGATAAACGCTTCTTTATGCTCTTTGAAATAACACAAAAGTGACTCTTTAGTAGGAAAATAATTAAAAAAAGTACCTTTAGCTATACCAGCTTCTTTAGTGATCTCATCAACTGTGGTATTTTCAAAGCCTTTATCCTTGAACAATTTGCCGGATACTTCAAATATACGATTTCTTGTATCCTGTTTCTTTTTTTCTCGCAGGGACATGCTACCTCGTTTGTGATACATACTGATATAGACCAAATATGACCGCAGTCATAAATGACCAAGGTCATATTTAAGGTTTTTGAAACCGGAACAGAAGAAATAATAAAAAAACAAATGTAAACAATAAAATATCATACAACCACATTATTATATAACAGTATCAGATTCAGAATATTAGTTATCTGAGAAGAAAGGAGATGAGAACATGGAAGGACACCCACTGAATATCATACAGGAAAAAGACAGTCAATTTTTCAATATTATAGAAGGAGTACGCGAGAACGCACTTTCTGAAGGTAGCATACCAATGAAGTACAAATTCCTCATAGCCCTGGCACTTGATGCAGACCACGGTGCAGAAGATGGTGTAAAAGTTCTTGCGATGCAGGCAATGGAAGCAGGTGCAACAAAAGAGGAAATCATGGAAACAGTACGTATTGCAAATTTTATTGGTGGTATCGGAAGCGTCTATACTGCAGCTAATGGCCTTAGAGAGATACTGTAAGGACAAAAGAGGAACAGCATTTCAAAAATGCTGACCCTCATTTACCTGCGGAGCAACTATCGCACCCCCAGAATTCTTTGTTGAGATAATTTGGGATTTACTCATCATCTGATTCATAGTAAACTATGTCTGCATAAATATGCTTTAAACTCGTCAGTAAAAATCATACAAATATTACATGTATGATTAAACATCATAAGAAGGCATACCCTGTATAGAAAGAAACCATATGTTATTCAGGAATTCAATACCCATATTGAATAATTGAGCCAGAATGCGAAGGATACCCATAAAAGATATGGCACAAGAAGAAAACCTGCAATCCTTGATATTCTGTAAAATAATACAATTGTCAACGCAATAGCCAGCCACAAAAATACTATTTCAATAATACCCAGCAAAGGAGATTGCAGTCCAAAAAACAAAAAGTGACCAGAGAAAATTTAGAAGTAATTGGCCAGTAAATGCCGATAATGCAGTTTTGATTCCCGAAGAATGCAAGCCTTTTTTCCAGATAATATAGAGTGCAATACCCATTAAAAGATTAAGCAAAGGCCATACAATTGAAAAGCTCCAGTTCGGTGGGACAAAAGATGGTTTTGTAAGTGAAACATACCATGAAGGAATAGCACTATAAGTAAATAATCCGCCCAATATACCCGTAAACTGACATATTGCAATTGAAATAAGAAGTTTTTTCCAGTCGACCTGCTCCCAATTCATAAACCCATATCCAATTACACATTCATACTGAATATTAGATATATGTATTATTCATACATGGGATATCATTACAAAAACATACAGATAATACAAATATGATTTATCATAAAATAGCATAATTGAGGATTTGAAATAAATAGATCTTTAAGCGACAAACATAGAAGTAACCAGAAAACTGCAATCATTACCATAAAGGCAAACAATCGTACCAAGCCAGCTAAGATAGCACATAATGTGGATACACAAGCACATATGTATGAGGATATATTATTGGATATATATATAATATATAACATACGAGCCCAATCACACTGATTCTGAATATACACCCATAAATTCTGCCATGAAAGTAACGATGATGGAAGACATGTATATCCACATAAAAACAACAAGTATGGAACCTATTGTACCATATACTGTTGTAATGTTGCTGTAAAATAGATAGACACCTATGATATATTTTCCCATCGTAAGTAGAATAACAGTCAGTAAAGCACCTATAAATGCATGCTTTAGATCAGGTGTGGCTTCAGGAAGCACCCTGAATATATACATAAAAAGTGCAATCAGAGTGAGGAAATTAATTCCAAAGCTTGTAAGCTCAACAAGAACTGTGGGAATTGAAAATACTACTTGCAAGTTGTCAGATATAACGAAGAATACAACTTCAAATAAAGTGCTTATCGGAACAAGCAGTCCAAAGACAAAGGCTGCAACAAAGGCTGAAAACCTGTTGAGTACAAGCTGATGGAGCCAGCTTCTGCTGGATGGCTTTGTACCCCACATTTTATTGATCATTTTCTGGAGCTGATGAAAAATATTGCCAGCACTCCATATATAAATAAAGAAACTTATGATAATACTTAAATTAAAAGATGTATTTACAGAAAGCTGAGTAAAGAGAGAATTTAACGCTTTTATTACAAAATCATCTGCAAATAAGGATACGTCCGTAATTATGGCAGCCTCGATAATCTGTTGTTTCAGGAAGATACTACCTATGAACAGAGCAAAGAGAAGAAGAGCAGGCAGGCCTATTATTGCATGGAAAGAAAGAGCTGCACTATTCGTGATACCATCATCTTCTATCCACTTATCAAGGATTTTTCTGAAAAACGATGTACTCTCTGCTACCATCATTTAGAATTATGCCTAATAGCATTTAGATGTTTTTAAACCAGTACTCGTATAGTACAAATCAGATAAAATCCTTAAATACAATGAACAATCATGAGAGAAGTAATGAATAGTTCAAGTAAGATGCCTCAAGCATTACTGATACTTGGTTTACTGGCAGCAGTACTTATCTATGCACTATACCCATATATTAATGCTTTTTTTGGGGCGTTTATCCTGTACGTGGTTTTCAAGCCTCTCTACATTTACATGACAAGCAGGTTGAAGGTAAATCGAAGTATTGCAGCCTTTGGAATAATAGTACTTACGATCATTTTGATAATAATACCTCTGTACATACTCATAACAATTGTAATTTTCCAGATGCAGAGCATCCTTTTTGACACAAGTTCTATCCTTCAATATTTAGACTCTGCCAGCCTTTACATCAACCAGTTGCCCCTTGATAAGCTCCCAGTTGAGATCAGTATACGGGATAAAATTACAGAAGTAGTAGCAGCAGCAGCAAATTTCTTTAGTATCATGCTTGTTAATGCTATACAAAGCCTAGGACAAAGGATTATAGAATTTATAATTATGTATTTTCTCCTGTACTATCTGCTTGTAGAAGTAGGAACACATTCTTCGGAGAAATTCAAAAAAGCAATACCTTTTAGCAAGAAGAACAGAGATATACTTCAGAACGAATTCAAGTCGATTGTAAATGCGACACTGATAAGTTCTGGAATAATTGCCCTTGTACAAGGATCGTTGCTTACCATTACTTTTCTTTTGCTTGGCGTTGAGGGAGCATTCCTTTGGGGATTTGTTGCAGTATTCCTGTCATTCCTTCCAGCAGTAGGTGCAACACTAATATGGATACCTGCCGTGATAATCCAGTTGATCCAGCAGGATTATTTCATAGCCGTGGGAATTCTAGTAGGAGGAATTATCCTCAGTTCCGTCGATAATTTACTAAGACCAGCAATACAAAACAAGGTAGGAAGCATCCATCCCCTTGAATCAATTATTGGAGTTATAATCGGACTAAACCTCTTCGGTCTGCTGGGAATTGTGATAGGACCCCTGTTAATATCATACGTAGTGCTCATGGCAAAAATGTTTAATGAGGAGTACCTTTCTGAAATTGAGAATGACGATCATTAGAAATGATACATTCAGATTTCCTTGAACACTTTTGCCAGTAATTCACAACGAACATAAATCGAGAAGTCAGAAAAATCCGGCACCTATATGCGATAATGGGAATGGTACCTTTTTAGGACAAGGCCTTTATCGTAAGATAAATCATTACCGACGAGTCCTTTCCTTTCTGTCAAACCTGAGGCCTTATAGTTCCAGAGTGAATACCGCATTCTTTCTTGGTAGCCTCTTCCCACCACCAACGTCCTTCACGCTCATGCTGTCCCGGCAGAACAGGTTTGGTACATGGTTCACAGCCAATGCTGACATACCCCTTCTCATGAAGCTCATTGTATGGAACATCATTTTTCATGATGTATTCCCATACCTGTTTGGAGGTCCAGTTTGCCAGAGGATTGAACTTTATGAGTGTCCCATCACCAAAAGCAGAATCGACCTCGACCACAGGAACAGCCGCACGTGTGTTAGGACTCTGATCCTTACGCTGGCCTGTTATCCATGCAGCTCTAGTGCCCAGTGAGCGTCTGAGAGGATCGACCTTCCTGACATCACAACACTCACCATGCCCATCCCTGTAAAATGAGAACATACCCTTTTTCAGGACCAGTTCCTCAGTCTTATCCCTGTTGGCAAAGAAAATCTCCAGTGGAATATCATAATGATTACGCACCACATCAAAATATTTGTATGTTTCCGGGTGCAGACGACCTGTATCCAGAGAGAAGACACTCACATCCTGCCTGATCTTTGTTGCCATATCAATAAGCACCACATCCTCGGCACCACTGAATGCAATGGTAATACCACTTCCAAATCTGTTGAGAGCATACTCAAGAATTTCCTGCGGAGAACTGTCACTATACCCTTCAGCTAATTGATATACCTCTTTTTTTAATTCCGCGTTTTGTTCTGGCATAATTTGTTTTCCTGTTAATTGGATCGAATATGTATATTATAAATGGACACTATATAATATAAAAATAACCTGCAGCACAGATATATACTACTGATGCAGGAACATGTACTTCAACACAATGGTCTTGAATCCCTCATAGCCTGCGCGCTGAATGGTATCCCTGAAACGTTCACCTGATGTTGCTTCGTTTTTGAAGAACTCCGGGGATCTTTCGATTATCCTAAAGAGAGAGTTCTCACCTACAAGTATCAAAATGTATATAAATTATAAGCACAATTCACAATCGTGAATTTACAATAGTGAAAATATCTTGCCATAAATGCTCATGGGAACTTATACATTAAATTTATAAAAAGGAGTGATGAATATGAGGGATCGTTTTTGTTGATAGCTACGTAGAAAAAATACACATAAAGAAAAACGCAGAATCATCGAAAGACAAACACCTGAGAAAAACAATTGAAGGACTGCCACCTTCAGCAAAACTCGTCTTTAAGGTGCTTGAATACGGAGGCCTCCTGACGCAAAAGGAGATAGCTGAGCAAAGTTACCTCTCACCACGCACCATCAGGTATGCACTTAACAGACTAAAGGACGAGGATTTCCTACAGGAAAGATTCTATTTCAAGGATGCGAGACAAAGCCTGTATGGTTTGAAAAACGTACCATATATAAATGAGGCTTTGATGAACTAAAGTCAACAAGTAAATACAGGAATTATGAACATGCTTGCGAAAGAGTTTAAACTGGTAGTCACCTGATACATGATTGCAGTGAGAAGCTCAATCAGATTGTAAAAGACTATAATTAATCCTGAAACTTGCGGAAAGGTCCTGACAATAAACCATAGATATGTGATTACCAGGTCTGGCGACTTTTCCACAAACTCTTTTTTAAATAAATATTTTCCTCTTATTAGTTTCTAAAAAAGGTGACTGGATGGACAGAATAGCAATAATTCATCCTGTATATCAAAGCACCAGCCAATCATAAAGATATTTCGGCCCACACACCACAGTGGACCTAGTTTTTGTTTTTATCGATTAACATGTGTATTTGTATTTTTAGAATTTACAGAATAATAACAATGAAATAAATAATATATGCACTTCCTGATTACTTTGTGAATTATCATCAACAACATGTTTTAGAAAATATATATCAGAGAACTAAGAATTCAGATACTTATTACCTGCTACAAAAAACAGGCAACATTTATAGAAATCCGGAGAGTGGTTGCAAGTGCTATCAAGAGAAAGTATTATTAAAAGAGCGATAGAAGCTATTATGACACTTAATGACACCATGGCACAGAGTGTTGCTATGGAAGCACTTGAAGCAGGAATTGAACTGGAGTATGTTCTTGAAGAGGGATTCTATGCGGGCATCATCAAGATAGAAGAAATGTTCAAAGACGGAAAAGTGTTCCTACCCCACATGATCGCAGCCGCTGAGGCTATGAAAGCCAGAATCAATACACTAATGCCCTCAAAAGAAGCCACGGATTATGGCATGAAATATAAAGGCACTATTCTTATTGGAACTATTGAAGGAGACATACATTCAATTGGTAAGGACATCGTTGCAACATCCCTTCAGATAGACGGATACGAAGTCATCAATCTTGGTGTAGATGTACCAGTGGAGACCTTCATCGAAAAAACGATGGCTATATGCCCGGATGTTGTAGCTACATCTGCATTGATGTCAATAACAATGACCAACCAGTTGACCCTTGAAAAAGAACTAGCAGAAGCAGGCATTCATGATTCCCTGAAAACAATGGTTGGTGGTACCCCTTTAACCCTTGAATGAGCTCAGGCAATTGATGTGGATATCTACGGAAGTAATGCAGCGGATGTCGTTAAAAAATTGAATGCTATTTTAGGATCTAAAAAGAGAAGTGGATGCCCTTCAAAGGAACTTCTTGCTGTCAATGTCTTCCATTGATAGTAATATTTACCCATATTACGTCTTCAATTCAACTTTTCACCAACAAAATAAGATGCTGAGTTGCAATGCAACTCCTTGATAAGAATGTGGAACAAAATATGCTGAAGAACAGAACGTGAACATGAAAGCATTTTTGTGGGAGAGATGATGTTAGGGAGTGAGTACAGAGGGTGTCTGTCCACGTTCTGTTTATTTTGATTTGTTTTTACTTCAGCAGTTTTCCGATGAATACATCGTACCACCAACCAGTCTTCAAAACCCAGATAATAGGTTTTGTGACTATAATTAATACTATCAAAACATATTATATAAATATATCTATGGCACAGTATATAATAAGAATCATAATTATGAGATATTGAATTTCAAATGATAATAGTATGTTGAAAACATGATATGAAGATAAATTGAATGCATACAAGAAAGATCAAGTTAAAATCAGAACACGAAGAAACTCAAAAAGTAAAATGAAACAATAAGAACTCGCAAAAAATACATCCATAGCCTACGCTTGGAAGGTTGCTAATAAAAAAAGATATGTGTTTGACCTTGCGGCCAAACATTTATAATTTGTTTATCTAGTAATCAGCATCTCAGCAGTTTCTGGCTTGTACTTCCAGTCAGCTGGGAGAACCTTTGTAGACTGGTAGTATTTAACCAATCTTCTTATCTTAGCTTCAGTATTCTGAAGGGAACGCTTGTTGTGTACATCCTTGTGGTTGTAACCCATGTGTTTCCTCATTCTGATTGCCTGAACGATAAGGTTGTAGAGATCCTCAGGTACAGCGAATTTTTCACCGTTTTCTCTGAGAATCTTTGTTATTTTTTTACCGGTTGCGATCTTAACATCAGGTACTCCGTATTTGTCCCTGAGTACCATACCAATCTCGCTTGTGCTAATTCCCTGCTTCCACAGGTCTGTTACTACAATTGTCACTTCGTCGCTGGTCATGGTTGACCATGCAGGTGCTTCTGTACGAAGTGGTTTTGTTGGGCCGGATTTACCTTTCTTCCGGGTATGCATTTTTGCCATAAGCTTCCTCCTGATAATTGTAAGTTAAATTCGATTTAATGTATAGGTTTAGATACTTGATTTACCAGATTGTTGAACTTGGGAGACAATCTGATAATATGTTAATGTGATTGGCGAAGTGCTTCCTATGAATACCATCATCTAATATATATGTTATGATTGATGGAATTGCTTCTGTGAAAGCCATTTTTAAGATATTACCATATCATGAGTACAATGTCTGCACCTGCCGGATTCGCTGTCCTGTATATTGCATCGAGCTGGGTGTTGGCAAGATCCAATCTTGTGCTGCCACCCGTTGCGTTACACATTAATGAAATAGTCTGATTTATTTCATCGGCCCTGTAATCCCTGATATGAGATGATATCTGTTCCGTATTCGTATCTGTTATTGATGTATTCATACTTTCCACCAGATCTAAACCGATGCTTTGAACATCCGGGTTAACTTCTACATTCAACCCGTACAATTGCTTTGTGTAATTCATGCATCCAAGGGCACTCTGTATTACAGGATTGCTGTATGTTGTATCATCCGGACCGGCAATACAGGACAATTGCTCACTGTTCACCGACACCTCTGTGCCACTGATAGAAGATAAGTAATCATACGGGAATACGATCTCTGTGAGAATAACTGAAGAACCCTTTGAGGCAATCTCAATACTGTTGTTGAACATGTCGTGCAGTTCTTTGTCAGGATTTGGAGAACTTATCGCAGCATCGATGCTGTTTTCGGAAAAAGGTTCACCTATCTCAGCCCGTGTGAAAGAAAAGGTAAGTGGTAACGTGATCCTTGCCTTTTGTTTAACAGCATTTACAGGTGCTTCTTCTCCGATTATTATATCGCTCTGTACCCGGTATCCCGCAACAGGCTGCCAGTGGGCTTCAAATCTGTAATTATACCTCTGCCCAATAGTTCTCTCAAGATGGTCTTCTATCTGGTTTTCAGTTTCAATACTTTGCATTTGTGTCATGGGATTAAGAGGTTTTTCAGTGCCATTATCCACCTGATACAGACTCAGTACCAGACTTTCTGCCACCAGGTCGGAAAATGTACGATGATGCTGTTCCTTTGTAAATATGGTTTCTTCGGCATTTTCAAGGATGGAATTTTCTAAGAGGTTCACATCTATGCCTGCAAGCTCCGTGGGCTTTAATGTGTATTCGAATTCGTCCACAGTACTACCCATAATAGTATTCATAAGGCAAGTACCCATATCCTGTGCCGATGTATAGGATGCTGAACGATATTGTTCATCTGCTGTAAGTGTCGGCATAAGAATCACTGCGGAAATTGAGATAAGTACAAGGAAAATAATAGCATCAATACTAGATGAGAATGCTTTCTCATCCCTGAATATCTCTGTCGAATTGATTCTTTTACCGATGAGTGCAGATTGTTTTGCTGGTCTCAATAGTCTCATAATTCGCTCCGTTTTTTACCTTATCGCTAGTTTCACTCCCACCTGTTCTGCATGATCTTCACAGTGATGGTTCCGGGAACACACCTTGCACTGCTTCCAAGTTCTATGACAACCGGGATGGATGATGCAATAACATCCCTGCCATCCCGGGAAACTGTTCCTTCTGCAATTGTCCACTGGTAGTTTCCATCATCGGTTACTGCTTCAACATAAAAATCCAGATTTGGAGAAAAACGCTGAAAGAACATGTAGCGTTCTTTGTCTGCCGAAGGATCAACTATTCGGTCAAGTTCTTCAGCAGAAATCAGTTCAGGTCTGCTTCCCTGAAAAGAGGGGGAGGATGCAATATCCTTTGCCATCATGGCAGCCTGCTCATAGCTCTCAAGAGCTTGAGAATTATCATTGAATGCAATAAATGTCTTTGACAGGATAGCCGCAAATACCACAAATCCAATAACGACCATTGCAGTTGCTATTATATCGTTGTTAGGTTCAAGAAAAGCACTATCATCACTGATAAACGAGGACATATTCAAGTTCATTCACCTCACTTCCATCTGTAACGAACACCGATGCCCTTTCAATACGGACTTCCTTACTGGTGTTCAAATAGAATTCTTCTGTTGCCGTAATTGCCAGATATTCAGTAATATCAGTGTAGGGGAATACTGAATTAACAGGATGGCTACGATCTCCATTAGCACCTAATTGCCCGTTGAGCAGAATTCTGAGCTGAATTGGACTGAAAGGAAGAGTTTTGTAGCTTAATTGCCGGGCAGCAGAAATGTTGTGCCCGTTATCTGCAAAGGTGCAAACAACATACTCACCGGAAACTGAGATATCCATCTTATCATAATCAATAAGCTGCCCTGAATATGCATCAAAGCTGTATGTTTTCACACCGTCCCTAGTGATCGAATGTATACTTCCTGCAGCATCAATATTTGATGCAAGGTCAATAGCAATTACTTCCAATTCATCTTTTTTGACCAGGTCAGATGAACTACCTGCCAGACCGTATACTGCAGCAAGTATGATCACAGTTGCAAGAATGAGTGCCGTCTTTGACAGAATCAGGTCAACCCAGGCATCAGTATTATTTAACAGGTACCTGAAAGTACCTGAACCGTTTTTTTGTGAAACAGCATTCTCCCGTGAAAAAGATGCTATTTCAACTTTTATCCGTTTTTTCATTACGGATGTGACTAATTACTAAGTACAATAAAAATTTTTCCATTTTGATCGCGAACACTTTCCATGGTTATTGTGTGAGAACCCGGATAGAGGATAAAACAACCGTTAAGTGAAGCATTAGAATAAAATGCAGCAGACTCACCTATTGTCTGCTTATCGTCGATCTCAAAATAGTAGTTTTGGGAGTCAGAAGGCCAGTTATTTTCCTGCCCAGGTATTGCACCCATTACCAGTTTAGTATTGGAAGGAATATCTACATCCAGTGCAATAATACTACCGGCACCCTTTGATGACATCTGCTCGGCATGCGACCCGATATTAGAAATAACAGCTTTGACAGCGTAGCTTTCCTCATTCTCAAGAAGTGAATGAATCCCACTGGAAAGCAGAAGTAGCAGTGCTGCTATGGCTATAACCGCAACCACCATTCTCATGGGTAGGGCATCTGCTGCCCTTTCATCATTCAGTATTCTGTGCAGGTATTTTTTCATCATTTACATGTGAGTTTTTCAATTACCTCATCGATGGTCAGGAGTTCCTGCTCACCACTGCTCATATCCTTCAAAGTGACCTTTTCGGCTTCAACTTCCTGTTCACCGATTATAACCACGTGTCTGGCACCGATATTATTTGCATGGGAGAGCTGAGCTTTGAAGTTCCTCTTCATAAGATCATTGTATACCGGCATGTGAAGACGGAGTTTCGTTGCAACCTTTACAGCATCCAGACGGGTACTGTCCTTGGCGATGATTACAACCGGCTTATCGTCAGGTGCTTCCAGTTCACAGACTTCCATTATCCTGTCAAAACCAAGACCAAATCCTGTGGATGGAACATCTCCCCCACCAAAGAGCTGGATCAGCTGGTATGAACCTCCACCACAAACCTGATTCTGGGCACCAAGCCCTTCTGCATATATCTCAAAAACCGTACCGGTGTAGTAGTCAAGTCCCCTGGCGATCCCAAAATTAATAGTATACTCTACGCCGTAGGTATCCAGAAGTGTAAGAAGTTCCTGGAAGGTTTCTATTTCAGGAATGTTGCCCACCAGTTCCCGTGCCTTTGTAACTGCCCCTTCGCCTGTCAGACAGATCAGTTCAAGAAGTTTCATCCGCAGGTCGGCAGGTGCATTGATATCTTCAAGGAAGTCATTGAGTCCTGTATCATCTTTTTTGTCAACAAGCCTCATTATCTTACTCTGGTGCTCTGTTTCCAGAACGCTAAGAAGGTGCCTGATGACCCCCAGATTATTGACGTGAAGGTCACCTTTGATCCCAACTGATTTTAGCATCTCGCTTGCCAGTGCAATTGCCTCAGCATCAGCATCAGCTCTCTTGCTACCAATAAGCTCCACACCGAACTGCCAGAACTCTCTAAAACGTCCTTTCTGGGGTCTCTCATACCGGAAGCAGTTCTCAAAATAGAATAGCTTCAATGGCTGCTGGTATGCCTGCATCTCGTTGACGTACATCCTCATGACCGGAGCCGTCAGTTCCGGGCGCAGAGTCATTTCCCTGTCACCTTTGTCTTTGAAATTGTAAAGTTCTCCTACTATCCCTTCACCAGATTTAAGTGTGAAAAGTTCCAGATTCTCAAATGTGGGAGTAATTATCTCATTGAATCCCCAGTTCTTAACGACCTGACGCAATATGCTCTCGACATATCTTCTCTTCTTTGTATCCTCAGGGAGGAAATCACGGGTGCCTCGTGGTTTGCTGATTTTCATTTTGTGTCAACCTGATAAATGTGATTATAAATTTATGAATTATTATGAACTATAGTATGAATGAGTTCTCAGGCAATCAATGATTGTCTGAATTATCTGAACAAATGTTTACAGCTTTTAACTTAAGTATGTCTGCTAGTATAAAGGTAGTATATTTTACAGTTTCGATTAATTGTCACTTATTTCTATTTGTAATCTGGCTTTTTGTACATTTTGAATATTCTACGAGGTTCTCAGACATCTACATCCGCCACATTATTTTTTACATCCGCAGTTGTCTTTTATAAATACAACAAATGAATATCCGTGCCAGACTATTATTTTTTCCATCATTACACAATAAAATGATAAAGTTTATATATTGTTCTGTCATGTCCTGACCAGCTAAAATCAGCTGAAAAACAGGTTTACTTATGAAATCATTGAATTTGGGCTCTGTAGAATTCCTCATTTTGACAACAAGCATAACCTTGACATACCTGTCAA